>CAMYJF010000042.1 GCA_947258555.1 uncultured Eudoraea sp. | reverse complement strand
CATTTCGAACCGAGCTGTCACCCCGAGCTGTCATGCTGAGCTTGTCGAAGCAGGAGTCGAGGGGTTGACTGTTAGGCAGGTTCTTAGTTGTTAGTTCATAGTTCTTAGTTCAAGGTCATTTCGAACCGAGCTGTCACCCCGAGCTGTCATGCTGAGCGCAGTCGAAGCAGGAGTCGAGGGGTTGACCGTTGACTGCATTGTTATTGTCATGTCTACTTCGTAGCCCCACCAGGACTTCCCACTACTACACTCAGGATAAACTTCGATTCCAAAGCTGCGCTTTCTAAACCACTGCGTGGTTTTGGTATGTCTACTTCGTAGCCCCACCAGGACTCGAACCTGGATCTAAAGTTTAGGAAACTTCTATTCTATCCCTTGAACTATGGGGCCAAAACAGGACGACTAAAATACGGTTTTTAATACAATGAATTCAATAGCCTTATTATGGTTATCTTATTGGCTCTTAATTGGCTTAATGAAAAAGATTACCCTTATACTTTTACTCCTTCTATGGCAATCTGCCTGCCGTAAAAACACCGATACAATTGCTCCTGACGCAAACAATTTCACAGCGGATTCCGCCCTGCTGGATCTTGTACAAAGCCAAACTTTTAATTACTTCTGGGATGGAGCCGAACCGGTTTCCGGGATGGCCAGGGAACGCTATCATGAAGATAATGTCTATGGAGCCCATAATACCGATATTATTACAACCGGAGGTTCTGGTTTTGGGCTTATGGCAATGATCATTGCTGTGGATCGAGGTTTTATTGAAAGGAGTCAGGCCTTAGATCGATTGGATAGAATTCTTGGTTTTTTAGAAAAAGCAGACCGGTTTCATGGGGCCTGGCCGCATTGGCTCAATCCGGATGGCACGGTTTATCCTTTCAGTGAAATGGATGATGGAGGAGATATCGTAGAAACAGCATTTCTGGTTCAAGGCTTGTTAGCGGTAAAGCAATACTTGGATCCGGACGAATCTGAAGAATCAGCCCTGATTGATCGTATACAAGCACTTTGGGAAGGTGTTGAATGGAACTGGTATACGCGGGATCAGAATGTCTTGTATTGGCATTGGAGCCCCAATTATGAATGGGAGATGAATTTTCCAATAGGCGGGTATAACGAAGCACTTATTGTATACGTTTTGGCTGCCGCATCGCCTACATATCCTGTCAGTAGGTCTGTTTATGAGAATGGCTGGGCAAGATCCGGCGCCATTGGCGAAGGTGTTGATTATTATGGTCTGAACACCGAACTGGACCACTATGAATATGATGATGCTCCCGTGGGACCTCTTTTTTGGGCTCACTATTCCTATTTAGGCCTCAATCCAAAAGGCCTGACCGACAACTTTGCAGACTATTGGCTATTAAATGAAAATCATGCCAGGATCCACTACCGCTACTGCGTCGATAATCCTGAAAAGTACAAAGGGTACGGCGAGAATATGTGGGGACTTACTTCCAGTTACTCCTTACAATTCTATGCCGCTCACAGGCCTGGAGACGACCCTGGTGTGATCTCCCCTACTGCGGCTTTATCTTCCATGCCGTACACACCTGAAAAAAGCATGGCTATGCTCCGATATCTGTACAGTGAACATGATACGCTGATCGGTCAATTTGGCCCTTATGACGCTTTTTCCTTTGAGCATAATTGGTATGTACCCCGTTATCTGGCCATTGACCAGGGACCTATACCCGTGATGATCGAAAATTACCGAACCGGCCTTTTATGGGATCTTTTCATGGCCAATGAAGATGTGCAACTCGGTTTGCGCAATTTAGGATTCCAGAGTCCGTACCTGGAAAATTGAATCTGTAAGTTGTCCTTCTCACTAATACCAGAATACTATATAGCCATTTTCAGGTTAAATAAAATAATATCTTTGTCGCTCTTTTTTCCACTGATTGGCAACGAAATAAAAGCAAATGGCACATCTGACAGTCCTGATCAGCTGCAAAGACAAACAAGGTATCATCGCGAGCACGACAAATTGTGTTGCCGAGAACCAGGGTAACATTGTCTATATAGACCAGCATGTTGATGTTCATGAAAAAGTGTTCTTTATGAGGATCGAATGTGCTTTTAAACATCAAGATTCAGCATTTCGTTTTCAAGAACAATTTGAACAGGGCTCTGTTAAACGCTTTCAAATGGATTATGAAATTACCTCAGATGCGCATAAGCCTGTTATGGCACTGATGGTATCTAAATATGATCATTGTCTTTATGATCTATTAGGGCGATATAGATCCGGGGAAATGGACGTTGAGATCCCACTGATCATAAGCAACCACAAAGATCTGGAACCCATTGCCGATGCGTTCAAAATTCCTTTTCACCATATTCCTGTTAGATCTGAAAATAAAAAAGAAGCAGAAGATCAACAGCTCGAATTATTACACTCGCATAGTGTAGATTTCATAGTCCTTGCCCGTTATATGCAGATCGTATCAAAGAAGTTCCTGACTGATTTTAAAAATTCAGTGATAAACATCCATCATTCATTCCTGCCTGCATTTCCCGGAGCAAAACCCTATCATTCAGCTTACAAAAGGGGCGTTAAGGTCATAGGAGCAACGAGTCACTATGTCACAGAAGATCTCGATGAAGGACCCATCATTGAGCAGGATGTCGTCCATGTCGATCACGCACATTCTATCGATGATCTTATAATTAAAGGGCGTGATCTTGAAAAAATCGTCCTGGCGAGAGCCATCAAAAAGCATTTGAAACGAAAAGTAATGGTATACAATAATAAGACCATTGTATTTAAATAATCCTAAAAATCCTATTCCATGCCCTAACTGGCGCAGCCGCGCTCTAAATGCTTTCACAAAAGGTTGGCTCTGGCCCAAGAACGAAGGATAGATTCTATAAATATTTTAAGTTTTATTTCTTTAACATCTACATACTTCTTCTAAAATTATCTTTATCTTATCGTCTCAAAAATCAACTAAAAACAAGATAAAATGAAGGTAATAAATAGTGAAATAACGCAATATTGGGTGCACTTTCAATCCGGAGGTGCTGAAAAAAATCGCGTATACCCCCGTGCTCTAATTAAATGTTATCACGATGATGATTTTATTCTTCAGATAAATTTCTATCCGGATGGCAAAACCCTAGCTCCCAATAATTATGACAAACGGAATAAGTTGGTGTATTTGCGCTATCCAATGTCAATGTATCCCAGTGTTTTGGATATTTTGAGAAATGAAAAACCCATTTATTTCAGTTATAATTTGAATTTGAATATGGGCCATGTTCGGACTGGGAAAGAACCTATAGGCGAAGGAGAAATGGATGCTGATTTTAACTCCTGATTTAAAAACACATAGATTTTTTGGTAAACGACAACCTAGTCCATGGGTAGTTCAGCCTATTGGACGACAACTTTTAGGTGTAGTAGTTCATTTTTATCTATGAATTGATCTTTATTCTGATCATTCCACAAAGCCATAAAAAATCTATCAAAAGCGCTAATAGGCTTCTTCTCCCCACTTACTTGTAATGAGTTTACTGTAAATGTGGATTTACCCTCTTCTGTAATTTTGGCTCCGTGCGTTTCATTCAATGAAGCCGCTTCATCGGGTCCAATAGGAAGGTAATCTGCATTTCCTTCCATGGCTAAAAATTTAAAAATGAAAAAATAGGAGTTAAAATCTGCATTGATATCTGTTTCCGCTTTCGTATGCAAAAAAAGATCTTCAGTTAAGCCGGCGCAAACCATGAGTTCCTTTCCTTCAAATTCCAAGGTAAAAGATTCTGGTTGAATGGTCACTTGATGAAAGTTCTTAGAATCTACTTTTTCCAGTTCAAGAACGTTAGTCTGGCGAATATTGATCTGCGCATATAAATTTCCACAACCCAATGCTATCAATAGGATTATTAAAATGGCATTCTTCATGTTATTTGTCCTTTAATAAATTGATAATCTCATTATTCTGTAATTCAATTGCCTTTTGTAAACATGTCGTACCATATATGTTTGGTCGATCTTTATTGGCACCATATGCCAGAAGTTTTTGAACCACTTCATTTTGCTCCGCGGAAACGGCTATAAATAAAGCAGATTCGCCCCTGGTCCCTCTAACATTAAGTAAGGCTCCATTGTCAACCAACATATCTACAACTTCGGAATGCCCGTTTAATGAAGCAAACATTAATGCCGTTGCCCTGTGCTTGCTGTCTTGCTGATTCACATCTGCACCATATTCAAGAAGGAGTTCAACAATTTCCAAATAGCCATTGGATGCTGCACGTTGCAAGGGGAACACTTTGTCCAATTCAGATTGCTGGTTGGGATCTGCGCCTTTTCTCAATAAAACCTCTACTATTGCGAGATAGCCTCCCTGACAAGCATAAAGTAAAGGTGACCATCCCCTTTTAGGTTCCTTATAATTAATTAGTGCACCTTTATTTAAATATTTTTTGACGCTTGACGGTTCATTATTAAGCACCGCCTGCTGTAATTTATAAGTAGCTTTTGGCTGACTTATTTTACACGCGGACAAATTGATTAATATGATTAAGGCGAATAACAAGGTATTCTTCATGATCAAAGAATATTACTACAGAGAATTCCAACTAGCATTTACAATTATCCAGAACATTGATTTAAAGTCTCATCTATAAAAACGATGTAGAAAAAATATTGTTGTAAAGTAATTTTTTAATAGGTACTCTTTTTAACTGTAGCCCTAAAATAAAATGCCTCAAAACGAATGGCAATTAAATCTTTTAAATAAAAAGACGCCTATATTATAATAGTATATCCGTTTTAGTATTGAATTCCATCTTATTAAGAATACCTGCCCAAACCCCTAAATTTTATTGAAATCTCAGGCTGAAATCTCGATAAAATACGCCTAACATCGCCCAAGTGTTTTTGAGGTTTCATACGCTCGTCGATGATTTTTTGCACTTAATCAGGGTTTTTGTCGAATACCGAGAATTAATTGGTTTTCAGCGATTTAGAACCTAGATACCCCTGTCATGCTGCGTTTTAATTATATAAAACGCAAGACATGAAAACGCTTATAACTTTAATCTTTGTTCTTTTTATCGGAGTAGCGGCTCAAGCTCAGGATTCTACTTCTGAAGCTAAGGTTGATACCGTTACAATGAGCATTGTTACTTCTACTACAAACGAGAATACTGTTGCGCGTGTTTACAAGTCTAAAAATAGCCGTGTAAAAAAGGCGTTATCGTTTAAGACAAAAAGAAACAAAGCCAAGTTGGCTTAAGAAGAGCGTTTAATCCAATAAAAAAACCATCGCAATTGCGATGGTTTTTAGTTTATGGCCATGTAGTAGAACTAAAGTTCACTACACGACCAAGTAGTGAGCTCCGCTCTACTACTTGGCTCTACTACTTGGCTCTGCTACCTGGTTTCCTTAAAAGTGGGAAAATTTCCTGTTTTAATTTGTCATAGGAGTAGACATTTCCGGAACGTACTGCAGCAGATCTCTTTGTTCTCCCCAGTATTCTAGCGTCTTATCAAAATTCTTCCAGTCTTCATCCCATGTGCCCCATCCAAATAGTTCGTTATAATCTTCTTCAGTAGTTGTTTCCAATTCTTGTCTCTCCGCTCGTTTATAAGTGTCCCACCCTATTGCTAAAACAAACTGATTTCTATTTCCTCCACTGACCAGCCTATATAATGATCTTCCTCCCCATCCTCTTTTTTCAGCCACTTTGGATATTCTAGTCATAGCCCTTCGAAAATGCAGGACCTTATCCGCCTTGACGTTAAAAAATGTTCTTCCAACGTACTTAGAAGGAGACGAGTTCTCAGGATCAGGATCGTATGACCCATTGTTTAATTTCTGCCATCTGACATGCTCTCCATTCCCTGCCAGATATTTGGACACATTATCATTCCAATAGTTCCCTTCAGCGCTTCTGTCCACATCATAATCTGCCGGAGATTGATTTCCTTGTACACGAACATAATTACCAGTATTCGCACCTGTAATAATTCTGTAGGTGCTTATGGCAGTCTCCGGGGTTTTATTAAACATGGTTGTTTTCTTGGCAGCAGCTTTTTCAAAATCATCTTGCATGCCATTCTTTGCAGTATACTCCCAGGTATGCAAATAGACGGCATTGTCATTCCTCTGAGCATAAATGGATGTGCTCAATAAAAGCATGAGCCCAAATAATAATAGATTTTTCATTTTAATTGGTTTATAGTTAGCTAAATATATGTGGCCTTACGCCGTATCTGAAATTCAGACTGGTCAAGTGAAATAAAGAAAAGAGGACTAGAGCCTTTAAAAAGGAACTGAAGAGGGAAAGTTATTCTAGGGCTATTTATAAATATAACCAAAAAAAGCCATTAGTCCACAATGGCTTACGCTTTATTGGCAGTAAAGTCGATGACTTGGGATTACAGATTAACTGGGTTTAATATTCTGATTGACGCTGAACAAATTTTGTGGATCATATTTCCCCTTAATTTTTGAGAGTCGTTCATAGTTATGCTTATAACTTGCTTGCACCCTTTCTTGGCCTTCGTCCATCAAAAAGTTGGAATAGGCTCCGCCAGATGAGTATGGATGCAATGCTTCCCAATAATCCTTACACCACTCCGTGATTTTATCAGCGTCACCTGCATCGGGCGAAACACCAACAATTACACCTGCATATTTTGCATCCCGGTATGCCCAAGGCGTGTCTTCCGCCCCAACTCGACTTGCAGCCCCGCTGATCGGGTATAAATGCATTTGAGATAAGGGTGTGGGGATTTGGGATCCAAATTTTAGATGTTCTGCGCTAACGGCCGGACTTAATTCATTAAAAAAATCGGCTCGCCAATACCACTGCAACCCGGGAGGCATCAGGCCATCGAACAGGGTTTGAATTGACGGGTAAGGCATTTCGCCCACAAAGGCGAAAACCGGATCCAGATCCATAGCTGGTTTTGCCAGCTTGTCAAATTCTTCCTGGCTACCCGTGTAGCACCAAACAATACCGCAATATTGATTACCGTGTAAAAATTCAGGAAACGGTGCTCCCGGAATGATCATAGTGGCTATAAAACCATTCAATTCATCAGGAACATCATGAATGAAATTATGATACCATTCCATAATTTCCTCCGTCCTTTCTATCGGCCATAATGTAGGTCCCCCAATTACCGTTTTAACCGGATGTGCCTGAAATTTGAACGAGGTCACTATGCCAAAATTTCCGCCGCCACCACGAATGGCCCAGAACAGATCTTCATTTTGATCTTTGCTGACCGTAACAAAGCTCCCATCGGCTAATACCATATCGGCTTCCAATAAATTATCGATGGTCAATCCGTATTTTCTGGAAAGGTGACCCACACCTCCACCGAGTGTCAACCCTCCAACACCGGTAGTTGAAATTATACCTGCAGGGACAGCAAGACCAAAAGGATGGGTGGCATGATCTACCTCGCCCCAAACATTTCCGCCACCAACTCTCACTGTATTGTCAGAGGTGTCTACTCTAACAAATTTTAGTCCGGATAGATCAATGACAAGGCCCTCATCGCATAGTCCCAGTCCGCCACCATTGTGTCCGCCACCTCTGACGGCGAGCAGCAGATCGTTTTCCCGCCCAAAGTTTACGGAAGCCATAACATCGGCAACATCAACACACATGACCAACATGCCGGGATGTTTATCGATCATTCCATTATACACTTTTCGTGCCTCATCATAACCTGCATCGATTGGCCTTATGATTGTACCTCTCAACGAGGATGCAAATGCTTCAATGACGGAGGCATCTAAATTTTTGACTGTGTTTTTCAAGATTATTTAATTTATGGTTAATTTCTGATTATGGATAGCCCGCATTTCGATGGAAATGCCTTGCTTGCTTAGCGATTACTCTAACTGGGCTATATCCTTTTATTGGATCAGTGCGATAAACTTTTATTATCACAGCAATACCTGATCACTGGTAATTGTGTTTCGATTTGATGAATAAATCTACCGGATGTATTTCTGCCAATTCTTCTGCGGTAACTCCATTGGGCATATTCTGTGATCCGGAAATAATTGTGGAGGAATGTTTTGTTTAAGATAGTGTTTATTTATTTATTTATTTAAACTGTTAAGACCACAATTACCCGAACGCCAGGACCGCTAATCCGGACCTATAAAACACAACTATAGAAAACAAAAAAGCCACCCGCCTTTGTGGATGGCTTTGTGTAGTATTACCCTATGGGACCCGAACGAACGGATTGTAAAACAGTCCGATGGAATATTTAATTTTGTTAGATATCGGGAGAATGGGTCGGAACGTTATTTCCAGCTAAAGCCTTTTCCTGAATTCGATTTAATTACCACATAGATCACAGCGGCAGCCAGGACAATATGCATATATCCATACTGGCTTGGGACATCATCCCTAACACCCAGGATCATATAAGCCTGGAATGCATTAACGGCGATGATGGCAAGCCCAATCTTTCGGGCAATCGCAATGGCTGCGACATTATCCGCGCCATATTGAGCTTTTGTGGGAAAGGTGACGATGGCAATACCTAAAAAAGCCATCATAGTGGCCAGCATGCCCCATTCACCGACGTCCGTATACGCCACGTATTCACCAATAATAGGTAACAGGCTGAAGAGGAATATCCCCAATAAAAAGTTCTTCCTGTTTAGTTTAAGGGCTCCGAATACGGCAAGGAGGACAAATAAGGTTCCCAATGCGCTAAAACGCTAAAAATAATTTCTGCAGTTTCCATAATTAATACAGTTTGGTTGTTAGTTATTGATTAATATGCACTTAATATACTTAATATATTCGTGTGCACTCTAAATGGCCTATACTTTTAATAACTAAACAGACCTAAGGAAACTAAGCGATTTGGTGGATTATGTAGATTTACATAGAATAGTATGATACGTGCCACCAAGGTCCCTCAGCAGCCCAAAAACCTCTATAACGAGATCCTGGCGGATTTTGACCTGGATTATCTGGGTAGGGATGATTATGAGAAGATCAGTGGGGGATTATACAAGGAATTCATGCATTTCGGGGTGGTCAAGGACGAAAGCGACTGGATTCAGTTGCAGGTCAAGTTCCTAGAAAACCATTCCTTTCATACAGATTGGGCCAAACTCAACCATGATCCTCAAAAGGCACAACTTCTCCAAAGAGTACACGATAAAGCGGAAGCCCTGGGTCTTTCAAAAAAGCTTCCTAAAGCACAAAGACCATTGTCAGGATGGTTAGTACAGCAAGCATCATCAGTATGAAGCTGTAAGCCAGGTTACGGACAGATTTGTTCACATTGCTCAATTTATTGGAAGCGATTAGCGAGTGAACAAATATTTGCTGCCCCAGCTGGTCATAAAGGTCCTTATCATTCTCCAGCAGCCCGTGGAATTTTCTTGAGTAAGAGCAGATATCCCCATAATGCGTGATCGCATCATGGAAGAAGAACATGTTCTTGTCAAAACTTGTTTCGATCTGAGGCATAAAGCACTTGAACGCGTAATAGATCGACCGGCCGACAAAAAAGAAATAGCTCAGCACAATGACTATGAGCAGGGCGTTCGGCTGGAAGTTCGATTCCATGTTCAAAGTCATTTCGAAGACCACCCCTAGCACCAATCCATAAAAGGACATGATAAGCGCAGCCTTAATCTCAGCATTGCGATGCAATTCGCTGATATGCCGGATGGTTTCCCAGTAGACAATGATCTTATCCTCAGGTGTAAGTTTTACCTTCTCTTTAGCAGGCATAGGTTCTCTTGGTTGACGCCTAAAGGTAGGAAATATTCACATTTGGTCGGGAACGCAATTCGTGCTACCGAAATTAAATTTATTCAAGTCGAAATGAACCTGAAAATCAAATATTTATTACATCGTTCCCAGCCATTTCCCATACTTTAATCCTATTCCATTCATTGCCTACTGATTAGATACACCAAGGGTAATTGCCGTTCTTACAAAAGGCATCCCATGATTAAAACAAAACATTGGAATTCTTGTTAAACTTCAGGCCAATTCATGGCGAGCTAGGGACTAACATTATGCCCTTAATCTAGGTTAAAAAAAGGAGGGATCTGAGGAATCTGTTTGACTGGATATTTACCAATCAAAGCCCTAAAATCCAAGTATTCTGGCAATGTTGTAAGTGAGGTTGTAAACAATAGGAATAAAAAAAGAGCTACATTTCTGAAACTCTTTGATAATTAGAGCTCCCCCTTCCTTCGACAAGCTCAGGACAGGCTTGGGCTTCCCTTCGACTAGACTTCGACAAGCTCAGCATAACAACTCAGGATAAACCCTGCCTACCGGCAGGCAGGTTCTCATCCAAGGTTTTCTGACAAAAAAAGCCACCCACTTCGTGGATGGTTGTGTTTTAACGTGGATAGTTGATTTCTTTCAAAGTTTGGCGCAACAATAATTTGAGCATTCGTCTTCCCTGTGTAGTCTTAAAATAGGATTCCCTACGTTTCGCATCCTTTTTGTTCAAAAAGTACTCGCAATAAATAAGTTTGAGGGGGCTTCTATTTCGAGTGCTGTCTGTCCTCCCGCAATTATGATCTATTATTCTTTTTTCCAGGTTTGTAGAATATCCATAATATAATCGAAAGTCTTTTTGGCTTTGTAGGACATAAACGCAGTAGGGTAGAATCATGTCCGAAATAAACGATCTTAGAGTGCAGTTCTTATGTAAGAAACAAAAAACCATCGCGATCACGATGGTTTTATTATAATTTGGCCACGTAGTAGAACTAAAGTTCACTACACGGCCAAGTAGTGAGCTTTGCTCTACTACTTGGCTCCCCCTCTTGGACTCGAACCAAGGACCCTCTGATTAACAGTCAGATGCTCTAACCAACTGAGCTAAGGAGGAATATTCTTTGATTTTTATGTCTTCTCTGACATGTTCCACTTTTTATGTCTTCTCTGACATGTTCCACTTACCATTTAAACTAAGCACTTTTTCCGCTCAGTTCTGAGCCCTGCCTGCCGGCAGGCAGGTAAGGAGGAATGTTTACTCAAAAAGAGTGCGCAAATATAAAGGATTCTTGGCAATACCCCAATACCTTTTTGGGGCTTCTATTTTACCAGCCACTTATAGACATCATTGCCATTTGCAAAGAGCAATAGCGCTATCAGCAGGAAGAACCCGATCATCTGTGCATATTCTAAAAATCGATCGCTGGGCTTACGACCCGAAACCATTTCATAAAGCAGAAAAGCTACATGGCCACCATCCAGTGCCGGTATGGGTAAGATGTTCATAAAGGCCAGGATTATTGAGATCAAGGCCGTTGTATTCCAGAACATTCGCCAATCCCATGTGTCCGGGAAAAGACTTCCAATGGCTGCAAAACCACCAACGCCTTTATATGCCCCGGTTTCCGGATTAAATATTTTCTTTAGCTGCTTGGCATAACTCGAAAGCGTATTCCAACCCTGAGAGATCCCGGCCGGAATAGCCTCGGCAAAGCTGTACTTTTTAGTTTCTAAAGTAAAAAAGCCTTTATTTTCCAGATCCTCATAGAGAATACTTCCAATACTTACCCCAATTGTAGCAGAATCTGTAACCTGTACCGGAAATTGCATCGTCTGCCCGTCCCTGTCAACGGTCACGGTTGTAGCTTGACCTTTGTATTTCTCTAACAAGGGTTTAGCCTGATCGAAAAAGCTAACAGGATCCGATCCGATCGATGTGATAATATCATTTTTCTCAAGGCCGGAGTCTTTGTTATGGGAATCCTTCGGCATTGGACCTATAGTAAAAGGGATCCTGAAATTCAGAAAACGGATCTTCTCTTCATCCTCGAGTAATGTCGCTATAAAATCTATAGGAATATCCTTCTCAATAACCTGCCCTTCTCGTTCTATCGTGATCTGGTTCCCGTTTATGATCTCTCCAAAAAGATCTCTATACCGTTCTATTTCTTCCCCGTCAACAGCTAAGATCTTGTCCCCGGTTTGAACACCGAGTTTGTCTCCAATATTTTTCTCAGTGATCCAGAGTCCGTCTTTTATGCTGTTCAAGGGAATGTATTGATCGCCATAAGAATAGGCCATTCCAATATAGATAACCACTGCCAGGATAAAGTTAACCGTTACCCCTCCCAGCATAATGATCAGTCTTTGCCATGCCGGCTTAGATCTGAATTCCCATGGTTTGGGTTCTTCAGCCATCTGGGCCGTATCCATGCTCTCATCTATCATCCCGGCGATCTTCACATAACCGCCCAGGGGCAGCCACCCTATCCCATAGACCGTTTCTCCTATCTTTTTCTTAAATAGTGACCATTTAATATCAAAAAACAAATAGAATTTCTCAACCCTGGTCTTAAAGATCTTGGCCGGAATAAAATGCCCCAGCTCATGTAAAACAATGAGCAATGACAAGCTTAAAAAGAATTGTATTGTTTTGATAAGGATGGGACTCATACCTAGGGTCTCTAATTTGAACGCACAAAAGTACAGTTTTAAGGGCGGTTATGAAAAAGAAGCTTGCTGTTGCCTGGTATTTTAAGAAAGATTTAGTAGCTCTTTAAGGATAAGGCTTTTAAGGCATTCCCTGCTGATGTATCTTTGTCCTCTTACTAATGGGATCCTTTTTTGCAAAATATAAGCCGTTTGCCTGGGTGCTTCTGGGCCTTTCAGTGATCATTATTTACCTGATCGCAAATGCCCTGACACCTAAACCCTATTTACCTGTCTACCAACCTGCCCAATTTGATCCTTCTTTGGTAGACAGTACGATGACGCATGTAAAACGCTATCATACCATTGCAGATTTCTCCCTTGTAAATCAAAATGGAGATACCATTACTCAAGCCAACTATGAGGGGAAGATCTATATAGCCGACTTCTTCTTTACGACCTGCCCCAGTATTTGCCCGATCATGACAGAAAATATGGGGGTATTGCAAGCCGAGATCCTCGATGATCCTGAAGTCCTTTTACTTTCACATTCTGTCACCCCTGATATTGATTCAGTCGCCCAATTAAAAAAATATGCGCTGGAAAAAGGTGTGGTAGATTCAAAATGGAACCTGGTTACGGGTGATAAAAAACAGATCTATGAGCTTGCCCGAAAATCGTATCTGGCCGCTAAAAGTGATGGTGATGGCGGCCCATATGACATGATACATACCGAAAACTTCATTTTGGTGGACAAAGAGAAGCGGATTCGAGGCACATATGACGGCACTAATCGAGAAGAAATGCAGAAAATCCTCGAAGATATTGAGATACTGAAAGCCTCCTATGAAAAGTAAAGATCTCTTGAGTAGAAAGTCGCTTATTTCTGTTACATTTGTTCTTACTTAAAATCATTCTAAATAAGCAGAATGACTATTACCGACCTAAAACCAGGAGAAATTGCTATAATAGATGAATTTGAGGCGTATATGCCTCCAATCAAATTATTGGAATTAGGTTGCCTGCCCGGTAGTTCCATAGAGATCCTGATAGAAGCCCCGATAAATGGCCCAATATATGTCAATGTCAATGGTAGCCATATTGCCATTCGGAGAACTGTTGCTTCCCAAATAGGAGTGTTACCCTTTAAGTCTGCCGAACATGAGTAAAAGCATTAATGTTGCTTTGATCGGGAATCCCAACACGGGGAAGACTTCCATTTTCAATGAGCTTACCGGGTTAAATCAAAAGGTAGGGAACTATCCCGGGATCACCGTTGAGAAAAAGGAAGGTATTTGTAAGCTTTCACGCGGATTGAGAGCCCATATCATAGACCTCCCCGGCACCTATAGCCTGAATACCACTTCCCTCGATGAAAGTGTTGTGGTTGAGTTACTCATGAATAAAAATGATAAGGATTTTCCCGAGGTCGTTGTCCTCATTAGTGATGTGGAGAATCTAAAAAGAAACTTACTCCTATACACCCAGATAAAAGACCTGAAAATACCCGTAATCCTAGCCATAAACATGGCCGACCGGATGTTGCGAAAGGGTATTAAAATAGATGTCCCTCAATTAGAAAAAGACCTGGATACGCGAATTGCATTGATCAGCGCACGGAAAAAAACAGGGATCGATGAGCTCAAAGAACTCATGGCAAACTACCAAACACTTTCAAACCAACCTGTTGTAGATGCGAGCCGTATCGCTCCGGATTATTTTGATCGACTGAAACTTGCTTTTCCAAATGAAGATCTGTACAAATTGTGGTTAGTAATCACGCAGGACACCAATTTTGGTGAAATAGATAAGAAACCGCTTGAAGAAAAATCAGATTTCGGAACCTTATCCAATGCTGAATTAAAGCGTTTACAACATAAGGAAACGATCGTCAGGTATCAATTCATCAACAATGTCCTCAAACAGTCTTATGAGGTCGACTTACATGCTGCCAAAGGACTTAGGGCTACAGTTGATAAGATCCTAATGCATAAGGTGTTCGGATATCTCATCTTCTTTCTGATCCTTCTCCTGATCTTCCAGGCGATCTACGACTGGAGCAGTTATCCGATGGACTTTATCGATGAGCAATTTGCCGCTTTAGGTCAGTGGGTGAAAACTACGCTACCATCCGGAGTATTTACAGATCTTATCGCCGAAGGGATTTTGGCGGGTATTGCTGGGATCGTCATTTTTATCCCCCAAATAGCCTTTCTGTTTTTTTTCATTGCCATCCTGGAAGAATCCGGTTATATGAGTCGTGTTGTCTTCCTGATGGACCGATTAATGCGTCCATTTGGGCTTAGTGGAAAAAGCATCGTACCGCTAATTTCAGGAGCAGCATGTGCGATCCCGGCTATCATGGCCACAAGAAATATTACTAACTGGAAAGAGCGGTTGATCACCATATTGGTAACGCCATTTGTTACTTGTTCTGCCCGTCTCCCTGTTTATCTCATTATAATTGCCCTTGTCATTCCTGCAGGTACCTTTTTAGGATTTAGTTATCAGGCATTGACCTTGTTATTATTATACTTCGTAGGTTTTGCTGCTGCCCTGCTTTCGGCCAAGATCTTGCATCACACACTTAAATTAAGTAACAGGCAATTCTTTGTTATGGAAATGCCTTCTTACAAAGTTCCCAGGATCAAGGATGTTCTATTTGCTGCTGTTGAAAAAACAAAAAGTTTTGTATATGGCGCAGGAAAGATCATTTTGGCCATAGCCATCGTGTTGTGGTTCTTAGGTTCTAATGGGTACAGACAAGAATTCAAAAATGCGGAAGAATTGGTCACCGAACGGATAAATACAGAAGGGTTTAGTACTCAAAGCCAGCAGTATATTGATTCACAACTTGCAGAAGTAACTACTGCAGAACGTTATACTCAATTATTGCAAATTCAGGAGAACGCTAAGCAACAGGAAATAGCTAGTTTTAAGTTAGAGCATTCCTATATAGGGGTCATGGGCAAATTTATTGAGCCCATGGTGCAGCCCTTAGGTTATGACTGGAAAATTGGTATAGCTGTACTCACATCATTTGCTGCACGGGAAGTCTTTGTTAGTACGCTATCAACCATCTATAGTGTGGGTAGTGAAGAAGAAGATACCATAAAACACAGGATGGCCATGGAAGTTAACGTTGGTAATAACAAGCCATTATTTAATTTTGCTTCCGGTATTTCACTTCTTTTGTTCTATGCCTTTGCCATGCAATGCATGAGTACCTTAGCCATTGTAAAGAAAGAGACTAACAGTTGGAAATGGCCAATGATGCAATTAGTCGGGATGACCCTTTTTGCCTATCTTGTAGCATTGCTGGCCTATCAAATCCTTCAATAAAATGACTTCTATTCAAGACATACTCGTCTATTTGTCGCTTGGCCTGGCACTCTTCTTTCTCGTTCGAAAGTATCTCCTGCCGCAATTGCAGACCAAAAAGAATGGTGAGGCCCATTCCTGCGATAATGACGATTGTGGGTGTCATTAATTAAATGATAAAGTCGATCCCATAGAACAATAGCAATCCCCAACCCAGAAGTAATAGCAGGCCTCCTATAGGGGTAATTGGACCGAGCCATTTAGCTTTTTTATCTCGTGAAGCAGCCCAGGTCAATCCATAAATACTAAAAGAGAAGAAGAGCGTCCCGAGAATGAAGCAATAGGCGATATAATTTTCAAGGGGCGAATTAAATCCCAGGTTAAATCCCAGAACTACCAAGAGAACTGCATGGATCAAGTGGAATTTCAGGCCTGTATCAAATTGCAGCCGCTGTTCCAGCGTGAATTGATTTTTTAACCTATGCGCTCCAAATGCGCCAATTACTATGGCGAGCATTCCCAAAAGGGCGCCCATGAATTGGACCAATAAAATTGTATTCATGAAGGTAATTTAGGAACAAGATCGCTAAATGAAAATTATTCGTGGTTGTTAGATACAACTTTCTTAGAAGCGCGTTCCTGATAAGCAGGTGATGTAAGGAATAACTGTTCGACCTGATCTTCCCAATCTCTGGCAATATCAAAATAGCTCGTATTAGTTACCGCCATAATCTCATTACATTCCTGACAGGTATGCTTATAATCCAAAAAGTGATGTGCGAATTCGTGAAAGGCTACCACTTTGAGCATTTCAGGATCGAGCATTGCTGCCCAATTGATCAGGATCTTATCTACATTGCCCTGTTCGTCCCTGGCTACCATCCCTAAAACAGTATTATCTTCCTCTAGAGGCAGATTCTGAACTATATCGACGGCCTGCAGTTGAAATAACTTCTCGTAGTATGAAATATCATACTTTTTGCATTGATCAAAAAACTCATTGAGGATAGGTTGGAGTCGGCCATCAATACTTACACCTTCCTGTGCTTGCAGCATACTAAAATGAAGGCAAATGACAATAAATGCGGTTAAAATTCTTGAAGGCATGATCAGGGCGATTTATGGTTTGTTTGGCTAGGGCCATACCGGTAGTGAACTGGAAAGGACCTTTATCTTAAACGCGAGAAACCCATGTTTATTTCTATGTATTTGATTACAAAGCTTAGATAACTTCAAAAAATATGTTAATTCTTATCGAATAATTCGATTTTAGGGATTCCAATTACAGAAATCCTTAAATTATGAGAAGAAAAAACATATGAAACAGTTATTTATCCTTCTTGTTTGTTCAGCTACATTGGCTTCCTGTGGTCCTGGTAAGGTTGCCACAAATCCCGATGCAGAGACTGAAACCCTTCAACAGAAAAACAGGGCTTCAATTTCCCTGATAAATCGCATTCGCCAATTACCGGGTGTTGTCATAAGGGGAGGAGTACCTGTGTTTAATAAGACCCAAACAGACGTCAGTGGAAGCTTTGTTGTTCAGCCTTTATATGTATTGGATGGATATGTAGTTGGTAATTCCTTTACGGATATCAATCAATTAGTCCAAAGTATTGATGTTAAGGAAATCGAAGCGATAACTGGAGCTGATACTTCTATTTATGGGTCCAGAGGAGGCGGTGGAGTCATCAAGATCACTACCTACAAGTAACTACAGGGAGATCTCAATTTTTTGATTATTTGTTAGCGTAAATGCGCACTCTTTAAATTGAGGCGGACCAAAAGTCTTCATCCGTCCATAGGAAAATCCAATGTCCTCCTTTGGGATGCCTAGCCAATTGGTGTCAAGTTTGTTGTTGCCATTTTCATCATGATAAATCGCCAGGGCGTACTCCCCTTCCGGCAGGCCGGTAATATGCAATTCCGTTTTACCTTTTCTCGCCAGAGCACTATCGGCCTTATAGACCTGATCAAACTTTAAAAATCCTTCTGATTCATCATATACAGCCACATTTATTGTCCCATTGGAGGTCTTCACATTATTGATCTCAACAGAAATATTATGCTGCGCGAGCAGTAGGCAAGGAAACAAGAAAAGGAAGAAAGTCAATAGTTTCATGTGGAAAGTTAGATTTGATACTGCAAATATCTTAACTTAATTTTCTTCTAAAAATTGTGCTTTTGATATCTCTTTTTGTTCGGTTAGCTGACCAAATAATATATCTGTCTTAACTGAATCTGAATAGTTCAAAAATACGACAAGACTATCACCATAAACCAATTTAATTTTTCTATTCCGGAGATTATCCACAAATACGCTAATTCTCTTGTCCGGATTCAGGCTATCTATAAAAATTCCCTTTTCCACAGCCCAAGCCGAAAAACCGCGTTTTCGCTCCATTTGAGGGATCTTCTCAACCCAGTTCAGACTGTCCATTTTACTAATCTGAATATCCTCATAAAATATCCCAGATAGGATCTGAACGCGATCTCCTTCAGTCTTGATCCAGTTCTTGGAATGTGCAACAAAGGCCAAAATGCAAGCGATCACTACAAGGATGATCAGCACATTTAACCCAAAATGTCTCTTTCTCTTAGGCATTTATTCGTTGTCTTCAGGCTGATATTTATCCAGCCAGGCTACGGTATGAGCCACTTTTGTGATCAGATTGCTCGGCCGGTTCGCGATACCATGACTTGCTTCTGGTATTTCCACAAAAACAGTCTCAATTTTCCTCAGCTTAAGTGCATGATACAATTGTTTGGCTTCACTTGGTGGGGTCCTAAGATCCTCCATACCTACCATAACCATGGTTGGGGTCTGAATATTGCCCACCAGGGATACAGGTGAGAATTTCCAATAGCCTTCAAAGTTTTCCCATGGCTGTCCCGGATAACGGGAATTGGCATAACCAAAATAGTTATCTGCCACCAGGGTTTTGCTAATCCAGTTCATCACAGGTTTAACTACGACTGCTGCTTCAAAGCGATTATTCTTCCCAATAATCCATGCCGTCATGATCCCTCCAGCGCTTCCTCCGGCAACAAAGAGCCTGTCTTCATGTGCGACCCCCTTTTCTATACAATGATCCACTCCATCCATGACATCGTTATAATCCTGGCCAGGATAATTATTATACAATAGGTTACCAAATTCCTCGCCATAACTTGTGCTTCCCCTTGGATTTGGATAAAGGACAATATATCCTGCCGCTGCATACAATTGCATTTCAGTAGAAAATCGGTCACCGTAATTCGATATGGGCCCTCCATGATTTTCCACTAAAAGCGGATATTTTTTATCGGGATCGTAATTGGGAGGATAAACGATCCATGCCTGGATCTGGCGCTCATCATAACTGGAAGTATACCAGATCTCTTCTACTTTGCCAAGGGTACGCCGACTCAATAGCGATTTATTTATTAATGTGATCAGTGAGGTTTTTCCAGATTTAACCTCACGTAAACCTACTTCAGAAGGATATTGTGGTCTGCTATGGGTGTAGGCTATGGTGCCATCTTTAGATACACTATAAGAGCCCCCACCATAAGGTCTACCCAGCGAAGTTCCGCCAAGGTTGTCTGCCAAAGTAGTTACCTTTCCATCAAGTGTCACATGCCCGACCTTGGTATTTCCATGATTGTCATAGCTAAAATAAAGTCCATTACTTTTAGAATTCCATTGTACACTCCCCACACTTCGGTCCAAGGTAGAGGTGAGTTCTTTCTTGCTGCTACCATCAGCATTCATGAGATATAATTTGCGCACCTGATAGGTTTGAACTTTGTCTTCATAGCCAGTAAATGCGATATACCTTCCATCCGGAGACATGACCGGACTGCTGTCTGGACCTTGTCTATCTGTTAGTGCAGAGATCGTGCCGTCATTCAGGGCAACGGAATACACCTCGCTATTTCTGAAATCATACTCCCAATTCTCAGATCTGTTGGCTGAAAAATAAATTAGATCGCCTTTACTGGACCAGGAGAGCCTGCCCCTGTGATGATAGTCGCCTGAGGTGATCTTATGGGGTGCACCCCCATCTGCCGGTATAATAAAAATATGATTGAATCCGGGTTCAATATAGCCTCTGCCATCTGCTTCATGGTATACCCGATCAGTTATCCTTGGTTCTTTGGCCCATTTGGCTCCTTTGGGTTTTTTTGGCATTTTGGCAATAACTGGCGGGGCCTTGGGAACAAACATGGAGAAAGCCAGTTTATTACCCCGGGGAGACCAGCTTAAACCTGAAGGGCTAAAAGGCAGCTGTGACAGACGGGCAAATTTACCACTTGATACCCAATACATATAGATCTCTGCTCCTTCGTCAGTGCTGCTTACAAAGGCAATGCGGTCCCCGGTAGGTGACCAACGCGGACTGAATTCATTGCCTTCCCTGGACGTGAGTTTTTGGTGAGAGCTGCCATCGGACTTCACCATCCAAAGATTGCCTACAGACCGGTCTTTTAGAATGTCTAATTGCATCCGCCTGTAAACGACCCAATCTCCATTAGGGGCTATTTGTGGATCAGATGCATATTGGAGTTCATATACATCCAGGTAGGACAAAGGAGGTTTAGTTCCCTGTCCAAATAGATTAAATATCAAAAGGAAAGTAAAGACGCTGAAGAAGAGGTTCCGGGACATGATAAATTTTTTTCCTAAACTTAAGGATATCCCTTTGTTCAGGCAATTAAAAATGTCAAATGAATGCGTGTACTCTAATTTAGCTGAGGCCTACATCGAGCGCCATCATTACTATAAAGCCTCCGATGAATCCCAGCGTTGCTATATCGGTGTATTTGTCTAATTGGGTTTCCGGAATTACCTCTTCGACGACGACAAAAATCATGGCCCCTGCAGCAAATGACAAGGCATAAGGCAGGATGGGTTCAAATGTAAGCACAGCCCATGCGCCCAGTACCCCGGCTATAGGCTCTACGATGGCAGAGGCTTGTCCGTATGCAAAACTTTTAAATCTGCTAAGTCCGAAACGTCTTAAAGGCATTGCTACAGCAAAGCCCTCCGGGAAATTTTGAAGGCCAATTCCCAATGCTAGTGCGACAGCTCCACCGATAGTTGCCCCATCAAAACCCGCGGCAACACCTCCAAATAATACCCCTACAGCCAATCCTTCCGGAATGTTGTGCATGGTGATAGCCAGTGTAAGTAGGGTTGTTCTGCGCCAGGGTGTTTTGATCCCTTCTTTTTCACTTTCCTTGAAGTTGATATGCAAATGCGGCAATATTTTATCGAGGCCATATATGAAGAGTGCTCCTAGAAGGAAGCCAACCGCAGCCGGGACTACTTTCATAAACCCTTCGCCTTCGCTCATTTCGATGCCTGGTGCTAACAAGCTCCAAAAACTAGCCGCTACCATTACGCCTCCTGTAAATCCCAACATACCGTCTAATACAGCCCTGTTCATGGTTTTAAAAAAAAATACCAGGGCCGCACCCAGAGCAGTCAATCCCCAGGTAAAGAGGGTGGCATAAAGG
The DNA here is from genome assembly GCA_947258555.1 of uncultured Eudoraea sp. Lineage (GTDB taxonomy): Bacteria > Bacteroidota > Bacteroidia > Flavobacteriales > Flavobacteriaceae > HDS-28. The sequence continues at coordinate 7,170 of CAMYJF010000042.1, read as the reverse complement.
GCGGCTAAAATGGGATCTATCGATTCAAAATAATCTATGATCTGTTGCATCATGCGGGTATCGGTTTAATAAACAGATTGGTAGCTATACGTTTAGAGATATGTAATTTTTTGCTTTCGATCAGAATATTCAAAGACTCGTCAAATTCTTCGACATCCAGGATCTTTATATGATCTCCAAGTGCAATATTATGCTTGTCTAAAAACTTCAAAAAAGAAACGGAAGAATCCTTTACCCCTACACAAATTCCTTCTTCTTCCGGCTTCATAGCACTTAATAGTTGCAAGCTTCTTTGTGCTAATTCTCCATTTTTCCCGGGAATCGGATCCCCATGTGGGTCATATTTGGGGAAGTCGAGGAATTCATCCAGTTTATCTATTAGCTTTTCACTTTTGATATGTTCCAATTGCTCTGCTACATCATGGACCTCATCCCAGTTGAAGTCTAGTTTATCAGCCAGGAATACCTCCCATAATCGATGCTTTCGAATAATGGTAAGTGCAGTGTTTATGCCCTTTTCACTCAAATGTACTCCTCGGTATTTTTTATAGTGCACGTACTCCTTGTCAGAAAGTTTCTTGATCATATCCGTAACTGAAGAAGGTTGAGTATCCATTTGGGTGGCAATAGCATTTGTAGGTACTGAATGCATACCTCCACCACTAAGATGGTAAATAGCCTTGATATAGTTTTCTTCTGAGCGAGTCATTTTTCAAATATAAACAAAGATATTTTTTTATAAATATAAATTAATTTTTAGATTTGTCTAAATATTAATTATTTGCTTATATTCTATAATAAAGTAACTGGTTTCTGGGCGATCATTCTCTGCCTGTTTCCCATCCTGGCATTTGGACAAAACGCCATTAAAGGAACAGTAACAGAAAATGGGCAAGCAGTGCCTTTTTCCAATATTTATCTTGAAGGAACTTCATTTGGGACTGCTACGAATGAATATGGAGCTTTTCATATTGCTGATATTCCGGACGGCACGTACAAATTAATAGCGAGTAACCAGGGCTATGGTACATTTCGACAGCGCATCACGCTTAGAAATAATGTAACCAAACAGCTTGACATTAGCTTGATTGCACTTGTTGAATCGCTTGAAGAAACTGTGGTTAGCGGCACCTTGAAACCCGTTAGCAGATTAGCCAGTCCTGTTCCGGTAGAAGTATATGCCCCTAGTTTTCTTCGAAAAAACCCCACCCCCAGTATTTTTGAATCCCTGCAAAATATTAATGGGGTGCGGCCTCAGATCAATTGCAATGTCTGTAATACAGGAGATATCCATATCAATGGCCTGGAAGGACCTTATACGTTGGTACTGATAGATGGCATGCCGATCGTTAGCGGTTTAGGCAGCGTTTATGGCCTATCAGGCATTCCAAATTCGTTGATCGAACAAATCGAAGTAGTCAAAGGTCCGGCTTCCAGTTTGTATGGTAGTGAAGCCGTCGGCGGCTTGATCAATGTGATCACAAAACATGCGCCAACTGCACCTGTTTTTGTGGCCGATAATTTCCTCACCGGATGGGGTGAGTACAATTTAGATCTGGGTGGAAAACTATCCATAGGGGAGGGAACCAGCCTGCTATTAGGACTGAATTATTTCAACTATGACAATCCGATCGATAATAATGGAGACAATTTTACCGATCTGACGCTCCAACATCGGATCTCCCTATTTCAGAAATGGAACTTTCCCAGAGAGAAGGGACGGATTTTTTCGCTGGCCGGCCGAATTTATTTCGAAGATCGATGGGGTGGTGAAATGCAATGGACCCCGGAATACCGCGGAGGTGATGAGATCTATGGCGAGAGTATTTACACTCGACGCTGGGAAGTACTTGGAAAATATCAGCTCCCCATACCCGAAAAGATCCTGTTTTCCTTTTCCTATAATGATCATGATCAGAATTCAGTCTATGGAGACCTCCCCTATCTGGCCCAGCAGCGCATTGGTTTTGGACAATTTACCTGGGATAAGAAAGTCGGGAATCATGACCTTCTATTAGGATCTGCCCTGCGCTATACCTACTACAACGATAACACCCCCGCAACAACCCAGGCCGATGAAATAGTCATCCCCGGAATATTTGCTCAGGACGAAATTGAGCTGACACCAAAACAAACGATTTTGGTAGGTAGCCGACTGGATTTTGACAAAAGGCATGGCGCTATATTTACACCTCGCCTGGCCTATAAATATCAATTGGGAGAACATGCTACGATCCGCTTGAATGCGGGTAGCGGTTTTAGGGTAGTCAACCTCTTTACAGAAGAACACGCGGCTTTAACCGGCGCAAGAGATGTTGTGATTACCGAAGATCTCAAACCTGAGCGCTCATTTAATGTAAATCTCAATTTCCTGCAAAAGATCTATGCGAAAAACGGGACGTTTATTGGACTGGATGCCTCGGCATTCTACACCCGTTTCCGCAACCTAATTTTACCGGATTACGATACGAATCCCAATCTAATTCTTTATGATAATCTAGACGGACACGCCATCTCTCAGGGACTTAGTGCCAATTTAGACTTTGCCTTCCCGTTTGGCCTTAAGGTACTTGTGGGTGCAACCGTGCTAGATGTGAAGGAAGTAGAGAATGGGAATGAAAAAAGGCCTGTTCTTACCGAATCCTATACCGGCACCTGGAATATTTCATACGAACTACGTTCATTGGATCTCAGTATTGATTATACCGGTAATCTGTACGGTCCCATGCGACTTCCCCTGCTAAGTGATCTGGATCCGCGCCAGGCGTATTCGCCAGTATGGAGTATCCAGAATATTCAACTCACTCATAAGGGCATAGCCAATTTTGAATTGTACGGAGGTGTAAAAAATCTCCTGAACTGGACGCCGAACAAGGGGAATCCTTTTATTATAGCCAGGTCCAATGACCCCTTTGATAAGCAAATCGTGACGGATGGCGCTGGAAATGTACGCCCCACCGCAGATAACCCCTATGGCCTTAGCTTTGATCCTTCCTATGTCTATGGCCCAAACCAGGGAATACGAGGATTTTTGGGCGTCAGATATCGAATTCAGTAATTCATAAGCAGCACGCTGGATCTAATTCGTATTTTTGGTTCGCATGGTCCAGGATAAATTCGATTATATCATCATTGGGGCGGGAGCGGCAGGACTTATGCTGGCTACTGCAATGGATCAAGATCCCTTTTTTGCTTCCAATAGAATCTTACTCCTTGAGAAACAAACCACACGTTCAAATGACCGAACCTGGTCTTATTGGGAAAAAGGGTCCGGTCCTTACGATTCCCTTCTCACCAGGCAATGGGAAGAAATAAAATTCAAAGGGGTGAATCAGGTGCTGATCAAAAACATCCAGCCCTATTCATATAAAACATTGCGTGGACAGGACTTTTATTCCTTTCACTACCAAAATTTGGAAGAGAGCAATATAGTTACGCTCCGGCATGAAGCAGTATTGAGTATAGAGGAATCTGAAAATTTCGTAGCAGTTCGAACAACTGCTCAAACCTATTCTGGTTCGTATGTATTCAATAGTCTTTTTACACCCCCTTCACCAAAAGAACAAAAAAAATATCCGCTGATTCAGCAACATTTTGTGGGTTGGTTCATACGGGCAGACAAACCCATATTCCAGGAAAATGTTGCCACTTTTATGGATTTCTCTTTACCCCAAAAAAGCAATACACGTTTTATGTATGTCCTGCCTTTCTCGGAGAATGAAGGCCTTGTAGAATATACCCTCTTTTCAAAAGATCTTTTGGAAGTTTCGGAAAAATTTTTGAAAAAGAAAAAGGTAGTATTCCCATGACGGCATACAACTTCTACAAACGGAATACTAATCGTGTTTGCTATATCGGATCTGCCGGTGGATGGACAAAACCCAGTACAGGATTTACGTTTGCCAATTCTATGAAAATGACCCAGAGACTAATAAGCTTGCTAAAGGAAGGGGTATCATTTACCAGGCTGAAACCACATGGCAGACACCATTTTTATGATACCTTACTTTTAGATATTCTGTCCAAAAAGAACCACCTCGGTAGATCCATCTTTGAAGCAATGTTCAATAAAAGACCGCCTCAATTGATCCTTGCATTTCTCGAAGAACGAACTACGATATGGCAGGAAATGTCAATTATCTGGGCCTGCCCTAAAAAACCATTTCTTTCGGCTTTGTTTAAAAGACTATTCTAGCTTATCCTCCCCATAAGGTCCTGAGCAAATCCGTGCAATTTATTTTTGATATCAGTTTCACCTTCCAGGGAATTGAGAAGTTCAAAGGCTTGCATGGTATAGGTTTTAACCTGCTCTATATTATCCGCTGCGGCACCTGTTTCTTTAAACAATTGTTTAACACGCGCTATCTTTTCATCAATTGGGCCCTTAAATTCAGAATAAAAATGGCGCAGTTCCTTCCGCTGTTCGGTTGTAGCCAGATTAAGGGCCTGGATATACAGATATGTTTTTTTATTCGTGGCAATGTCTCCGCCTACCTGTTTTCCGAATTTATCCTGATCACCAAAGGCATCGAGGTAGTCATCTTGTAATTGAAATGCCATTCCAAGGTTTAGGCCGATGTCAAAACAGTGCTTTTGAATTTCCTCACCTTTTTTCCCAATAATAGCCCCCATTTGCATGGCAGCGCCTAACAGCACTGCCGTTTTTAAGCGGATCATATTTAGATATTCCGCTACAGAAACTTCATCCTGAGTTTCAAAGTCCATATCATACTGCTGACCTTCACAGACCTCACGTGCCGTTCTGGTGAAAAGGGGCACCAATTGCTTAAACATAGAGGCTTCATATACCTCAAGGAGTTGATATGCTGCAATTAGCATTACATCCCCGGATAAGATCGCCGTGTTCAGATCCCATTTTTCATGAACGCTCGATTTACCACGACGAAGAGGAGCCCGATCCATTATATCATCATGTACAAGGGAAAAATTGTGAAATACTTCCAGCGATAAAGCGGCAGACATGGCCTCTTGGTGATCCCCACCGAGTAAGCGGGTTGTCATTAGGGCTAAGACGGGACGAACACGCTTGCCCCCCAGGCTCATTATATAAGCCACAGGATCATATAGCGTATGAGGTGTATCTGAATGGTTATGAAGTTCAAGGAAGTCATTAAACTCATCCTGAAAATACCTGGCGTTATACATGAATAATATTTTTGTCAAAAATACACTAATGAGGCATTCATTAGTCGCCAATATGGCTTCATTTATTCAGAAAATTACTTTTAGAAACAAGGAATGTTAAAAAAATGCAAAACCTTGGAAACTTTTTTTGTTTTTAAAGTTTCCGCATCTATATTTACCCCCCCTATTAAACATTACGTACTATTACCATGAGAGATAAGATCTTACAAAAAGCTACGGATCTCTTCCTGAACCTGGGTTTTAAAAGTGTCACAATGGATGACCTTGCTCAGGATATGGGTATCTCCAAAAAAACAATCTATACACATTATAAAAACAAAAATTTGCTGGTAGAGGCTTGCAGCATGCATGTCTTCCATCAAATTTCCAGCGGTATTGACCAGATCTGCAATCTCGAACTCAATCCTATTGAAGAGCTTTTTGAGATCAAGAAATTTGTGCTCCATCATCTTAAAAATGAGAAGTCATCTCCTCAGTACCAGCTAAAAAAATATTTCCCAAGAATCTACGGTAACCTGAGAGGCAAGCAATTCGGCGTTATGCAGGAATGCGTTATAAGTAACTTGGAGAACGGTATCAAAATGGGCTTTTACCGTGATAATCTAAATAAGGAATTCATCTCCCGGATCTATTTCTCAGGTATCACCAGCATTAAGGACACCGATCTTTTTCCCACCAATAAATTTGATATACCCACCTTGACAGATGATTATTTAGAATATCATATTCGTGGCATTGTAACACCAAAGGGAAGAACAGTACTAAATACTATACTCAACTCAACTCAGAATTGATGAAAATGAAAAAATGGTTATTCATCGTTTTTTTAGGGACCTTAATGGTATCAGCACAGGAGCAACCACATCGCTATTCCCTGGATGAAGCCATTGCCTTTGCCTTAGAAAACAACTATAGCTCAGTCAATGCCAGTCGGGATATGATCGATGCCCGGAAGCAGAAATGGGAAGTAATAGCAGACGGATTGCCACAGATCAATGCGGCTATCGGCTATCAAAATCAACTGAAACAGCCGGTTTCTTTGATCCCTGCTGAATTCTTTGGAGGCGAACCAGGAACTTTTACGCCCATCACTTTTGGCCAACCGCAACAAGCGAATGCAACGGCCACACTCAGGCAGCAAATTTTTGATGGTTCCTATATTGTTGGCGTACAAGCTACACGCACCTTCCTTGACTACAGCCAGAACAATAAAGAAAAAACTGATCAGGAGGTAAAAGCAGCTGTGGTAAACTCTTATGGGAATGTCTTGCTTTCACAGGAAACAGTTACAATTGCCCAGAACAATATGAATACCCTCGAAAAAACCCTTTTCGAAACTCAAAAGCTATTTGAAAATGGATTGGGGGATGAAGAAAGCGTCGAACAACTCCAGATCACTTTGTCTTCCGTTGAGAGTGCCTTAAAAAATGCGCGGCGACTTGAAGGGATCACGCTACAAATATTGAATTTGGTAATGGGCCTACCCATTTCAACCCAAACCGTACTCACGGAAAATTTAGATGACCTGACACAGGCACAGATCGCATTTAATATGATGGATTCTGAATTAAATATTACGAACAACGTGGATTACAAACTCGTCCTGAACCTGAACGAGCAACGGGAATTAGAATTAAAGCTAGCTCGTAGCAGAGCCCTTCCAAAACTAAATGCATTTATAAACTATGGAAGTACTTCTTTTAGCGATTCCTTTAATTTCTTAAGCGGGGATCCCGAATGGTTTGACTCTTCCATACTCGGCTTTGATCTAGAAATTCCAATATTTAGTTCGCTTCAACGCTCTGCCGGTACGCAAAGGGCAAAAATTGCCTTGGAAAAAGCTAAGACGCAGTTATTTGAAACTAAGGAAAGAGTACGCCTCGATTGGCAGCAGGCGCGTAGCGATTTTCAATTTGCCATTGAGGAATATGAAACCAAAAAGAACAATTTAGATCTGGCTGAACGAATCGAACAAAAGAACCAGATCAAATATCAGGAAGGCCT
>CAMYJF010000041.1 GCA_947258555.1 uncultured Eudoraea sp. | reverse complement strand
GGTATTAAGTAATGATATCGCGGCTAAGCTGATCGCGATGTTCCATCAGAAAAGCTATAACTTTTTCTCCAAGCGCGAAAACGAGATCATTGATTTCCTATGCCAGGGAGCTACGTACAAATCCATTGCAGATCAACTATTTGTGACAACATCGACCATAAATTTTCACATACAGAATATTTATTTAAAACTGGATGTCAACTCGAAATCCGAAGCGTTACAAAAACTTCGTGAGCTGGATCAAGTAGCATAATTGCCAAGAGGCGCAATTAGTCGAAATTCAATTGAATCGTTTGGAAATAACCGCGCCGAAAGCGCGGTTTATTTTTGGATTTCGCGGCCTGCTCAAACAAGTTTGGCTGGATTATGCGCTGCGCGCATGATCCATTGTGTCCAATGTAGCAAATAGAAAACCGCCATGCATGCGCATGGCTGGGTTTTTGTTTCCATCCGAAAGCTCAAACAAGTTTGGCTTTCTCCTGGAAACAAAAAACCCGCACATTTCTGTGCGGGTTTTCTGAGTGTCGTGGGCCCTACTGGATTCGAACCAGTGACCCCCTGCTTGTAAGGCAGGTGCTCTGAACCAACTGAGCTAAGAGCCCCACATTTATTTCTGAACTAAGTCCTGACAAAGGCCGAAGGCAATTCGTCAGGGCCAACTGAGCCCTGCCTGCCGGCAGGCAGGTAAGAGCCCTTGACGGCTACTTTCGTAGCTAAAGCGGGGCAAATATACATTAGTTTTTGGCGTCCTAAAAGAAAAAGCAGGACAAAATCAGATCACTTCAGCAACGGTGAATGTGCTACCCCCTACGTAGATTAAGTCGTTGCTCGAAGCGGCACGTAAGGCCGTTTCATAGCCTTCCATTACGGAACCATACGCACTTCCTTTTAAGTGGAATTTACGGGCTGCTTCGCGAAGTTCTTCCGCCGCCAAACCGCGACGTACATCAGGTCGGACAAAATAGTAGTTCGCATCTTTAGGGAATAAAGGCAATACATGATCGAGGTTCTTTTCAATAACAAAACCAAGCACCATATGTATGGTCTTTTTATTCTCTTTGGCTAGTTGTCCAAGCACTTCTTTAAAACCTTCCCTGTTATGCGCCGTATCACAGATAACCAAAGGGGTTTCCTTCAACACCTGGTATCTTCCTTGTATTCCTGTATTGGCACTAACTGCATTCAATCCCATTCTGATATGATCCTCCGTTATCGTGAATCCTTTTAATACCTTCAGGCAGACAACAACTCCTTTTACATTATGGTTCTGATAGCTTCCTTTCAGATCTGTCGCATACGTTTCCTCAATCTCTTTTTCAGCAAAATAAATGTCAGATTCTTTTGCTTTAGCCACCTCTTCAAAGATCGCAGCTGTTTCTTCCTGGTATTCGCTGACAACAACCGGCACATCTTGTTTGATGATCCCTGCTTTCTCCATCGTGATCTTCTCCAGGGTATCGCCCAATAAGTCCATATGATCCATTCCAATATTGGTGATCAAACTTACTTCCGGCCTGATAATATTTGTAGAATCCAGGCGGCCTCCAAGACCCACTTCTATAATGGCAATATCTACTTCTCTTTTGTCGAAAAATTGGAAGGCCATAGCGACCGAGAGCTCAAAGAAGGAATAGGAACCGCGTTCAAGAAACGACCTGTGTTCCTTTACAAACTCCTTTACAAAGGTCTTGCTGATCTCTTCCCCGTTTATTTTGATGCGTTCTCTAAAGTCTTTTAAGTGCGGAGAAGTATACAGCCCTACACTGTAACCTGCTTCCTGTAGTACAGAAGCCAGCATATGACTGCTGGATCCTTTTCCATTAGTTCCTGCTACATGAATACTTTTAAACTTTGTATGCGGATTTCTCAGGTGGTGGCACAACTCTAAAATATGATCAAGTTTGCCCGTATAGGCCGAAGCGCCTCGTTGCTGGTACATAGGGAGTCGCTGGTACATCCAGTCCAGCGTAGCCTGATAGGTCATGAATTATTGGCCCAATTTAAAGTTTACAACCACAAATCCTATTTGCTGATTTGGTGCTTTGCTATCCAGGTTCCAGCGGTGGAGAAATGCAGTTTTACGTGCAGGTTCCAAAAGGCAAGGGTCGTTATTTGTAGTTCCTTTCACCCCTGGCGTTGCTTGTATGACTTTTCCATTTCTATCCACAGTGATACGCACTACTACCCGGCCTTCTTCATTACAATCTTGTTCTACTTTCCCTCGGCTAACCAAGGATCTGCCACTTAAGCCATAGCCACCTGTGCCACTTCCTGATCCTGGAGCCCCATAATAGGTGGAAGCGTAGGGATCGCCTCTTTCATCCCCTTTATCTCCGGGCATTGAGTCATCTCCTTCACTTCCACTGGCTTCTCCGTCTGAGTTATTGATACCACCCATGATGGCGTCCAGCTTTTTCTTTTTGGCTTCCTCTTCCTGCCTTTGTCGCTCTTCGGCTTCACGCCGTTCACGCTCTTTTCGTTCCGCCTCAGCCTGCGCTCTTTGAGCCGCTTCTTCAGCCCGTTTCTTAGCCTCTTCTTGTTGTCGGATTCGTATAGTCTCAGGGTCTTCCTGGGTGATCACTTTTTCAGTGGCATCGGCCGTAGTATCTTCGATGGCCTCTTCCTCCGGTGCTGCAGGTGCTACTTCTTCCGGAATGGTTTCCTCCACTATTTCCTTGACCTCAGACTTTTTGGAACGGATCTTTTCTTTGGGCTGTACTTCGCCCATACCAAATTCCATCGTCCCGAAATTCACTGTGATCCCGTTTTCTATAGGAGGCTCCATATAGGTAAGGCCGATGTAAAACATCAGCAGTACCAGGACGCTTAATAAGATCGTGGTAAGGGTAAAAGATTTCTTTTTGTGTCTCGTATCTAGTAGCGACATCAGTTAGGTCGCACAGCCAGGATGACTTTATAATTATTCCTGTTGGCAATATCCATTACGTTGACCGCTTCACGGATCGCAACGCTTTCCTCCGCCCGCAGGATAATGGTGGGTTTATCCTGATCTTTCAGTGCTTTTTTTAATTCAATTTCAATGTATTCTCCGTTGATCTGTTCATTATTGACAAAATATTCCAGGTTCCTGTTAATGGTCACCGACACATTTTGCTGATTGGTAGATTTCCCTTTGGCTTTTGGAAGTAACAGATCCAGTGCATTCGGCGCATTGGCCGTCAGCATAAAAAAGATCAATAACAAAAATACGATGTCTGTCATGGACGACATGCTAAAATTCGGATCGATCTTATTTTTTCCTTTAAATTTCATATATAAGCCTATGCAGGTTCATTCAATAGATCCAGGAACTCTACGGCATTAGCTTCCATTTTATGGACTACTTTATCCGCTCGGTTCACCAGGTGGTTATATCCAAGGTATGCTATGATACCTACAGTCAAACCAGCTACCGTAGTAGTCATGGCTGTATAAATTCCTGATGCTAAAGCACCCATTTCAGCCTGGCCGCTACTGGTGGCCATTTGATGAAATGCCAAAATCATACCAATCACGGTTCCAAGGAATCCGATCATGGGTGCAGCTCCGGCAATAGAGGCTAGAATATTAAAGTTTTTCTCCAATTTATAGACCTCGAGTGTTCCCGCACTTTCAATAGATGTATTGATATCATCCAGTGGCTTTCCGATCCGGGAAATACCCTTTTCGGTGAGTCGGGCTACAGGTGAATCTGTTTGGGCACAAAGGATCTTGGCAGATTCCAATTTGCCACTTACAACATGGTCTTTAATCTGGTTCATGAAATTCTTATCGATCTTCGATGCCGCTTTAATAGCCAATATCCGTTCAAAATAGATATATAAAGCTACAGCAAGCATTACAAAAAGGACCGAAATAATGACAATAGCTCCGGTGCCTCCGTTAAAAATAAGATCGATTACTGATAAGGTTTTTTCCTCCGAAGCGATTTCCCCCAATTCAGTTTCTGTGGTCAGGTCTTGAAATAATAGCATATGCTTTCCCTAATTAAGTTGCCTTAATAACGGTATTTTATCGATTAAAGTATGCCCTAGAATACAAAATCTCGCATGAGGATAAACACTATGGCCCCGGCAATAAAACCGGCGAATGCCAGGCCTGAGATCTTTCGCATATACCAGAAGAAATCTATCTTTTCCATACCCATGGCTACAACTCCGGCAGCAGATCCAATGATAAGCATACTGCCCCCTGTTCCCGCTGAATACGCGATAAAATGCCAGAGCGGATCATCCATGGTTTCTGAGAACATCCCCATACTGGCTGCAACAAGCGGAACATTATCAATAATAGCCGAACCTACCCCAAGTAACATAACCACATAATCTGTATTGGGTATGGCCGTATTCATTGCTTCGGCATAAGTGAATAGATAACCAAGGGATTCCAAAGCCGCGACTGCCATCAAGATGCCCAGGAAGAACAGGATACTGGGAAGTTCAATAGCCGATAAAGCCTTGTGAACCGGACTGTGATGTGAAGCTTCATCACTTTCGCCACTTACAGTGGTGATGGTGAATTTGGCATTACTATAGATCTCAGCAAAACCAGCTACCACGGCCAAAGAAAGCATCATGCCCACATAGGGCGGTAAGTGTGTTATGGTCTTGAAAAATGGGACAAAAACTATAGACCCCAGGCCTAAATACAACATGGTGGCCCCATAACTGGATTTTGATTTTTCCAGATCTTCTATATCAGTCTCTATATGTCCCTTGAATGCCTTGAATCGTTGCGCGATCATTGTAGGCACTATCATACATACAATTGACGGAAGCAATACGTTAATTACCAGCTGAGATGCGGATACTTTATCAGCGATCCACAACATAGTCGTAGTCACATCACCTATAGGCGACCAGGCGCCCCCGGCATTGGCATTAATGACGATCATACCCGCAAACCAGAGTCGGGTTTGGCGATCCTTGATCACTTTTTGGAGGATCGTAACAAGAACTATAGTTGCCGTAAGGTTGTCAATGATCGCAGACAGGATAAATGCTAATATGGAAAATAACCAAAGTAGTTTCCCCTTACGTGTAGTGCGGATGTATCCTTTGATCGTTGCGAATCCGTCAAAGTAATCTATGATCTCAACGATCGTCATCGCCCCGAGTAAGAATACCAGGATCTCAGCCGTCTTGCCCAAATGGTGCAATAGGATATCATCTAAATGCTCCGGTTTAAGAGCTTTTTCCACGGCGTCTACCTCAAATACCGGCATATGTACGAGGGCTATGATCGCCCATAAAATGGCCATCATGGCCAGGGCAGGAATAAGTTTGTCTATTTTAAGATTGTGCTCCAGGGTTATGAACAGATACCCGAGGAGGAAGACGATGATAATAATGGTTTCCATATAGTTTGGTTTTTACCTGAGGCGCTTAGCAGCGTACCCTGTCTGGTATAGTTTAGTTCAGCTTCGTTATCAGCCGCTTAAAGATATTCAAATTTGTGAACCTGATCATATCATTCCGGATTTTTAAGAAAAAAAGAGATGTCTCTTATCGATTAACAGGGATTCCCCTACCCTAAAATCGCTACTTCCATGTATATTTGCAGCAGCAATTTTAGAATCCATTTCCTATGAATTTTACCTTGTCCGAAGAGCATGAAATGATACGCCAGGCCGCGCGTGATTTTGCACAACAGGAATTACTTCCCGATATAATTGAACGTGATGATGCGCAGCAATTTCCGACCGAGCACGTGAGGAAAATGGGCGAATTGGGGTTTATGGGGATGATGACAGACCCAAAATATGGCGGCAGCGGAATGGACACCTTGTCCTATGTGCTTGTTATGGAGGAATTGTCTAAAATAGATGCCTCGGCTTCCGTAATTGTCTCAGTGAATAATTCACTGGTATGCTGGGGCTTGGAAGCCTTTGGCTCAGAAGAACAAAAGCAGAAATACCTCCTCCCCCTGGCGAAAGGGGAAAAGATCGGCGCCTTTTGCCTCTCGGAGCCTGAAGCCGGGAGTGATGCTACCTCTCAGAAAACCACGGCAATAGATAAAGGAGATCATTACGTTCTGAACGGGACGAAGAACTGGATCACCAATGGAGGCACAGCTTCCACCTACCTGGTAATTGCCCAAACAGATGCGGATAAAGGTCATAAAGGCATCAACTGCCTGATCGTGGAAAAAGGGATGGAAGGATTCGAGATAGGACCTAAGGAAAATAAATTGGGTATCCGATCCAGTGATACACATTCCCTGAATTTCAACGATGTGAAAGTCCCCAAAGAGAATCGTGTTGGAGAAGATGGGTTCGGATTCAAATTCGCTATGAAAACACTTTCAGGCGGACGTATTGGTATAGCCGCCCAGGCCTTGGGGATTGCAGCAGGAGCTTATGAACTCAGCTTAAAATATTCCAAGGAACGGAAGGCATTCGGAACAGAGATCAAAAACCACCAGGCCATCGCTTTTAAACTGGCCGATATGCATACACGTATCGAAGCTGCCCGAAATCTTGTGTACAGAGCGGCATGGGACAAAGACCAGGGCCACAATTACGACCTTTCCAGTGCCATGGCCAAGCTGTATGCTTCAGAAGTGGCTATGTGGGCTTCAGTAGAAGCCGTTCAGATACACGGGGGGAATGGATTTGTAAAGGACTATCACGTAGAGCGAATGATGCGCGATGCAAAGATCACCCAGATATATGAGGGAACTTCGGAGATCCAGAAGATCGTGATCTCAAGGAGTATTTTGAAGCAGTAACACCCATTTTGTTTCTCATCAAAATGTGTACATTAGTTACATTAAAACAACAACTATGTACAGATATTTCTTCACCCTGCTTTTAGCAGTTTGTATTAGCTTGCCAGCAACCTCCCAACGTAAAAAGAAAAAAGACAAAAAAGAAGAATCCAAGGAGTGGAATGTAGCCGCTCCCGGGGAATCTTTTAACTACACACCTCACAGTTTTACCACTGATGAAGGTACCTGGATGAATTTAGATGTGAGTCCGGACGGACAAACTATTGTCTTTGACCTTCTGGGCGATATTTATACCATCCCGATCACCGGTGGAACAGCCAAAGCACTGCGCACCGGAATTCCTTTTGAAGTACAGCCGCGTTTTAGTCCGGATGGGAAGAAGATCTCCTTTACTTCCGATGCAGGCGGCGGGGATAATATCTGGATCATGAATGCCGATGGCAGTGATGCCAAGCAAGTGTCCAAAGAAAAATTCCGACTCCTGAATAATGCCATTTGGAGCGCTGATGGGCAATACCTGATCGGCCGAAAGCATTTTACTTCCCAGCGCAGTCTGGGGGCCGGCGAAATGTGGCAATACCACATTTCAGGAGGTTCAGGTCTGCAGCTCACCAAGCGTAAGAACGATCAACAGGATGTGAACGAACCTTTTGTATCGCCTGATGGCCGGTATCTGTATTACAGTGAAGATGTATACCCAGGAGGCTATTTTCAATACAACAAGGATCCTAACAGCCAGATCTATGTGATCAAACGGTACGACTTTAAAGAGGGAAAGACCGAGACCGTAACAGGCGGACCCGGAGGTGCGGCGCGCCCGACCCTTTCAAGAGATGGAAAGAAGCTTGCCTTTATTAAAAGGGTGCGAACAAAGACAGTTCTCTTTATCCACGATCTGGAAACCGAAGAGGAGTGGCCGGTCTATGACGCACTCAATAAAGACCAACAGGAAGCCTGGGCCATATTTGGTGTCTATCCGAACTTTAGCTGGTTACCTAATAATGAGGACATCGTAATTTGGAGCGGGGGTAAGATCCAGAAGATCAACATTAACAACCTGGAGCAAATTACTATCCCGTTTACAGCCAATGTAAAAATTGACCTGGCTGAAACTGTTCATTTTAATAACAAAATAGAGAGCGATCAATTTACGGCACAGGTGATCCGGCATGCAGTGACCTCTCCTGATGGCAATACTTTGGTATTTAATGCAGTGGGATATTTATGGAAAAAATCACTACCCGATGGAACGCCAACACGATTAACTAACGGCACCGATTTTGAATTCGAACCCGCCTTTTCCCCTGACGGGAATACTATAGTCTATGTCAGCTGGAATGACCAGGACAAAGGAGCCATCCAAAGCATTAACTTGACGGGAGGAAATCCAACTAAATTAACCACGGGAAAAGGTATTTACAGAACACCTTGCTTCTCGCCTGACGGCGATAGGTTGGTATTTCGTAAAGAAAATGGCAATGGGGATCAGGGGCTCACCTATACGGTGAAACCTGGAATCTATGGTATGTCTGCTAGTGGTGGGCCAGAATTTTTTAAAACAAGTCAAGGTCAGTACCCCAGATATAATTCAACCGGAGATAGGATTTTCCTCCAAACAGGCGGCACCTATTTTGGAGCGCTTACTAAAAAATTGATAAGTGTTAACAATTTTGGAAAAGATGAAAAAGAGCATGTAAAATCCAAATATGCCAATTGGCTGGTGCCTAGTCCGGATAATAAATGGATCGCTTTTACCAATCTTCACAAGGTATTTGTGGCGCCACTTCTCTTAAATGGGAAGGCCCTTGACCTGGATAATAATTCGAAATCTGTTCCGGTTTCAAAACTGGACAAAGATGCCGGAGTCAATATTCATTGGTCTCCGAATAGCCAGAAGATCATGTGGACATTGGGAGATGACTATTTCAGCACGAACCTGAAGGACAGGTACTCCTTCCTTCCCGGATCTCCGGAAAAAGTTGAGGACCCCAAAGCAACACGCACGGCTGTCGGACTGAAAATTCCAGTGGACAAAGGAAGTGGAAGGGTCGCTTTTACGAATACCCGTATTCTTACCATGGAAGGTGATGAGGTCATTGAAAATGGAACCGTATTGGTTAATGATAACAAGATCGAGGCGCTGGGTGCAGATGTTTCCATTCCTGATGGCACAAAAACATACGACGCCAGTGGCAAGACGATCATGCCGGGTCTCGTTGATGCCCATGCGCATATTGGTGCTTTCCGTTACGGATTAACACCACAACAGAACTGGCAATTTATGGCCAACCTGGCTTTTGGTGTAACAACAGCCCATGACCCGTCTTCGAATACAGAGACTGTTTTTGCCTTATCGGAATTACAAAAATCAGGGGAGCTTGTAGGTCCCAGGTTATATTCTACCGGATTCATTCTGTACGGAGCAGATGGGGACTTTAAATCGGTCATCAACAGCCTGGATGATGCCAGGAGTAGTATCAAAAGAACAAAAGCATTTGGGGCACAGAGTGTAAAGAGTTACAATCAGCCACGGAGGGAACAACGGCAGCAAGTATTGCAAGCAGCCCGTGAATTAGGCATAAATGTAGTGCCGGAAGGCGGATCTACCTTCTATCATAATATCACCATGGTCATAGACGGGCATACCGGTGTAGAACACAATATTCCTGTAGCTCCCGTGTACAAAGACATATTGGAAGTTTGGGGTAAGAGCGGATCGGGCTATACCCCCACCCTGATCGTTAATTATGGCGGTTTGAATGGGGAGTATTTTTACTATCAGCGGGATAATGTTTGGGAGAATGAAAAGCTTTTAAAGTTTACTCCCAGGCGTATCATAGATTCCAGATCACGACATAGAACAATGGTACCTCAGGAAGAGTATGAAAACGGTCACATCATGGTCGCAGAAACAGCTAAAAAGCTCACCGATGCCGGCGTTAAAGTAAACATGGGTGCACACGGACAATTACAGGGCCTGGGTGCACATTGGGAAACCTGGATGATGGCAGCGGGCGGAATGACCAATATGGAGGCTTTAAAGACGGCTACGATCAATGCGGCCCAATATATTGGTGCCGGTTCAGATATAGGCTCTTTGAAAGTTGGAAAGCTAGCTGATCTGATCGTACTGTCTGAAAATCCCTTGGACAATATTGAGAACACCCAAACCGTAGAACAGGTGATGGTAAACGGCCGGTTATTCGATGCATCTACCATGAACGAGATCGGGAATTCTCCTAAAGACCGGAAGCCCTTTTATTGGGAAAACAACAAATACAACCAGGCATTTCCCTGGCATCAGGAAACCCAAGGTTTTATGCGACCAACCTGTGGTTGTCAGGTAGGCCATCAGTAAAATGTACATTATTTAAAAATGGCGCTAGCAATTTGATAATTGCACAAGCTGATTATTTTCAAATTGCACATTATTTAACGTTTTATTGAAAGATGCATATTTTTCTCAATGATTTGCTCAAATCAATGAATATAAGGTAGTGCTTTAGGTATTTTTGGTAAAATTCACCAAACATGCCGCTACAACAACAAGGCTTATATTTTCCGGAATTTGAACATGATAACTGTGGTGCCGGTTTTATCTGTAGTCTAAAAGGTGAGCGCTCCAATCACATTATTCACATTGCACTTGAGATCCTGGACAAACTAGAGCATCGCGGCGCTGTTAGTGCTGATGGCAAAACAGGAGATGGCGCAGGGATCCTTATCGATATTCCACATGAGTTTTTTACCGATGTCTGCTCCTTTGAAATTCCGGAACGTGGTTCCTATGCGGTAGGCAACATATTCCTTCCCCGTAAAACCAATCAACAGAAATATTGCATTTCAATTTTGGAACAGGAATTGGAGAATCAGGATCTTACCCTATTAGGCTGGCGGGATGTCCCTGTAAACCCTGCCATTCCGGGTCGCATAGCCAAAGAAACAGAACCTATTGTAAAACAATTGTTTGTTGGGAAGGCCAGTGAAGAACAGGAGGATTTTGAGTTTCAGGCTAAACTTTTTACCGCTCGAAAAATTGCTGAACATGAGATCTACAATTCACGAATCTCTGAAGCCGGATTTTTCTATGTGCCTAGTCTATCTACACGGATCATCATTTTTAAAGGGCTCTTGATGCCCGAAGATATCAAACTCTACTATAAAGATCTTATGGATCCCAGAGTGATAACCCGACTGGCATTGGTACACCAGCGATTCTCCACAAATACATTCCCTACCTGGGATCTGGCCCAACCTTTTAGGTATATGTGCCACAATGGAGAGATCAATACACTGAAAGGGAATGTGTTTCGTATGCAAGCGCGAGAGGAGTTAATGGAGAGTCCGCTCTTTGGCGATACGATAAAAAAAATTCTTCCGACCGTTCTTCCGGGAAAATCGGATTCCGCTTCCATGGATATGGTCGTGGAACTTTTACTCATGACGGGTAGGTCGCTGCCTGAAGTGATGATGTTACTCGTACCTGAAGCCTGGGAGAAAAATCCGGATATGGATCCGGCAAAACGGGCCTTTTACGAATACCACAGCTGTTTGATGGAGCCCTGGGACGGACCTGCTTCCATACCCTTTACAGATGGAAACTATATTGGGGCTGTACTCGATCGAAATGGATTGAGGCCTTCACGCTACTCAGTGACCAAATCCGGTTTTGTGATCATGTCATCTGAAACTGGAGTGCTGGATATCGAACCGGAAAATATTGAAATGCACGGAAGGCTCGAACCGGGAAAAATGTTCCTGGTGAATATGGAAGAGGGCAGGATCGTGAATGATGAGGAGATCAAACAAGCCATCGTGGCAAAACATCCCTATGAAGATTGGGTAAAGAATAACCTCATCCATCTAATAGACATTCCATATAACGCCGAAATAGAGGTTCAGGAGGAAGTTGGCCTAGGGCAACGTAAAAAAGTCTTTGGCTATACCCAGGAAGATATTAATACACTTATACTGCCCATGGGTATGCATGCGAAAGAGCCCATTGGTTCAATGGGATCCGATACCCCTATTGCAGTTCTTTCGGAACGACCTCAATTGGTCTATAATTACTTCAAACAACTTTTTGCCCAGGTTACGAATCCACCACTGGATGGAATACGGGAAGAGCTTATTTGTGACATTAGCCTTACTTTGGGTAGTGATCAAAATATTTTTGAATACACAGAATTGCACTGTCGGAAATTAAAGATCCAGAATCCTGTGATCTCAAAAGAAGATCTGGATAAGATAAAACACCACGATAAGAGCCCGGATTATAAAGTAGTTTCCATCCCCATTTTGTATGAAAAGGAAAGGGGACACAATGGATTGGAAGACGGGTTGGACGCAATTTTAAGTAAGGCTGTATCGGCTATTGATAAGGGTGCCAATATTATTATCCTGTCAGACCGGGGAGTGAATGCAAAGAAAGCCCCCATACCGGCCTTGCTTGCCTGCTCTTTTGTAAATAGTGCCTTGCAGAGACTCAAGAAGCGGACAAAGCTGAGTATCATCATAGAATCTGCAGAACCCAGGGAAGTACATCATTTTGCCTTGTTGTTTGGTTTTGGTGCCAGTGCGATCAACCCCTATATGGTCAATGAGATCATTGCCGAACAGATCGAGGCACATGACATTACCGAATACACTTTTGAAGAAGCTATTCAGAATTACAACAAAGCTATAGGTAAGGGCATCTTGAAAGTGATGAACAAAATTGGGATCTCGACTTTGAATTCATATCGAGGAGCCCAGCTATTCGAATGTATTGGCTTACACTCCGAACTTGTCAAAAAATATTTTCCAGCCACACCTACCCGTATACAGGGTATTGGTTTGTACGAGCTGGAGAAAGAAATATCCCAGCGCCATTATAAAGCCTTTGGAAAACCCGATCTGGATGCAACCCTGGATCTGGAAATAGGCGGTGAATACCGATGGCGGAGGAATGGTGAAGCACATATGTTCAATCCGCTGACAGTAGCCAAGCTACAGAAAGCAGTTAGGAACAACGAAGCGACCACTTATAAAGAATATGCCGCATTAGTCAATGAACAATCAAGGCATCTCATGACTTTGCGCGGCTTGTTCGAATTCACCAACCTGGATCCTATTCCTCTTGAGGACGTAGAGCCATGGACAGAGATCGTCAAGCGTTTTAAAACCGGAGCGATGTCTTATGGATCAATAAGCAAGGAAGCACATGAGAACCTGGCTATTGCGATGAATCGCATTGGCGGGAAGAGTAATTCAGGTGAGGGAGGCGAAGATCCGGATCGCTTTTATAAGAATCAAAGTGGCGACTGGAAAAACAGCGCCATCAAACAAGTGGCCTCTGGCAGATTTGGTGTTAGCTCGAATTATCTGACCAACGCCAGTGAGATCCAGATCAAAATGGCGCAAGGGGCAAAGCCTGGTGAAGGCGGACAGTTGCCCGGCGCTAAGGTGGGTCCGGAAATAGCTAAAACAAGAAACTCCACGCCTTATGTGGGACTGATTTCCCCGCCTCCACATCACGATATTTATTCGATAGAAGATCTGTCTCAGCTGATTTACGACCTTAAATGTGCGAACCGGGAAGCCAGGATCAATGTGAAGTTAGTTTCTGAGATCGGTGTGGGTACTGTAGCCGCAGGAGTTGCAAAAGCCAAGGCAGATGTGATATTAGTGTCCGGCCATGATGGTGGCACAGGAGCGTCTCCGCTCACCTCCCTTAAGCATGCAGGCCTGCCCTGGGAATTAGGAATTTCGGAAACACAGCAAACCCTGGTCATGAATGATCTTAGGAATCGGGTAGTACTGGAATGTGACGGTCAGCTAAAAACAGGACGGGATGTAGCCGTAGCCTGCCTTCTTGGTGCCGAAGAATTCGGGTTTGCCACCGCACCGCTAGTTGCTTCAGGCTGCATAATGATGCGCGTTTGTCATTTGAACACCTGTCCTGTAGGCATCGCCACACAAAATCCTGAATTGCGGAAAAAATTCGAAGGCAAACCAGAACATGTCGTTAACTATATGTACTTCATTGCCCAGGAGCTACGTGAGATCATGGCGCAATTAGGCTTCCGTACCGTAAATGAAATGGTTGGGCAGGTTCAGAAATTGGATCGATCGAATGCTTTAGATCATTACAAATCTAACGGCTTAGATCTGGGGCCCATACTCCATAAAGTACGAACACCAGAAGGTACAAAGCTTTATAACACAGAAGAACAGGATCACGGAATAAAAGAAGCGATCGACTTTGAACTGATCGATCGGGCACATCCCGCATTATTTAGAAAAGAGAAAACAAAACTATCATCCCCCATCCGTAATACGAATAGGGCTGTTGGAGCTATCTTAAGCAATGAGATATCCAAGATCTACGGCGCAGAAGGATTGCCAGACGGTACGCTTAAAATTGATTTTACAGGCTCTGCTGGTCAGAGTTTCGGTGCTTTTGCCACCAAAGGATTGGTTTTGAGTGTGAATGGGAATACCAATGATTATTTAGGGAAAGGATTATCCGGAGCAAGATTGATCATACGCGTCCCGGAAGGCACCACTTTTAAACCCGAAGAGAATATCATTATCGGGAATGTGGCATTGTATGGGGCTACCTCAGGTGAGGCCTATATCAA
>CAMYJF010000040.1 GCA_947258555.1 uncultured Eudoraea sp. | reverse complement strand
CGGACACTTTATTAGTGGCAAAATTTGAATCTGCACCAATCTTCGATGGTGTGATAGATGAAATTTGGAAAGAGGCTAGACCGCTTATTAATACAGCTACGGTTTCACCGGCGGGGGATCGTATTATCACCTTAAATTCAATAAATAGTGGAACAGATACTTCTCTGGAACCCACAGATTTGTTCGATCCTTATACTGGAGAAGCTTATAATTTCTCTTTGAGAGGAGGCCACGATGGTGAATTTTTATACCTATTACTTGAATGGGAGGACGATTCTGATAGTCAGGACCGCGAATCCTGGTATTTTAAACCGGATACGCAGACTTGGCACCAACATAATAAATATGCTAATCATAAAAATGATAAATACTACGAGGACAAATTTGCCATGATGTTCCCGATTGCAGATGCATCCGGCAATTATCCGGAGGGCTTTCAAGGGAGTACATGTACTATTACTTGTCATGCTAATTTAACCGATCCACAACCCGGTCAAAAAACCACAAGGCACTATATGCAAAACCTTGGTGAACTGGCAGATCTGTGGCATTGGAAACGCGATAGAAATGTATTGTCCCAATCTGTCGATGATGGATACATTTATGACGCAATTGATAAAGATCAGAGTACAGCCGCTGCCAATGGAAGAAAAGGGGATGAAGGCATAAAAATGTATGACGATAAACCCATATTTACAGACCCTGTTACAGGACTCTTCGGACCTAAATGGGTTAAAAAAGATGCAGAAAAATATTATTGGATCACGCTAGATGAACTGGCAACAGCAGCCGCTCAATCCGTAACTGGAGTTGCTGTTGATGGCACTTTAACCTTAGATGATGGATCGACGATTAATCCCAACGATGACCTGGTTGCTTATTCTGAAGGTTTTGGCTTGAAGCGTTTCCCTAGCATTACCATTAATCCGGGAGGTGCAGGAAATGATTTCAGATCTGATACACAGGTCAGGGCTCAACATATTGGTTCTGGTTGGCAATTAGAAATCAGACGAAAACTGAATTCCGGTGATCCTACCGATGCTGAATTTAAAATAGGTGAAAGCATCCCATTCGGACTGGCAATATTTAACAACGCAGCTATTGCCCACGGCCAGGCTAATTTCCTAACGATGACAATAGAAAACTAAACGCCTTTATGTAAAAGTGCAGATGCATTATCTGCACTTTTACTTAAAAACATGAATTATGAAAAGAATAGTTCAATTTTTATTCAGTATAGGTCTGTTCCTGGGAATAAGTTCTTGTTATTATGATGCTTTTCCGGAGGAATTAGAATCAATTGATGACAATGATGATATAGTGGAAGTATCGTACCAAGGTGACATCATTCCGTTATGGAGCCAGTGTGTTGGATGCCATAAAGGAGATGAGCCGCCTGATTTACGCGATAATGTTTCTTACGATGACCTTTTAAACGGATATGTGGTACCCGGCGATGCAGAAGCAAGTATTTTATATAAGTCTTTATTAGGCATTGATGGGGTATCCTTAATGCCTCCTGGTTCAAAATGGCCAGATTCGAAAATCGATTTAGTGAAAAAATGGATTGATCAAGGAGCTAAAGACAATTAACCATCAACATTAGAAACATGAAATATTTAATACAAATACTTATAGCATTTTCCTTATTACCGTTGCTGGTTATAGCGCAGGAAATTGAGAAAGACACTATTGAAGATAAACCTGCCCGCCCGGCTTTTGAGAGTTCTTTTATTATTGATAATCCTACTAACGTACTATTCAACAAAAATACATTGGAGGCCGTGATGACACACAGGTTTGGATTGCTAAATGGAGGAACCAATGACCTGGTAGGATTTTGGGCACCGTCAAATATAAGAATTGCGGTGTCCTATGCTCTTCATGAAAGACTAACTGTTGGATTTGGCACCACAAAGTTTGATCGTCTTCAAGATTTTAACTGGAAAGTTGGCGTGCTCAAACAAACTCGCTCAGATAAAATTCCTGTTAGTGTAGCTTACTATGGTAATTTTACCGTTGATGCGCGCCCTAAAGAAAATTTTATCAATCTGGAGGACAGGTATTCTAATTTCCATCAACTAATTATCGCCAGGCGATTTAGTCCAAATTTATCCTTGCAGGTTGCACCGAGCATTTCACATTATAATATCGTGGAGAATACCATGCGAAATGACATGGTGGCCATTGCACTTGGCGGGAGATATAAGATTAGCCCCCAAACCGCAGTAATGTTTGATTACAGCCAGCCCATTACAGAATTCTTGCAGAATAATCCGCATCCGGGGATAAGTATTGGTTTTGAGTTTGCAACATCAGCTCACGCTTTTCAATTGTTTATCACCAATTATAATGGAATCGTACCACAAAAGAATTATATGTTTAATGACCATGATTTCTTTGATGGCGATTTCCTAATCGGTTTTAATATCACCAGGCTGTATAATTTCTGATCCGGATTTAGACTTAAATAGTGCATTAAGATATGTGGCTTGCAGTGCAAGTCAAAAAAAGACTAATAGAATTACGTGTTAGGAATCTTACCGCTTTTGACAGGGTCCTTATTGCTCGCTAATATTGGTTATAATTAGTCAATGAACGTGCGGGCGACAGAAGATTCATGTGAGAAAGAATATGAGGCCTTGCTAAAACCTGACGGTATGGTTATAAAGGTTAAAGTCAGTAGTATTTAAAAAAAGTGCTCAAGAACAATATCGGTAACACTACTTTACAGGAAATGGTTAAGTAAAGGTTTTTCGTAAACCTGACTTATATCATGTATTGCCCTGATAGATGTGCCTACTTTTAAGTTGATTTTCGTGTAGAATATCAATTTGTCAATATTTTATTAAATTTATTAAGACAACTAATTAGAGTAACCACCTATTACATAGCATCATGAAAAAATTACATCTCCTTTCGCTTTTTGGATTGCTTCTCTCTTCCGGTTTTTTACTTTTTTCCTGTACAAGTGACCCTATTATGGGCCCGGCCGGTGCCGATGGCCTGGACGGGATTGACGGGATTGACGGGATAGATGGATCCGATGGTACGGCTTCTTGTATTTCCTGTCACTCCAACGCTAATCGTGAACCGATTTTCGCTTCCTTTGCATTCTCCGCCCACGGTTCGGGTTCCGTTGGCTTTGCAGAAGGCCGGGGAGGTGATCCGGGAAACGTTTGTGCACAATGCCACGGGGAAGAAGGGTTCCTGGATGTTATTTTGAATGGACAGGCCGATACACTAGGATATGCAAATCCGACTACGATCTTCTGTACCACATGTCACAGCGATCACGACACATTTGATTTTGAAAACGACGGTCAGGACTATGCACTGGTGAATGATTATGCGCAGTCCCTACGCCTCGATCCGTCTATTACCATAGATTTTGGCGGCTCAAGCAATAACTGTATTAGTTGCCACCAGCCGAGGACGAGTTATGTGATCCCTGCGGAAGACGGAACAGGGGAGTATGATGTGGCAACCACTCGGTTTGGACCACACCACGGTCCTCAGGCCTCTATGCTGGAGGGCGTTTTGGGGGTTATGATCTCGGGTGCGGAAGGATATCCTGCCCGAGCTTCGGCAACACACCGAACTGGTTCTACCTGTGTGAAATGCCATATGGGTGAATCTTCAGATCCCAGTGAAGGACTGCACTCCTGGAAACCCACATCAACTGTTTGCATGGAATGTCATACCAGTGGGGCGCCGGATGAACTTGGAGGGTACACAACCGGTATGGCAACGCTTAAATCGCTCCTTGAAAATGTAGTGGGACAGGAAGTCGTGCTGGACGTTGAAGGGGATCCGGTGTTTGATGCCGGAGGAAACCTCATACCAACCGGAGGCACAGTGACTGGAATTATCCTTGCTAATGACAGATCACAATACGGAATATTCACCACAATAGAAGCCCAGGCAGCGTGGAATTATAAGACATTGCTAGAGGATCAAAGCCGTGGTATACATAACCCGGCCTATTCAAGGGCCTTGCTCCTCAATTCTATAGAAGCTTTAGAGAACTAATAGCCCGGCTGTTTCCAATACAGGGAGATTTCCCTGATTATTTAGGCCCCTGTATTGGAAACGGTTTTGGGTTCTAAGGATTCTATGCCATAAAAATAGGACGATTTAATACCGAGAACGCGATGAAAAAATATCTAAGTTATATCCTGGGATTTTTACTGACCTCCCTCAGCATGTCATGTTACTATGACGAATTGGTTGAAGAGGTAATTGATGACATTCCTGACGATGTATCCATTTCCTTTGCGGCGGATATTGAACCCCTCTTTTCACAGGGAGGCAAGGACTGTACACAATGCCACAACGGAGCCACCGACCCGGATCTAAGGGCGGGAAATGCATATGATGCTCTCGTTCCCGATTATGTTGTCTCCGGCAATGCGGAAGACAGTGAGCTTTTTCAAAAACTGCCTGGTAGGGGTCACCCTTTCGATGTCGGTTTCTCCCTCAATGCCGATGAAATATCTTTAATTAAAGCCTGGATCGACCGGGGCGCAGAAGATAACTAACCTAAAAAAGAGCCGAGATGAGATCACTAAAAATGTTCCTGCTTTTAAGTTGCTGTGTTCCGCTATTTGCGATGGGTCAGGAAACGGAGTCAGACACTGTTGAGGTAGCAGACAAACCACAGCGTCCTGCCTTTGAAAGTTCTTTTATCATTGACAATCCAACCGATGTCCTGAATTTAAAGAATACCCTCGAAGCGGTTATCAACCACAGGATGGGCCTGACAAATGAAGGGGACAACGATCTCCTGGGAATATACGGGCAGGCCAACATCCGGATAGGACTTACCTTTACACCTCACGAAAGGGTGCAAATCGGATTTGGCACTGAGAAAATCAACAAGTATCAGGATTTTAATTGGAAGCTTGCCTTGCTCCGGCAGACGCGTTCGGATCGTATACCCGTCAACATAAGCTATTACGGCAATTTTGTCATAGATGCGCGAAAGAAGGAAAACTTCGTTTTGGATCAGCACCGGTATTCCTATTTTCACCAGGTAATCATCTCCAGGCGGTTCAACCCCAATTTTTCCCTACAAGTGGCCCCAAGTGTTTCTCACTTTAATGTAGTACC
Organism: uncultured Eudoraea sp.; assembly: GCA_947258555.1. Taxonomy (GTDB): domain Bacteria; phylum Bacteroidota; class Bacteroidia; order Flavobacteriales; family Flavobacteriaceae; genus HDS-28. Next base: position 9,385 of record CAMYJF010000040.1, on the reverse strand, counting down.
CATAGGGATGGAAAACGATGTCATTAGCCTCTCTATCGGTGGAAGGTATAAGATCAGTTCACAGACGTCGATCTTGTTGGATTACAGCCAGCCTTTCACGGATTTCGAAGAGGATCCGGCCAACCAAAATCCTGTAGCAGGGCTTGACGCCATCAACCCCACGGCAGGTTTTAGTATAGGAGTGGAATTCAGGACTTCGTCCCATGCCTTCCAGCTCTACGCATCCAACCTGAAGGGCATCGTTTCGCAGGACAACTATTTCTACAATACAAAAGACTTTTTTGATGGGGACATCCTCATTGGCTTTACCATCACACGGCTCTATAATTTCTGATAAAGGTCAGATTAGATCCTCGATAATTCGTTCTTATGATTAATTCTAAAAAAAAGTTATCCCGCAGGAGATTAATACCGTTGTTAGCCGGAAGTTTGGTCCTTCCCTTCTGGGGAATAGGGAAAAGCCCTTCTGTGCAAAAAAATTCTAAAGAAGCTCTTCAGGAAGAAGATTTTCAGACCTTATTAAAACCCGATGGCACTGCGGTTAAGGTGCCACGGAAAACAGTTGAGAAAGCCCGGGTTGTTAAGAAGAATGTTTCCAACAAGTCATTACTCAGCTGGCTTAAAACCCCTAATAAATAGAATTTTTTCATGAAGGAATCAAAAAAAACACGCAGGGATTTTGTGGATAAGAGCATGAAAACGGCGATGCTAGGAGCCGTTGCCATGGGAGCCCTTAAGTCGATGAGCAGTTGTAGCAGCAAAGAAGAAGAGGGGGAGACTATGGAACTCATGACAACCGACGGGGATATAGTTGAAGTCCCGGTTTCCCAAATGCAAGAGGTATCGGCATTTGATGATCAGAACTATAATGTGCGGGAAGGTATCCCCAACAGGAAATTCGTCATGGTCATAGACCTGGCTAAATGTAAGAATGCCCTGAATTGCGTTGAATCCTGTAATAAACACCACTTCGTGACCGGTGAAAATGCCTGGATAAAGGTGCACAAGATGCAGGATTCCAAAGATTCTGCCCCGTATTGGATGCCTAGAACCTGCATGCATTGTGATAAACCGGCCTGTGTAACCGTATGCCCGGTTGATGCCACATTCAAAAGAAGAGATGGTTTAGTGCTTATAGATACTGAACGATGCATCGGTTGCCGTTTTTGCATGGCCGCCTGCCCGTATTCTATTCGGGTTTTTAATTGGAGCGAACCGGCACAGGGCGAGACAAGCGAAATAACCATGCATACAGGTCATGAAGGCCCGCACCCGGAGTATGCCGGTATGCCCAGTGTTAAAGGAACACCGGATAAATGCGATTTCTGTCCGCATACCATTAAGAAAGGAGAACTTCCACATTGTGTTACGGCCTGTCCCAATGGCGTATTCTATTTTGGTGATAAATACGAAGACACCGTGTCAAATGGTGAGGAAACACTTAGGTTTAGTAAGCTGCTTGAGGATAAGGCAGGGTATAGAATCCTGGAAGAACTGGGAACCGAACCCAGTGTGTATTATCTACCACCTGTTGATCGCTTGGTTGATTTCGAAGACGGGCTGGAGCAGTATAACGAATTTCAATCCGTCGATAAACCAGATCTGGAATGACAAATAACCATGACTTACTTAAAGATCTGGCGCCCAGAAAATTCGGTTTGCGCGGTAAATTATGGAGCGGTCTTCTAATATTAGTGACTGCCGCAGGGGTGATTGCCTATATCGATCAGTTGATTCAAGGTCAGGTAGTCACCAATATGCGCGATTATGCCCTCTGGGGAATCTACATCTCCAATTTTGTATTTTTTGTGGCCACCAGTTTTGTTGGCTCGGTAACTGTTGCGGTCTTGAGGCTTACCAGGAATAAGTGGAGGACACCTCTTGTCAGGATTGCAGAGATCATTTCGTTGGCTTCCATTATCATGGCTGGCATTACCATCATTTTGGATATGGCACGGCCAGACCGGCTTCTAAATTTGTTTACGCACGCCAGGTTGCAATCGCCTATAACCTGGGATGTCATTATCATCCCAACCTATATCGCATTGAGCTTTTTACTGCTATATTTCCCGTTACTTCCAGACCTTGCATTGCTTAAGAAGTATTTCAACACAAAAAATTCTTTCTTGAGCAAATGGTATGGCAGACTATCACTGAACTGGACGGGGAGTAAGATGCAAAAGGCCCTACAGGAAAAATCAATCCGTATTATCGCAATTCTGATCATTCCAGTAGGTATTTTGTTACAGACCATAGACGCCTGGTTATTTTCCACTACTTACAGGATTGGATGGGACAGTACCAATATGGGTGCTTATTTTATCTCAGGTGCCTTTGTGGCCGGTCTCGGCGCCCTGATCACAGTGGTTTGTATCGTACGAAAAGTACGAAAACTTGAAAAATACATAACACTCTATCATTTAGACAAGTTGGGTAAATTCTTGGTCCTGGCCTGTCTTACCTACCTCTATTTTAACATAAATGAGTATTTAATTCCCATTTTCACGGCAACCGTTGAGGAAGAAACCCATTTGAATGAATTGGTATATGGTGAATACTCCTTTCTTTTCTGGTTTTCACAATTGGTGGGTCTCATTTTACCTATATTCATATTGATATTTAAAGCGGGACGTAAACCGGGACCTATGTTCATTGCTGGTTTCATGGTGGTCATTGGTTCCTGGTGGAAAAGATATATCATTGTTACCCCAACACTTTTGCACCCATTCCTGCCAATTGAAGGCGTACCGGAATCCTGGCAAACTTACTTTCCGAGTTTGCATGAATGGCTGATTACCGGGGCCACACTGGCCATGGCACTGCTGATCATCACCTTCCTCATTCGATATTTACCGGCCGTTCCAATTCAGAGAACAGCCGAGGAAATGGAATTATACCGAACCGAAAAGGAGCTTGAGCCATGAAAATAAAGAATCATACAGCTTCCCTAAAGGCAATTCTATATCTAGTAGTATTTACACTATGCGTTAGCTATGGCTTTACCCAGGAAACGAAAAAGGAGAGAATACGAATAAGTGCCAGTTATACCAATCTGATAGACGGGGAAGATTACCTGGATATCAAGTTAACTGCCAGGATCGATAAAAAAACACTCTCAGTTCCACATATAGATTTAAGAATTTATGCAGATAATGAAGAAGGCGAAACTTCTTTGGGCAGCACTAAGACGGATATGAATGGGTTAACTGTATTTGTACTTAGTAATCCGGAAAGCATCATCCCGGATTCCACGAACCTTTACAGCCTATTAATAAAATTCGATGGAAATGAAACCTTCCGCCCGGCAACAAGAAGTGTTCAGTACAAAAAAGCTGATATGACAGCTGAGGTACAAACCATAGACAGCGTCAATTATATGGTGGCAACACTAAAGGATGCCGCCACGGACAGTATTATTGAAGGTGAAGCACTGAACGTTCGGGTAAGCCGGTTATTCATGCCGTTGCAAATTGGTGAAGAATTTAACATGACTGATGAAAATGGTACGATAATTGTACCTATTGATAGCGATATCCCGGGTATTGACGGGAATTTAGATTTACAGGTAGTGTTAGATGAGCATGATGAATACGGCACCGTTATCGCCCAAGTAGAGGCTCCGGTAGGAGTTCCAATAGTAGAAGACACGACATATTTTGAACGAACCATGTGGTCTCCTAGAAATAAGACACCACTATTCCTGCTCATTTTCCCGAATCTGTTGATCATTGCTATGTGGGGAATAATAGTATATTTATTCATAAACTTATTTAAAATCAGTAAAAATTAAAATATCCCTATGAAAACACCTTATATTTTAACGTTTGTCGGGATCCTGGCATTGGCCCTGTATTCATTCACTTCTGAATTTCAGGAGGAATGGGTGGTCCCTGAGAAATATGTAAACATGAAGAATCCGACGGACCCCAAAGTGGATCTGGCCATTGGCAAATCACTCTACAACAAGCATTGCAAATCCTGTCATGGTAAAGAAGGTTACGGTGATGGGCCTAAGGCCGATGAAATGACAGGAGACCTGGGCGATTTTTCCTCTGCAGAATACCAGGCACAGACAGACGGGGAATTGTTCTATAAGTCTACTTTTGGGCGTGATGATATGCCCGAATACACAAAGAAAATGCCCGATGATGAAGATCGTTGGCTCATTGTAAATTATATGAGGACATTAGGGGAATAATTCCTTAATTAAAACGTAAACAAACCGCTCTTAAAGAGCGGTTTTTTTTTGCTGGCGATAGAACTGTCATTACCCTTGAAACCTTGATTACATGACAATTATCATCTAATAACCAAGTATTAGAACCTACATTTGATATAACCGTTCTGAGTTAGAATATCATGGTAAGGGCATGAATTAATGATTTCCTCTGTACCGATGAATTTAAGCGGACGGTACAAAGTGCTTTGAGCCCCGTAATAAGTCTGTCATTTTCCGTCTGTGCCAAATGGTTTAACGAAATCAATTCGATCCATGGAAAACAAAACGTCAAAGACCGATTCCCGGAGAGATTTTTTGAGAAAGCTTACTTCAGGCGGCGCTGTGGCCGCATCAGGTATGGCGCTCTACTCTCTGACTTCCTGCAAAAACAAATCCGAAGATAAAGCCACTCTGTTAACTACAGATGGCAAGCTTGTGCAAGTGTCTGATTCTGAGATTCAGGCCCTTGAAGAGCGCTCCGTAAGTCCGGCAGAAGCCCGTCAGGGAATTCCGGGTAAGAAATTCGTAATGGTAGTGGATCTGGGTAAATGCAAAAATGCCAAAAAGTGTATCGAAGCCTGTGACAAACACCACAATCTTACACCGGACCGACCCTATATCAAGGTCCTGAAAATGCAGGATAACGAAAAATCTTCACCTTATTGGATGCCTAAAAAGTGCTTTCAATGTGACAACCCACCCTGTGTGAAGGTTTGCCCCGTTGGCGCAACCTATAAACGGACAGACGGTATCGTGCTGATCGATAATGAAAGATGTATTGGATGTAGATTCTGTATGGCTGCCTGCCCCTATTCAGCAAGGGTATTCAACTGGGGAACTCCGCCTGATGAAGACGCAGATATAACGTATTCACCCGAAACGAGTGTTCCAAGTGAGGTCGGCACGGTAGGTAAGTGCGATTTTTGCCCGGATATGCTGCGCATGAACAAGTTGCCACATTGTGTTACTTCTTGCCCGAATGGGGTCATTTATTTTGGCGATGAAATAGACGATACGGTAAGCAATGGGGAACAAACAGTTCGCCTGTCCAGCCTTTTAAAGGACAAAGCAGGTTACCGATATATGGAAGAATTAGGAACCGAACCAAGGGTTTATTATCTGCCCCCGGTAGATAGGTTGTTTCCCTTCGAGAATGATTCGGATAATTTTGAAGGTACATGAAAGACTTGAAAGTAAAGGGTCAACAATTCGATACCAGGCGAGAGCGGGATGTCCTGAGGTATTTAATTTCCAATAGCAGGGGCGATAAACTTTGGATAGGTGTCCTCCTTTTCTTTGTGGTGCTTGGCCTTATCGGTTATTACCGGCAGCTTAAGTTTGGCCTCATCGTTACCGCCATGCGGGACTACACTTCCTGGGGTATCTATATATCTAATTTTGTTTTCTTTGTTGCCGCCAGTCTGGTAGGATCTTTATTCAGTTCTATTCTCAGATTGAATAAGAACGAATGGGCACGCCCACTGATCCGGGTGTCCGAGATGATTGCCGTAGCCGCCATTATATGTGCCGCCGCCATCATCATTGTTGATATGGGCAGACCAGATCGCTTTCTTTACGTCATTAAATACTTGAGAATTCAGTCGCCCATTATTTGGGATGTAATAATTATTTCAACCTACCTGGCCATAAGCCTATTGATGCTCTATGTTTCTGTCTTACCAGACCTGGCATTCTGCCGTGACCGGTTGACGGTGATCCCCCGCTGGAAGAAGCGCTTCTACCGCCTTTTGGCCATTAACTGGGAAAACAATCCCAAACAAAGGGAAATACTGGCAAAGATAAGCCTGATCCTGGCTGTATCAGTATTACCGGTTGCATTTGCCATTCATACTATCACTTCATGGTTATTTGCGACGACCTGGAGACCCGGATGGGACAGTACTAACCTTGGCCCGTATTTTGTCTCTGGAGCTTTTATGACAGGAGCTGCTATGATTATAGTAGCAATGTTTTTTATAAGGAAACATCTGAACTTAAAGGCTTATTTAACTGATATTCATTTCGATAGGATGGGGAAACTTCTGGTATTACTATCTCTGGTCTATCTTTATTTTAATATAAATGAATACCTGGGGCCTTCTTTCAAGATGGTAGGAGTGGAAGGTGAGCATATCACGGAACTGTTCGTAGGTAAATATGCACCCATGTACTGGTTTGTTCAGGTTGGGGGATTAATATTGCCTATCGTTTTGCTGATTATCAAGAAATTCCGGAAACCGCTACCTATGATGGTCATTTCTATGTTTGTCATCGTGGGAGCTTGGTTAAAAAGGTATTTGATCGTTATACCGTCACTTCAGCACCCATATTTGCCTATTCAAGGAGTAGATGAATCGTATTTACACTATTATCCAACCTGGGAAGAATGGGCTATTACAATTTCTTCGGTTGCCTGGTTCTTATTGATCGTGACTGTATTGATGAAAATATTCCCTGTTATTCCTATCCACAAAGAATCGACCAAAGGTCAACAGCGGAAAAATAAGTTAGGCAGAAAAAAGAACGTTAATCCGGCTTTGATGATTTTATGCTTCTTCAGTCTGTCTTCTATCCCAAACTTCTCCGCTTATGGGCAAGAGGCCATGCAAGATGCTCACATCGAACTGGCTTTCGAGGAAATAGACGATACTCAGAAGATCGTAGCCACCGTCTACGATTCGGTTAACATGCCGGTAGAAGAAGTGGACTTGTATTTCTATGTCAAAAGAACCTTTGGTTTGCTTCCGATAGGTGATGTTTTTAATACGACTGATGAAAGTGGCATTGTAGAAGTTGAGTTCCCTGTAGACTTGCCTGGTGGTGAAGACGGCCAGGTTATGATTGTTGTTAAATTAATGGAGTCTGATATCTATAATGACCTTACCCTGGAAACCACAAAAAATTGGGGAGTACCCACCTCTTTAGATGTCTCTGAAGAACAGAGGTCTCTTTGGGCTGCGGCGGCCAATGCGCCAATTCCTTTGGTCATTATCACCAGTAGCATCATCCTTGCTATGTGGTTTATGATTTTTTATATAATTTACATGTTGATTAAGATCAGCAGAAAAAATGGCTTGAAAATTGATGATACATTATAAAATAGAAACATGAAAACCAGACTTTTTTCAATAATGACGATTTTGCTTACCGGCCTGTTGCTTTTAGCAATGGGTCTCACAGAACCCGTAGAACAGGATCCCTGGGATGTTCCTTCCAAGTACAAGAAAATGAAGAATCCATATGCGGATGTGAGTGACAAAGAACAGATAGGAAGAGTACATTATGCTCAGCATTGTAAGTCTTGTCATGGCACTAAAGGGAGAGGTGACGGAAAAAAAGCAGCTAACCTCGATACTCCTACTGGTGATTTTACTGTTGCATCCTTCAAGGAGCAAAGCGATGGTGAAATTTATTATAAATCGTTTATAGGAAGAGGGGATATGCCCAATTTTGAAAAAAAGATTAAAGATGATGAGGATCGCTGGTTAATCGTCAATTACATACGCACTTTAAAATAATTAGCATTGTATTTGAGAATATGGGCTGTGCAGGTCACATGGATAGCTGAGCCGCTTTTAATATAATAACCATCTGGTCTTGCATAATGCATAAGCTTACTATATTTGATCCCCACAATAAATCATAATTATGTCTCAATCAACTCATGGATGGATTACCAGAGTGCTAATCCTTGGCCTAATTTTGTGTATTATTTCCTGTAAACGCGGACCCGAAACACAGGATCCTTTTCTGTTAGAAGCCCGTCCCGGGTTAGTTGAATCCTTGGAGGATATTCGGTGGACAGATCATGAGGTGATTGTTCAGGAAGTTCTGACAAGTACGAACAATTTGTACCTGAAGGTTGAAGAAGGATCAAAAACTTACTGGCTGGCAACTGGATTGGGGTCGATCAAACCTGGGAAGAAATATTTTTTTAACGAAGCCGTCATTAAACGGGATTTTAGAAGCGAGGAACTGGATCGTGAATTTGATTCTATCTACCTGGTATCCCAATTATTGCCAGAATCCAGAAAAGAAGAATTAAAAAGGATGGGGTTTAATCCGCATCAGACGAACTCTAGTCAAGCCCAGGGAAACTCTGAAGAAGAAGCAAGAGACCAGGAAAAGGTATCAAAGGTTACTCTAGAAGAACTGCTTGCAAATCCTAAACGCTATGAAAACCTGGTTGTAGAGGTCAGTGGAACCTGTACTAAGATCAATGTAGGGATTATGAAGCGAAATTGGATCCACCTCAAATCAGATGCTGCTGATAAACAGGAGATCGTGGCCACCTCAGGATCCTTGGCACGTGTCGGCGAAACCATCACTCTACGGGCGATAGTCCGTCTTGATAAGGATTTTGGTGCTGGCTATACCTATCCCATCCTGCTTGAGGAAGCCATTTTGATCGAATAATCACCTAGCCATTTTGATAATGGATTGTACGAACTCCTAGCGAACTTTCGGATAGATGCTCTGTTTATCACTGCCAATCTTTTTTAATGTAACCCTGGTTACCCCCACCGGCACCCAGGAATTGTACCTTTGCAGGAGCAAATACCTTCCACATTGGAATTCACTGAAATTATTGGGTACGTAGGAGCACTGGCAATTGGAATTGTCCTTGGCTTGGTTGGTGGCGGAGGTTCAATCCTTACCGTACCCGTCTTGGTTTACTTAATTGGACTGAATCCGATAATTTCCACGGCATATTCCCTTTTTATTGTTGGTGTTACGGCATTGATCGGCGCTTTTAAGAATATCCGAAGAGGACTGGTCGACTTCAGAACCGCAATCGTATTTGCCACACCTGCCTTGATATCAGTTTATATTACCCGAAGATTTATAATCCCGGCCATTCCTGAAAATCTATTTAGCATTGGGGATTTTATAGTAACCAGGGATGTGGGAGTAATGGTGTTTTTTGCCATCCTTATGCTTGCGGCTTCCTATTCCATGATCAAAAGCAAACAGAATGGGAAAGAGGTACTTCCTGAGGAAAAATCCTTCAATTACCCTTTGATCATCCTGGAAGGAATTGCTGTCGGCCTGGCCACCGGGATCGTTGGAGCCGGAGGTGGCTTCCTGATCATTCCCGCACTTGTGCTACTCGCAGGTATAAATATGAAAAAAGCAGTTGCTACTTCACTACTCATCATTGCCATT
>CAMYJF010000039.1 GCA_947258555.1 uncultured Eudoraea sp. | reverse complement strand
GTGGCATTGTTATGCAGCGGTCAGTTAGATCATGCAACAGGCACAACCATTGATATCAATGCGGGTAGTCATATTCGTTAATGATCAGACATCAAGGCTCATTACTATTTTTAGCGCCTATACTTTTAGGACTCTGTAAATAGAGGCAAGCATAGAGTCACAATGTATCTGGCCTGGGAGTATTTATTTCAACTTATCAATTTCTTCATGCCCAAATTGTTTTGTAAACTGAGACAGCTCCAGCATTCAGTGGGACCCATTGAATTATTTTGAACACCAGGAAGCATTATTCCAGAATGTTTCTATGTTATTACCCCTTTCTTACTATTAAAGTGCGTTATATATCAATTCCTTTCGACCTTAAAAATTGTATGTCATAATGGAATTAGATATCTTGTAGTAATGCTAACCAGGGCTGTAACCTCCAAGAAAGCCTTCTAAGCACTACAATAGATGGCATTGAGGAATAAATTACACAGCTTACCTAAAGCAGATGTGCATAACCACTTTCACCTAAGTGGTGCTGTTGAATTACTCAAAGAACATTATCCTGATGTCCAGTTTGAAACGCCTGGATCGTTTGATGGATTTGATGGAATGATGCATTTCATTATACAGCATGTAAATGCCCTAATGCAATCTTCTGATGATGTGATCATGCTGATGGATATTGGCATTCGCTCGAGTATTAATGACAACGTCAAGCATTTGGAAGCCAGTGTGGATTTAGGTCTGAAAAAATATTTTGACAATTCCCTGGAAGCACTTATCAATGCGGTAGGACAGCTTAAAGAAAAGTATAAGACGGAAATTGATTTTAGACCGGAAATTGGCATTAAAAAATCATCTGAATTGGATGAGGTATATCGGGATGGAATAGTCTGTATTGAAAGCGAAGTATTTACGGGTATCGATCTTTACGGGGAGGAATCATACCAGGATTTGTCTGGATTTAAAGAGATATTCCAGGAAGCAAGGGCCAGATCCAAAAAAACGAAGGTTCATATAGGAGAGTTTTCTGATGCCCAGTCTATCGTAGATGCCATTGAGACGCTCGGGCCGGATGAAATTCAGCATGGAATACGTGCAGCGGATTCCGAAGAAACAATTCAACTGATCCTGGATCGCAAGATCAGGCTGAACATTTGTCCTCATAGCAACGTGGCTCTAAAAGCTGTCAGCAGCCTGAAAGAACATCCGATGCGAAAACTTTACGATGAGGGAGTTATCATTACCATCAATACCGATGATCATCTTCTTTTTAATTCAACCATTACGGACCAGTTTGAAGATCTGATCCAGCAAGGCATGTTTACTTTTGAGGAAATTGATGAGATCCGGAAAAATGCAATACAAGGGTTTTAACTGTGGGAAGCGCCATCTGCGTTTTTGCATGGCAAAAATGGACTCAAAACCTTCTCTGTATTCTTAATCTTTCTTTATTCCGGTTTATTTGGTTTAAATTTATACAAACAACAATATCGTGGGAAGTAAATATTTCGGAAATAAGCACGATAATAAATCTTCAAATAAGAAGACAAAAAGTGCACTACGTAAAAAAAGCAGAGGGAAGAAAGTAGGAGCCGGCATCCGTAAAGTGGGTAGAGGCAGTTAATTTAGCTTTTTTGTTACTCAGCCTTTTGCTCAAGCGAGCCTGGCACAGCCTTCTGAATCAAAAAAGCCAGCGCTTGACGCCAGCTTTTACTTGCATCTGTACTGCGCACGCCGAAGCACAGCTAAGGTGTAATCCTCACACTCCTATTCTTGAACTCCTTTTATAAGAGCATCCAAGAAATTTACATTTTTCGTGATGCCCTTATTTAGATAGGATTTGCGACCTCTTCTTTCTAAACCTTGTACATATTGGGCAGAATACCATTTTATTACGGTATTGTGCTAAGTCCGGATACACCCACCGTAAAACTATACGATATAAAAAACTATTTTAGTGCATTAGGAGTTGTGCTGCATTTGGACAGGCTAAGAAATAGCAGAAAATCGCATCAATGAAAAAACTAAAACTTCCAACCGCCCATACCATACTTATCATAATTGCTGGATTTGTAGCGCTTTTAACCTGGGTGATTCCTGCAGGAGAATACGATAGCCTGGCTTACAATGCTTCAAACAATACGTTTACAAAAACCGGTTTAGAAGAACCTATCGAACTACCGGCAAAGCAGGAAACCTTAGGAGATCTCAACATTAAAATTCCCATTCAAAAATTTACAAGTGGCGATATTTATAGGCCCATTGCGATCCCTGATACCTATAAAGAAGTGGCATCAAAACCGCAAGGCCTGGCAGCTCTTGTAAAATCGCCCATAAGAGGAATAATCGCCGCAGCAGATATCATCTTTCTGGTCCTCATAATTGGCGGTTTAATTGGCATTATGAATCTCTCAGGTGCTTTTAATGCCGGAATTTCATGGCTGGTAAAAGTATTAAAGGGCAGGGAGTACGTCCTTATTATTTTAGTAACAACGCTTATCGCAGTGGGCGGTACGACTTTTGGTCTTTCTGAGGAAACTATGGCCTTTTACCCTATACTGATTCCTGTATTTCTGGCCGCACGATATGATGCCATGGTTGGACTTGCGTGCATCTTTCTTGGTTCAGGAATTGGCGCCATGTGTTCCACAACCAATCCGTTCGCGACCATTATTGCTTCAGACGCAGCGGGGATCAATTGGACGATTGGTCTTACTAACCGCCTGATCATGTTAGTGCTCTGTACTACAATTACAATTATTTATATTCTTCTTTATGCCAGGCGTGTCAAAGCCGATCCGTCCAGGTCAATTATTTATGACCAAAAAGAAGAGTTGGAGAAGTGGTTCGGGTTAAGCACAGCAGATACTACAGTGAAATTTACACCTAGACTCCGACTTATTGTCCTGGTATTTTCATTATGCTTTATCGTGATGATCATCGGTGTATCCCTTTTAGACTGGTGGTTTGTGGAAATGACTTCTACCTTTCTGGTCGGTGCAGTACTAATCGGGATAATAGGAAAAATTAAAGAAGAGGTTTTCGTGGAGACATTTGCCAAAGGTGCAGCCGATCTGCTAAATGTTGCCTTTATCATTGGCATCGCCAGAGGTGTTACCATCATAATGGAAGACGGGCTGATAAGCGATACCATATTATTCCATGCTAGTTCTGTGACCGAAGGGATGAACAAAGGGGTGTTTACCAACGTAATGCTTTTTATTTATGCTGGTTTGTCGTTTTTTATATCCTCATCTTCGGGATTGGCTGTATTGACCATGCCCATCATGTCGCCCCTGGCAGACACAGTAAACATCGGAAGAGAGACCATCGTAAATACCTATCAATATGGTATGGGTTTGTTTTATTTGATCAATCCCACAAGTTTGATCTTAGCAGCCCTGGCTATTGTGAAAATATCGTTCGATAAATGGTTGCAATTCGTTATACCTCTAATTTTGATTTTATTGCTTACAACGATGATCCTGTTGACTATTTCTGTTTATTGGTAACACATACCTTAAACTACTCAAATCATTATTTCAAGATCAAATAGTATGAATTCAATATTCCAACATACCAAAAACCCGTTAGATATGATTGCCGCGAGAGCCGAGAAGGGTATTGAAGTCTCGGAAGTATTTTTCGTTGCCTGTGGCGGATCCCTGGTAGATCTTTACCCATCTAAATACTTCCTGGCGAGTGAAAGCCGTGTATTGCGCACGGATCTCTACACGGCCAACGAGTTCGTTCATGCTTGCCCCAAAGTACTTGGAGAGCGTTCGATTGTTATCTTATGCTCGCACAGCGGAAATACGCCCGAGGTGGTTGAGGCGGTGAAAGTCGCAAAATCAGTCGGTTCCATCACGGTCACATTAACCCACAATACGTCGGCAGAAATTGCCAATTTTTCCGATCACAATATTTTATACGAGTGGGGAGATGAATCAAGAGTTAAAAACAATCCAATGGCAATCTCTCTCGCACTTTCTCTTGAAGTGTTACAACAGGCGGATGGATACCCAAATTACCGTGAATTCCAGGAAGCATTGTATAAGATAAACGATGTTGTTGCGGCTGCACGGTGCAAGGTGGAAGAGCGAGTCTCGATATTTGCAGCGGCTTATCAAAAGGAAGAAATGTTCTATGTTCTCTCTAGCGGAGCCAGCTACGGACACGCTTATGGTTTCGCAAACTCTTCGTTAATGGAAATGCAATGGCTGGATGCGAGCTCCATTCACTCAGGTGAGTTTTTTCATGGCCCTTTTGAAGTGACAGACAAAAAAACCAATTTCATTGTGTTGGTGAACGAAGGACGCATCCGCCCACTCGACGAGAGAGTGCTGAACTTCCTCAAGAGGTATGCGAAGAATTATGTCGTAATAGATGCCAAGGAGCTAGGCATTGGTCTACTTCCGGAGTCCGTAGTCGAATTTTTCAATCCGATCTTGTTCTATAGTGTGCTGTGTGATTACCGGGCAGCATTGGCTAAAATTCGTAACCATCCACTTGAAACACGCCGATATATGGGCAAAGTGGAGTACTAATTACAATAATGGGTTATCGCAAAATGAAGGTTATAGGAATTGGAGACAATGTCGTGGACAACTATATCCATATTCGGACGATGTTTCCTGGAGGAAACGCGCTCAACTTTTCGGTCTATGCGTCTATGTTGGGCTGTGAATCTGCATATTTAGGTGTTTTTGGAAGCGATACCGGTGCCAGGCATGTGCAACAAACACTCGTCCATATAGGTGTAGATACTTCCCATTGCCGCTCCGTGCCAGGACCGAATGGTGAGGCCATTATAAAGATCGAAGATGGCGAGAGAGTTTTTATTTCCTCGAACGAAGGGGGCATTAGCAAAACCGTACCAATGGAATTCATTTTGGATGATCTCGATTACTTGCAATCATTTTCAATTGTGCATATGAGTGCATACAGCTATATGGAGCGATATCTACCTAAACTACAGCAACTTAATGGATTGATCAGCTACGACTTTTCGGATGACTTCAACAGAGAACATGCGTTATCTTTATGCGCATACATCGATTTTGGATTTTTTTCATGTAGCCAATGGACTAAGGAAGAGGTGAAGGAACTACTCGAGGAAGCTGTGAAAGTCGGCTGTACAATAGCAGTAGCTACAAGAGGCCCCCACGAAGTCATTCTGTATAAGGGTAAATCCTGGTTTTACCAGGCTCCCCGAGACGAAATACCAAGAGACACACTCGGGGCAGGAGATGCCTTCATAACCGGATTCCTCATTTCCTATGTCGAAGGTAAAGCGAACACCGGTACTCATACGGACGAATTGATTAGAACCTCCTTAGATAAAGCGGCTTCATTCGCTGCAGAGATCTGCCAGGTGCAGGGCGCTTTCGGTCATGGATTATGTTATTGAAAGGGGTTTGACTACATTACAGATTACATGACTGGGGCCAACCTAAGGCACTTAAACAACTAGATATGAAAAACACTAAAATGACAACTACAATAAGACTTACATTTTTTTCCATATTCCTAATGTTTTCAGTGGCCATTTCATCTCAAAAAACAAGTCAGGATTCAATTTCAGTGCCTGAACCTGCCTTATTTTTTACGAATCATCAAATAACAAACGAGGGTAAGGAAATCAGATATAAGGCCATAGCTTCAGAAACATATTTAAAAAATAATTCAGACGAGCCTGTAGCTTCAATCTGGTCCGTTGCATATGTCCAGGAAGGTGTACGTAACTATGCAAACCGTCCTGTCACTTTTGTTTTTAATGGGGGTCCTGGCTCGGCATCGGTATGGCTTCATATGGGCATGTTTGGTCCTAAATTGGTCAAAGTAAACTCGGATGCAAAAGAAGATGATGGCGCCGCTCCCTATAATTTAGTAGTAAATACGAAAGGGTTGCTTGATCTAACGGATCTTGTATTCATAGATCCGGTGGGCACAGGATATAGCCGCGTCATCGGTAAGGGAACGGTTGAAGACTATTGGGGTATTAATGAAGATGCGAATTCTATCGCCAAGTTCATCAGACTCTGGATAACTGAAAATAAACGTTGGTTCTCCCCAAAATTCATCGCGGGTGAAAGCTTTGGGACCAATAGGGCGGTTTCGGTAGCAAATGTGTTAGAAGGTGATGGCCAAAATATGGCATTGAATGGCCTGATACTTATTTCTCAGGCCTTGGATTATGCAGGCTCAACATCCCGTCATGATAATATCACCTCCTATTTGACGTACTTGCCTAGTATGGCCGCAACGGCCTGGTATCACAAAAAGGCTGGGCAGGGAAAAATGCTTGAGGCCTTTATCGAAGAATGCAGGACCTATGCCTATAATTCCTATGCTCCTGCCTTGTACAAAGGCTCGCTGCTCAGTGAGGTTGAGAGGAGCCAGGTCGCTGAAAAGCTTAGCTATTTTACCGGGCTTGACAAAGGCTATATTTTAAGGTCAGACTTGAGAATTTTAATGCGTCGATTTCAAAAGGAACTACTGGCAGATCAAGGATTGGCTATTGGCCAATTAGATGGTCGTTTTATGGCTGATGAAGTTGATAAGTTATCCGATGGTCCACATTTGGGAGATCCATCAAGTTACCAGATAAGTGCTGCATATACTGCTGCCTTAAATCATTATTTGGCCTCAGATCTAAACGTAAAAATGGATCGTCCTTACATTACTTCAAATGCCAAGGTCTACAAAAATTGGAATTGGAGACCTATTCCAAAAGGGAAACAATGGGAACCTTCTTATGTCAATGTGGCTCGAAAACTGGCAGAGACCATGAGAAGGAACACGGAAATGAAAGTACTGGTTGCGAACGGCTATTACGATTTGATCTGTCCGTTTTTTGATGCGGAATACACCTTCTCCCGTAATGGGATAGAAAGAAAAAAAGTAGAATTTACGTACTACGAAGGGGGACATATGATGTATGTGCACGAACCTGACTTCATAAAATTGTCAAAGGACGTTCGAGCGTTTTTATCTGATTAAATATTAGTCGTTGTTCTTATCTTTCTACCCTTAATTTAACATAATGTTTTGTTGATACCTCTATGAAAAATGTGTTAATCTGTGGAGCGGGCATGTCGGCTACGGATCTGATTTCGTATATGCTCAAGCATGCTGAAGAATATGACTGGCATGTAACGGTCGGTGATATTATGGTACAAACCGCAACTATGAAGATCGGGGGTCATCCAAGGGGGAAAGCGGTATACTTTGATTGCTATGATGATTCAATTATGGAGCGTTATATCAAGGATGCAGACATTGTGATCTCGTTGTTACCTCCAGGCATGCACGCCGCGGCTGCAAGAATTGCACTTGAATATAATGCGCATGTCGTAACGGCTTCCTATGCCAGCCAGGAAATGATAGACATGCATGAAGCAGCAAAGGAAAAGGGCCTCACATTTCTGAATGAATTAGGGGCTGATCCAGGAATTGATCATATGAACGGAATGCGTTCTATAGATAAGATCAGGAAAAAAGGAGGGGAGCTTGTGGCATTTACATCCTACTGCGGCAGTTTGGTTGCCCCTGAGAGTAATGATAACCCATGGACCTATAAGTTTACATGGAGCCCCATGAATGTGATCCTGGCAGGTAGTTCAGGGGCGTGTTATTACGAAAAAGCCAATTTACGTTGCATTCCTTATCATCGCCTATTCGCCAATCCGAAAGTTATAGGTGTCCCTGGTTTCAGAACATTTGAAGCGTATGAAAATCGTGATTCCGTAGTCTATAGAAAGAAATATAAGCTCGATGACATTCCCACATTTATAAGGTCAACACTGCGTTATCCTGGTTTTTGTGACGCATGGAATATGCTTATTAAATTGGGATTAACGGCCAATAGCTATCACATTGAGGGCAGTGAGAATATGACATACCGCCAATGGATTGCATCGTATTTACCAGAGGATGATGCAAGTCTTGAAAATGCGCTGGCAGATATCTTACATATAGAAAGAGGAGGAGAACTTCATAACCAATTGCTATGGACAGAGCTTCTTTCTGACAGACCCATTAAACGGGTAAATGGCACACCAGCTGAGATACTACTGGATTTACTGCTGGATAAGCTGAAATTTAATCGTGGTGATACAGATATGCTGGTTTTTTACGAGCGGATAGAATACAAAATCCAGGACGAATTATTTGAACATATATCTCATTTGGTCACTAAGGGCTTAGATTATAAGCATACAGCCATTTCTCGTACTGTTGGATTGCCCGCGGCAATTGCCGCAAAATTAATCCTCAATGGAGAAATTAATACCCCCGGTGTGTTGTTTCCATGGTTCAAAGAGGTGTATGATCCTGTGCTGGATGAGCTGGCAGAACTAGGCATTGCTTACACCTTTTGCGATAACAAGATTGAGCATTCGCAATATGAATAATCAAACCTCCTTGCGCGCCGTCGCCAAAGCTTTGGCGCAAGCGACCGACAGGCAGGCATGAAGGGCGATTAAATTTTATAAATTGCAGCTATGGCTTCAACAGATATTTTTGACATTTCTGACAAGGTTATTGTGATCACAGGCGGATCGGGCGCCCTGGGCGGGTCAATGGCCAGGTATTTGTTACAGGCAGGAGCCAGGATCGCCCTGCTGGGGTTACACCAGGAACGGGTTGACAAACGCATCGCAGAACTCCAAAAAATAAATATTAAAGTTATGGGGTTCGCAGGTAACGTGCTGGATAAAAAGTGGCTGTCTGAAGTGTGCACCACCATACTTAATAAGTGGGGGCACATAGACGGGCTGATTAATGCAGCCGGGGGCAATATGCCCGGGGCCACTATTGGAACAGACCAGACCATCTTCGATCTGAACCTGGAAGACTTCCAAAAAGTTATTAATCTCAATCTGGATGGCAGCTTGTTGCCCTCCCTGGTCTTTGGGGAAGCTATGGCCCAAAAGAAGAAAGGATCCATAATCAACCTCTCGTCCATGACTGCCGACAGGGCCATTACCAGGGTAGTAGGTTATTCGGCTTCAAAAGCAGCCATTGAAAATTTTACCAAATGGATGGCGACGGAAATGGCATTAAAATTCGAAGGGAACATCCGCGTCAATGCCATAGCACCGGGTTTTTTTATAGGGAACCAGAACCGCGCTTTGTTAACCGAAGAAGATGGCAGCTATACTGAGCGTGGGAAATCCATTATTGCGCATACGCCCATGAAACGCTTTGGGGAAGCTGAAGAACTGCACGGGGTCGTGCATTGGTTGCTGAGCGATGCGGCCTCCTTTGTGACAGGCACGATCACTCCAATCGATGGCGGCTTTAGCGCCTACAGTGGGGTCTGAGGCAGTATTGTAAAACAAGGCAGACGGAATTAACAATTACGACCATGAAAAAAAAGCATTCACTTTACATCTTCCTAACAACTTGTACCCTCCTGCTGTTTTTTGGGTGTACAGAAAAACCAAAAGACTCCACGCCCTGGGTAGCTTTATTCGACGGGGAAACCTTAAACGGCTGGCACCAGAAAGGGGGCGCTGCCAAATACACAGTACGGGAAGGTAGTATTGTGGGCAGCACTGTTCATGATACGCCTAATTCCTTTTTAACGACCGATGCCGTATACGGCGATTTTATCCTGGAGCTTAGTGTAAAGGTAGATTCCACTTCCAATTCCGGGATTCAGATACGCAGCAACAGTTTTCCATATTACCGCAATGGTGTGGTGCATGGTTACCAGGTAGAGATAGACCCTTCCGAAAGGGCCTGGAGCGGAGGTATCTATGACGAGCAACGCAGAGGATGGCTCTATCCCCTGGCCGATGACACCACTGCCCAAAAGGCGTTTAAACAAAACGACTGGAACCACTACCGCATTGAAGCCGTTGGCGATACCCTCAAAACCTGGGTCAATGGCACCCCGACTGCCCATCTCGTAGATGAGACGACGGGCAATGGCTTTATCTGCCTGCAGGTGCATTCCATCAGTAGCGAACAGCAAGACGAACGGGAGATCCTATGGAAAGACATCAGGATCCTGACAGACAGCCTGGACCGTTATACGCAAAGCACACCTCTGGAACCGGTTGTAACTAAAAACAAACTCACCATAAATGAGGCTAACAATGGCTGGCAACTCTTATGGGACGGCAGCACTACTAAGGGGTGGCGGGGCGCCAAACTGGACATCTTCCCGGAACAAGGATGGAAGATAGTAAATGGGGAACTCACTGTATTGCCTTCAGGTGGCGCAGAGTCGGCTGCCGGCGGTGATATTGTAACCGAAGTACCCTACGGCGATTTTGAATTGCTGGTCGATTTTAAACTCACTCCCGGGGCCAACAGTGGGATAAAATATTACGTAGACACCGAAATAAATAAAGGGGAAGGTTCTGCCATTGGCCTGGAGTACCAGATCCTTGATGATGCCCTGCATCCCGATGCCAAGCTGGGCAACCATGAGGGTAGTCGCACCGTGAGTTCGCTTTACGACCTGATCCGGGCTGCACCAGAGAAGCCCATACAAGCTATTGGAGCATGGAACACTGCCTATATCCTTTCAAGGGACAAGCATGTAGAGCATTGGTTAAACGGGATGAAGGTATTGGAATATGAAAGGGGCAGCGATGCTTATAGAAAACTTGTCGCGAATAGCAAGTATGTCGTATGGCCGGGCTTTGGGGAATTAGAAAGAGGACCCATTCTCCTTCAGGACCACGGGGATGAAGTATCCTTTAAGAACATAAAAATACGTCCGCTGGAAAACACAAAATAAAAGTCGTTATGAGCACAAACAGAAGGGAGTTCATTAAAAAAACCGCTATTGGCACCTTGGGGGCCAGTCTTGGGCCCAGCATCCATGCCATGTCGGCAAAAAGCTATGCCAGGATACTTGGGGCCAATGACCGCTTGCAGGTGGCCATACAAGGACTGGGAAGGCGCTATGGGGCCTTCTTGCCCGCTATAGCTGCAACAGAAAACAACATAGATCTGCGCTATCTGTGCGATGTAATGCGATCTCAACGCGAGAAGGCGGCAGCAAATGTTGCCAGCCTGCTGCCCAATCAGCCGGCCCTGGAAAACGACATACGCAAGATCCTGGACGACCCGGAAATAGATGCCATCTTTATGTCCACCCCGGACCATTGGCACGCCCCGGGGGCATGTATGGCCATGGAGGCAGGGAAACATGTCTACCTGGAAAAACCTTGCAGCCATAACCCCAAAGAAGGGGAGTTGCTGGTGGCCTACCAGAAAAAGTACAACAAGGTTGTACAAATGGGGAACCAGCAGCGCTCAGCACCGGAATCACGGGAGATCATTCAAGAAATTCACAACGGGGTCATCGGCGAGGCCTACAAAGCTATTGCCTTCTATGTCAATTCCAGGGGTCGGGTGCCCAACCAGGTAAAAGAAGCTGCTCCAGAAGGCCTGGATTGGGATCTCTTTCAAGGACCGGCACCGAGGAGGGCCTACACTGCCGATACCTGGGATTACAACTGGCACTGGTACGGTTGGGATTATGGCACTGCTGAAATGGGTAACAATGCCACCCATGAACTGGACATTGCCCGATGGGCACTAAACCTGAAATACCCCAAACGTGTAGAAGTTGTATCGGGGAAATACCAATACAAGGACGACGGATGGGAAATGTATGATTCCATGGACGCTACTTTTCGGTATGCGGGCAATAAAACCATACAATGGGACGGGCAGAGCAGGAATGGCTATAACAAATACGGAGCAGGCCGCGGTACTATCGTATACGGCTCTGAAGGCTCTGTATTTATAGACCGGAACGGCTATAAATTATTCAACCTCAAAGGGGAATTGCTGAAGGAAAAACTGTCAAATAACGCGGAAGGCGGTATTGCACTGGGTGGGGGTGGCGACATGTCTACCTTGCATGCCGTAAACTTTTTTGAGGCCATTCGGGGTAAAGCATTATTAACGTCGCCCATAGACGAAGGGGCCATTAGCCAGATGCTGACCCATTATGCGAACATCGCTTCCCGCATAGACAGACCCTTTGACGTGGATGAAAAGGATGGGCGTATTCGCAACAGGAAAGCTATGAAACTCTGGTCCAGGAAATATGAACCTGGCTGGGAGATCAAACCGGCATAAGAAACAATATCATGATACAGACATGGCGCTGGTACGGACCGGAAGATCCGGTGCAATTATCGGATATAAAACAGGCCGGTGCCACCGGTATTGTAACCGCCCTGCACCATATTCCCAACGGCCAACCCTGGCCGATAGATGAGATCAGGAAGCGCAAGAAACTTATTGAAGATGCGGGTCTGCATTGGAGTGTAGTGGAAAGCATCCCGGTACATGAAGCCATAAAAACACGCTCCGGGAATTTTGAAGCCTGCATTTCAAATTATAAAAAAAGCCTTGAGAATCTGGCAAGCTGTGGCATTCACAAGGTGTGTTATAATTTTATGCCCGTGCTGGACTGGACCAGGACCTCCCTGGACCATGAATTGCCAGACGGTTCCAGAGCTTTGCATTTTGATGTGACTGCCTTTGCCGCCTTTGAGCTGTATCTGCTGAAAAGGCCGGGGGCTGAAAAGACTTATACGAAAGTCCAATTAGCAGAAGCAAAAGCCTATGCAGAATCACTTTCTAAAATAGATAAGGAAATTCTGGTCCGGAACATCATTGCAGGCCTGCCGGGGGCCGAGGAGGGCTATACCCTGGAACAGCTTCAGGCTGCGTTGGATACCTATGCCGGGATCGATGCCGAAAGATTGCGTGAAAACCTGGTGGCATTCCTAAAGGAGATAATTCCGGTAGCTGAAGCACATGGAGTGCAGATGTGCCTTCACCCAGACGATCCGCCTTATCCCATCCTGGGATTGCCAAGGGTCGTGAGTACGGAAGAAGATTATGCCTACCTGTTTTCAAAAGTGCCGCAACGCGCAAATGGCCTTACTTTTTGCACCGGCTCCTTAGGGGTGCGAGCAGATAACAACTTGGTACAAATGTTCAGACGATTTGCAGACAGGGTACATTTCCTGCACTTGCGGAGCACACAGCGTGATGAAAAAGGGAATTTTTTTGAGGCCGATCATTTGGAAGGCGATGTAGATATGTACGCTGTGGTAAAGGAAGTGATACTCGAGGAAAGGCGAAGAAAGCCTGGAGGAAGGATGGATGCGCAGATACCGATGCGCCCGGACCACGGCCACCAGATGTTGGACGATCTGAAAAAACAAACAAACCCGGGTTACTCAGCTATCGGCAGGCTGAGGGGATTGGCAGAATTGAGGGGTTTGGAAATGGGAATTTCGAAAAGCGTACTTTCATAATATGATCAAGGTAACATCCTTTATTACGGAGAACTTTCTGCTACATTCCAAAAAAGCAGAGGTCTTATACCATCAGTATGCCAGGGAAATGCCTATCCTGGATTACCACAACCACTTGTCGGCAAAACAGATTGCGGAAAACAAACCCTTGAAAAATATTACAGAGGCCTGGCTGAATGGCGACCATTACAAATGGCGCGCTATGCGTGCCAATGGAATAGGGGAGCGCTTTATTACGGGTAATGCCCCATTGGAAGCGCGATTTGAAAAATGGGCGGAAACGGTTCCGCGTACGCTTCGGAACCCCTTGTTTCACTGGACACAGCTGGAGCTAAAACGCTACTTTGGGATTGAGGACATCCTCCAGCCCAATACGGCTAAAACCATTTACCAAAAGTCCAATGAAGTTTTGGCCCAAAAGACCCCTGCACAGTTATTGGAAGCGATGAAGGTTGAGGTGGTCTGTACTACAGACGACCCTACAGATGATCTTCAATACCACGAACAAATCGCTAAAGGGGATTTTTATACCAAGGTATTTCCCACCTTCCGGTCCGATGCCCTATTTGGTATTGAGCTACATTCTTTTAAAGCATATCTGGAAAAATTAAGTAACTGTATAGCCTTTCCGGTAGACAGCTTTGCTGCGCTCTTAAAAGCCGTTGACAAGCGGATTGCGTTTTTTAATGACTATGGCTGCCGACTGTCCGACTTTGGCGTGGGTGGACCGCATAGCATTGTGCCATTCACCTTAGAAGAAGTGGAGGTCATTTTCAGTAAAAGCCTGAAAGGACATGCACTATCGACCCTGGAAATCAATAAATATCGATCTGCATTATTCCTTCATTTAGGGAAAAAGTACCACGAATATCAGTGGGTACAACAGTACCACTTAGGTCCCATTCGGAATAACAACAGCCGTTTACAGGAACAGGCAGGGGCAGACATTGGCTGCGATTCCATCGGGGATTACCCCATGGCCGATTTTATGTCGGCCCTATTCAACACCCTCAATGCCACTGACCAGCTGGCGAAGACCATTACTTATAATTTGGACCCGTCACAGAACGAGGTTTTTGCCACTATGATGGGGAATTATTACGGAGAGGTTCCGGGTAAAATGCAATGGGGTTCCGCCTGGTGGTTCCTGGATCAGAAAGATGGTATGGAAAAACAGCTGAACACCTTGTCTAACATGGGCCTGTTAAGCAGGTTTATAGGAATGCTCACAGATAGCCGCAGCTTTTTGTCCTTTCCCAGGCACGAATATTTCAGGCGTATTTTGTGCAACCTGCTTGCCGATGACATCAACAACGGTTTGTTGCCTGATGACCTGGAATTTATTGGCAAGATGGTCCAGGACATATGCTATTACAATGCCAGGGAATATTTTGAATTTACATGAATAGTAATGGCATGAAGGACCTGAAAACAGGGATAGGAAATTATCGCTACCGCATTTTGGCGTTGTTGCTCTTTGCCACCACTATTAATTATTTTGACCGTAGTATTATTGGGGTGATGGCCCCGGCCCTCCAAAGGTTGTTCGACTGGTCTAATGCAGATTATGCCAATATCATTGTCAGTTTTCAAGTGGCCTATGCCATTGGCTTGCTTAGCATGGGCCGGGTCATTGACAAACTGGGGACAAAGATCGGCTATACCCTGGCCATTGGTATCTGGAGTGTTTTTGGGATGTTGCATGCCGCCGTCAGGCCTGCTTTCAGTGTTATAGGCTTTAGCCTTGCCCGCTTCGGATTGGGCTTTGGGGAAGCGGGGAACTTCCCGGCCGCCATAAAAGCCGTGGCAGAGTGGTTCCCAAAGAAAGAAAGGGCTTTTGCCACGGGAATATTTAATGCCGCCACCAGTCTGGGAGCCATTGCAGCCCCCTTTGTAGTGGGGTGGATAGTACATGAAGATGGCACGAATTGGCAAATTCCTTTTTTGATCACCGGCGCATTGAGTAGCATCTGGGTCTTCCTCTGGTGGCGATATTATCGGAAGCCGGAAGAACACCCTAAACTGGGGAAAGAAGAACTGGCCTATATCTTGAGCGATTCTGAAGTCGAAGTAAGTAAAAAGTCGCTTCCCTGGTTGAAGATCATTAAAAAGAGGGAAGCCTGGGCCTTTGCTGTGGCTAAACTGACGGATGCCGTCTGGTATTTTTACCTTTTTTGGGGCGCCAAATTCCTTGCAGAGACCTTTGGGCTGAAACTAAAGGATATCGGGCTACCTTTTTTCATCATGTATGCCTTGGCCGATGGGGGCAGTATTTTGGGCGGCTATTTATCCGGATATTTTATCAAAAAAGGATGGAGCATTAACAGGGCGCGTAAAACCACCCTCTTGATATGCGCCATTATGATCATCCCTGTATGTTATGTTGCCCTGGCAGAAAACAAATGGGTCGCTGTGGTGCTTATCGGCATTGGGGCGGCGGGGCACCAGGCCTGGTCTGCCAATATTTATACCCTGGTTTCGGATGTCTTTCCTAAAAAAGCCACCGCCTCAATTATTGGATTGGGGGGCATGGTGGGGGCAGTTGCTGGGATCATCAGCAGTAAGTTGTTAGGGAGATTTTTGGATCAGGCCGATAACACCGCTTATTTCTGGGCCTTTTTGATCGCAGGATCCAGCTACCTCATTGTGCTGGGTGCCGTGCATTTGTTAATGCCAAAAATGGTTCCCTATGATGAGAATTTAGAAAGGGAGAAGAAATCCTAAAACGCAAAAAGTCAGAGCAATTGCTCTGA
>CAMYJF010000038.1:11773-28155 GCA_947258555.1 uncultured Eudoraea sp. | reverse complement strand
AGATCTGGATAAAGCCGAAGCCCTCTACACAAACATTGCAGCCTCTGAATTTAGCACTGGGGAATTTGGATTACCGAGAGTCGCGTTCTCAGCTTCTTTAAGCGAATTGCTTTCCTTTGTCGGATTGCAAGAAGCAGATATTTTTGTGACTGGTGGTGATCAGTTCACAATTCGTCTTGAATTATTGCTGACGGATGGCAGAACTTTCTCCAATGATGATAACTCAGGTACGATCACAGGATCATACTTTAGCTCACCATTCTTGTATTCACCAGTCGTGGTTTGCCCACCGCAAGCTCCGACTCCCGGAACCTGGCTGATTGAAATGCAGGATTCGTTCGGCGATGGATGGAATGGCGCTTCTCTGGATATCACAGTGGATGGTGTGACTACTAATTTTCTAATTGCTGATGGATCTTCAGCTTCAGAAACTCTTGAAGTTGCAGCTGATGCAACCTCAATCGGAATTACTTTTAATTCAGGAGATTGGGATTCTGAAATCACATATCAGATAATTTCTGCAAATGGAAATACAATTATAGACACCGGTCCTGACCCAGTATTTGGTGTAGAACTATTGGATTATTGTAATCTCAATCTTGGTCTATAGACTAAGATTGTAGTTAAACTTAATAAACCCTGCAGTACCAACTGCAGGGTTTTTTTTGTTGAATACAATTAAAATACCATTGCCAAGAAATGCCTAACTTTGTGGCCCTTATAACACAGAAGATAAATGACAGCGCTTAATTTCAATAGGGCTCCTTATTTTCGTTTTGCAGTAATCGCATTCCTTTTCTTATTTATATCCTGTAAGCAAGGAAAGCCTTCAAATGCTAGCGAAAGTTCGGAGGAAAACCAACAGGTATCAGTTTTTCAAAGGATTCCCAGTAACAATAGTGGTATCTATTTCGAAAATAATATTGCGGAAGACCTCTCATCGCTAGAAAACCTATTTAATTTCGATTACTTCTATAACGGTGCCGGAGTTGGGGTGGAAGATCTGAATAACGACGGTCTGCTGGATGTTGTCTTTAGTGGCAACCAGGTTAATAACCGTATTTTCATCAATCAAGACGATATGGTTTTTGAGGATATCACTGAAACGGCTGGTATCAACCAGGGAAAGAACTGGACCAATGGAATAACCTTTGCCGATATAAATTCCGATGGATGGATGGATATCTACTTCTCACAAGGTGGTCCTCATTCGCGCCCGGACCGAAAGAACTTGCTATTTATCAATCAGAAGGACGGTACGTACTCAGAGGAAGCGGAAGCCTATGGCCTGGCAGATATGGGGATAAGCACCCAATCTGCCTTCTTTGATATGGACAATGATGGCGATCTGGACTGCATTGTCATGAACGAGAACGAATTCTATGGGGTAGATCCCATTCAATTAAATGAGCTCATTGGTAATGATCCGGAGCGAATGCACTTTAATAGTTCCCATCTCTATCGCAATGATGGCGGCAAATTTACCGACATTACCAGGGAGGCCGGATTGCAGCGACCCATATTTGGCCTGGGTCTTATGGTCAGCGATTTTAATACAGACGGGTTAGCAGATATATATATTGCCAGTGACTATTATATTCCGGATGCTCTTTTTATCAATAATGGCGATGGCACGTTTACAGATCAAGTAAAGCAATATACACAGCAAATATCCTTCTTTGGAATGGGAATGGATGTAGCCGATATCAACAACGACCTCTTACAAGACATATTTGTCCTTGATATGGCCTCCAGCGATCATATACGATCCAAAACGCTCATGGCGAGTATGAATACCAACAGGTTTAATTATCTCGTCAATACGGCCGGATTTCATCATCAGTATATGTTCAATTCCCTCCAGTTGAACCAGGGGAATAATCAATTCAGCAATATTGCCCAATTAACCAAAATGGCCAATACAGACTGGAGCTGGTCTGTATTAATGAATGATTTCGACTTGAATGGTACCAAGGATATCTATGTAACAAATGGCTATCGCCGATATGCCCTTGACAACGACCTGCAGATGCGCGTATATGAAGCCCAGCAAAAATACAGGAACCAGGTGCCGCTTGAAGTTAAGACTCAGTTATATAATTCCATGCCTTCTGAAAAACTGGCCAACATTCTTTACAAGAATCACGGAGATCTTACCTTTACCAATACGGCAACAGCCTGGGGCCTGGGTGATCCTTCCTTCAGCAATGGGGCAGCTATAGGCGATCTCGACAATGATGGTGACCTTGATCTGGTCGTCAGCAATATGGATGAGAATGCATTTTTATACAAGAATATGTCCAGGGAAAAAGATCTGGGGAATTATCTCACTATCAAAGTAAAAGGAAACCATTCTGAACCTATTGCGCGTGTCACGGCTATCGCCGGAGATCTGGCTCAGCTCGTGGAAACCAAACGCGTACGGGGATATATGTCTTCCCATGAGAATTCCGCACATTTTGGATTGGCCGAGAAGGATAAAGTAGATACCCTCCAAATTCAATGGGCCAATGGAGAAGAAACTGTATTAACGGATATAGCTGTAAATCAGTCACTTGTGATTACGCAACAAGACGGATTATCACAATCTACTACCGCAACTCCTCAAAAAGCATTAACCAGTCAGGTAGATCCGGGAAGTCTCGGACTGGCATTTATGCATAAGGAAAATACCTTCGATGATTTTGAAAGGGAAGTCCTCCTGCCCTATAAACAATCAACGCAAGGCCCCTGCATCGCTCAGGGAGATATCAATGGGGACGGAAAAACCGATCTGTTCATAGGAGGTGCCTCAGGACAAGCTGCACAGCTATGGATTCAGAACAACGGTAGTTTCCGTGCTATGGATTCCGAAATATTCAAGGTAGATGCAGGCTATGAAGATACCGGCGTTGTATTCTTTGACCTGGATGGGGATAACGATCTGGATCTCTATGTGGTAAGTGGAGGCAATGAATTTGATATACAATCTTCTTATTATGCAGACCGACTCTATATCAATGACGGAAAAGGAAATTTTAGTCGGAAAATAGCCCCTGCTCTTCAGCAAAACAGGAAAAGCGGGAAAGCCGTGGCTGCTTTGGATTTCGACAAAGATGGGGATCTCGATCTTCTGGTAGGTAACAGGATGATCCCAAAGAATTACCCAAAACATGACAGCTCTGTCCTCTATGAAAATGTAAACGGAACCCTCCAGGATAAAACGTCTGAGTTAGCGCCTGAATTTCAGGATTTTGGCATCATTAATGATATACTGGTAACCGATATTGACCAGGACGGATGGGAAGATATACTAGCCGTTGGCGAATGGTCCTCCCCTGCTGTATTCAGGAACAAACAAGGCAAGTTTGAACGAGATCAGAATATTGACGCCTTTAAAGACTCAGGCTGGTGGTTTAGTGCCATTGAAACAGATGTCAACAAGGATGGTTTGCCGGACTATGTGTTGGGGAATGCAGGATTGAACCTAAAGTTTAAAGCAAGTTCCAAGAAACCCTTTAAGGTATATGCCACAGATTTTGATGATAATGGTAGTAACGACATCGTGTTGAGCAAGGAGTACAAGGGGGAATACGTGCCTGTAAGGGGACGAGAATGTTCTTCTCAGCAAATGCCTTTTATTAAATCGAAATTTCCCAGCTATAAAGAATTTGCCCAGGCTAGTTTAGAAGATGTGTACGGAGACAAATTGAATGAGTCGTATGAAAAGGAAGTGACGGAATTTCAGTCGGTACTACTTGTCAACAAAGGAAATATGGAATTTCAGAAAGTAATATTACCTGTTGAAGCCCAATTGATCCCAGTATTTGCAATGGCAACAACAGATCTGAATGGAGATGGCTATGAAGATATTATCCTGGCAGGTAATATTTATGAAACAGAAGTTGAAACGCCCAGACTGGACGCACTTTCAGGTGTTGTTTTGTTAGCCGATCAAAAGGGGGGATATTACACCTTAGATCGCAATCTATCAGGTCTTTACCTGAATGGTAATGTGAAATCAATTACCCTGGTCCCTTTTCAGGATAAACAGCTCCTTGTTGCTGGTCTAAATAATGGAACTATTAAAACATATAATATAAATTGATAAAGACCTGTGCAAATAGTATATGTCTTAGATAATCTTTACTTTTAAACAAAAATCAGATATGAAGAATGCAGTTTTTACAGGGGTTGTAGCCCTTTTTTCACTCACCTTAAGTGCTCAGTTCACAGGGCAGATACCGACAAACGCGACAGCTGGTGGATCTTCCGATATGGGAGCAGTTTCCGGGGCGATCTCAAGTCTACTGGGGCCAATTAGAGAAGCAGATCAAAAACGTCAGATCAATTATGACGAATTTCGTGGATCACCTTATACTTCATTTGATTTTAAGAGCACTAAATTGTTCTACAAAGACGAATTCGTAGGTGATATCTTTTACCGATACAATACCCTGAACCAGGAGATCGAGATCAAAACCACCAATTCACCGGATGAAGGCATTCGTGCTTTGGGAAGAGATAAGCAAATTGCTATCACGATCGATGGTAAGCCCATGTCATTTAAGACATTTATCGACAAAACAAACCGGACTACCAATGGATATCTGGTTACCTTAATCGATACCGGTGAATACAAACTATATAAAAGATTCCACGCAACCTTCCAGGAAGGGCTTAAGGCCCCTAATTCCTTTGCTAAGAACGTGCCTGCAAAGTTTACACAATACGTGGAGTATTACCTGGAAAGAGAAGGAGCAAATCGCGTAGACTACATTAAGTTGAAAAAGGGCAGTGTTCTAAAGACCGTGTCTAATGAAAAGCGTAATGCTTTGAAAGACTACATAAAGGAGAACGAGCTCAATCTTCGAAAAGAAGGAGACCTCGTTGCAGTCATCCGGTTTTTGAATAGCTGATTAAAGCAGCACCTCACTATTTCGTAATACCCGTGAAATGCTAAAGCATAAACTTGTAGGTTTTGGTATAGCAAGCGCATTTTTACTTGGTTCTGTTTCATGTTCCAATGATGATTCAGCTACCCTAATTATGGAAGATGGGATCGTGGATCCGACAGATACGATTACCGATCCAGTTGTAGATGGCCCAATGACAATTGATGGAGAACTGGGTAAGGTTCAAATTTTCAATGCAGATCTTCTGAGTAATGACCTGATCCTGGTCAACGATGCAAGAAACAACCAGGTGTACGTCATGGACAGACTAGCAAGTTTGTTACATCAATGGGAACTTAGCAATAATATTGGAAACGACGTATTTCTTCAGTCAGACGGGCGCCTTTTAGCATGCCTGGAATCCGACTCGCCGCAGATACCTTTCGGGGGTCAGGGTGGTCAAATTCAATTTGTTGATAAAGATGGTAATACCGATTGGGATTTTGTCTATTCCACTCCTCAGGCCGAAACTCATCACGATATTGAATCGATGCGCCGGAGATCGCAGTTATTGGTTTGACTTATTAAAGCTTTATCACTTTTTGAGTGTAGCTTTTTGTTCCAATCTTAAACCGAATATAATAAATTCCATCACGCATATTGGTCAAATCCAAACGCGGTGTTTCTCCATAAACAGCGCGATGTGCTACTCTCCTTCCCTGACTATCAAACACTTCTGCTATCATGGAGCTTCCGATCAGAGCCGAACAAATTTCGTAAGTACCATGGGTGGATGGATTCGGGAATAATACCACACCGGTATTACCTCCGCAAGGGGCCTCTTCGATACTTTCCTCTACTACTTCCCCTTCCTCTACGGGCTCTTCTTCCACTGGTGGTTCATTGGTCGCACTTCCCAAGTCTATCACTTCCGCGTTATTGCTACCTTCTATGATCTTTACGGTAGTATTCCCTTGCACATCGGTAATCATGTCTACAATCCCACTCAGCCAGCTTACTTTGATATATTCAATTGCTGAATCCGGCCCGAGCCCGATCATTTCATAACCTGAATTCTGGCCAAGGTATCCTTCTCCACACAAGCTATAGCGAAACTGTGAGCTGCCATTAGACCGTATTTCGATCCAACTTCCAATCCCATCTTTATTGCTAACCGTGCCTTCCAATTTGATCTTTAAATAGTCATTTGGTGCCTGGGATAGATTTTGCCACAGAAAATTATTTTCTGTATCGTTCATCACAGCGATATCCGCCAACCCATCATTATTAAAATCACCTATAGCGTTAGCAAAACTCGTTCGGCTATCCTGTTCGAATCCTACGTTGTAAGGAATACTAAATAGGCCATTATTATTTTCATAAAAGGCAGAGTGCAACCTTGTATCATTCCCACTCAACATGCCACTAACGTATAAATCAAGATCAGAATCGTTTTCAGCGTCGAGGTATACTGCCCCCCATCCAATGCTATTAAATATAGTTCCGATTGAATCCGCCACATTGGTGAATGTACCATCCGCATTATTCCTTAGATGGTAATTGCCTTGAGTGGTATTTGTGACATAAATATCGAGCCAGCCATCGGAATTGTAGTCATCAATAGTTGTAGACATCGCATCTATGGCAATACCGGCACCACTAGCCTCAGAAACGTCTTCGAAAGTACCATCACCCAGATTGCGGTATAATTTGTTTGAAACTGTATACTTATCATTGGAAACATAGATGTCCTGATACCCGTCTTTGTCGAAATCGAAGAAGGCCGCGCAAAAAGAAAGATCATTACCGAGATAGAGTCCGGCTGATTCTGTTATTTCGGTAAAATAGCCATCATCATTACGATATAAATAGTTGTACTGGTTTCTTGTGATCACATCTCGGTGTGTGATAAAGACATCCAAATCACCATCATTGTCTATGTCCCCGAAAGAAGCTCCGTAGCTGTATCTGTCTTCGGTAAATAACCCCGTGCTTTGTGTTACATCCTTCATGACCATACTGCCATTGTTCTCGTATAATTTATTGAGGCCAATGATGCTGGTAGCAAAAAGATCTTTATCCCCGTCATTATCATAATCAACCCAGAGTACTTGTTTCGTTTCGAAGGTATCCCGAATTCCTAAATCCACAGGTTCAAATATTCCATTCTTATTTTCAAAGAATAGGATTTCTCTACCTTCTTCCGTGGCAAACGTTAGATCATCCCAACCATCTCCATTAAAATCACAGAAAGAGAGACCTCCTCCAAGATTACTGGAACCATAAGATACACCTACTCCGAGCAAATCGGCACGATCCGCAAAGAGCAACTGACCAAAACCCAGGAAGGAAGAACAAAGCAAAAGGAGTGTGAGGGAGTGTTTCATAGCCTTGAAAATCGCTTAAAAGTAATGAAACTCCAGAATTCTCGCAACAGAAATACAATTCACAATCGCCGGATGAATCATGTCTCCTTTTCATACCTTTGCTGACATGCAGAAAGAGACCCTCATTTATGGCTTAAGAGCCGTTATCGAAGCCGTTCAGGCAGAGCAGGAATTGGATAAGGTATTTATGCAAAAAGGCCTTCAGGGGCCTTTATTTAAGCAATTAGAGGGCATCTTAAGACAAAACCGTATTCCTGTTTCCTATGTGCCCTATGAGAAACTGAATAAACTCACCAGACAAAACCACCAGGGAGTGGTAGCCCAGATCGCGCCTGTAACATTTCAACCCCTGGAATCAACAATAGACACTATTATAGCATCGGAAGTAAATCCATTGATCTTACTACTTGACGAGGTATCTGATGTGCGCAATTTTGGAGCCATTTTACGAACAGCTGAATGTGTCGGCGTGCATGCCGTTATCTTTCCCGATAAAGGATCCGCGCCTGTTAATGCAGATACAGTCAAAACCTCAGCAGGAGCCGTTTTCAATATCCCGCTTATAAAAGTGGCTCATTTAAAAGATGCCATCTATTACCTTCAGGCCTCTGGGATTTCGGTCATCGCTGCAACAGAGAAAACAGAATCCGATCTATTTGCAGTAAACATGTCGGGGCCAAGTGCAATCCTAATGGGCTCAGAAGGTGCCGGCATCTCCCCTGCCCTGCTCAAACTCGTTGAACATAAAGCCGCAATTCCGATGAAAGGGGAAATTGGCTCTTTAAATGTTTCGGTAGCCGCTGCTGTCTTTCTATATGAAGCCCTGAGGCAACGTCTTAGTCAGTAGGAGGGTTTTTATCTTTCTTCTTAAAATGATAAATGATCCTGGTTTCGGGATCATCGTCCTGCTTCAGACCATCTGGGTCATCAATGAAATTCCCCTCTTCATCAAAATGTCGGAGAAAAGGATCTTCCTCTTCGTCATAGTCTTCCTTTTCCCATGCATATTTCCTTTTGTCAGGTGCGTATGACCTCATGATAACGGCCAGAAAGAAGCCGCTTAGAAAGCCGCCCAGATGGCCCTCCCATGATATACCGTCTTTAATGGGAAAAATGTACCAGATCAAACTCCCATAAATAAATACAACGATCAGGGATATTGCTACCAAACGCATATGCCGGGAAAAGATCCCCTTAAAGAAGATGAAACTGGCCAGGACATATATCATGCCACTGGCACCTATGTGGTACGATGGACGGGCTATGATCCAGGTAATGAGTCCGGATGCCAATAGACCGATCAAGAGAACTCGCCAGGCAATCTTTCGATAGAAATAAAAAAGTGCTGCGGTAAGCACAGCAATAGGAATCGTATTGTTGTATAAGTGCTCAATAGACCCGTGGATAAACGGGCTGGCAATAATGCCTCTTAAACCGGTAACGGATCGTGGATAAACGCCCCAGTTATTAAAATTGACACCAAAATCCACTTCTATCCAAAAGACTGTCCAGATAAGTAATACGGCCAGCATAGGCACTAAGACCACAGCATATGTATATCTAAATGGCTCTCCCTTGCTCATTGATAATCGTTTTCTTCACTCTATCAATAATACGGCCAATAATTATAAACCTGAAATCTTGTCATCTACATAATTTACTACATTTATCACATGAAGGCTCCCTTAGCAGAACGGGTCAGACCCACTAGCTTGCATGAATTTATCAGCCAATCACATTTAGTTGGGGAAGAGGGCGTGCTCACCCCTCAGATCAAAAGCGGTCAGATCCCTTCTATGATCTTCTGGGGGCCTCCGGGAACTGGTAAAACCACATTGGCCCAGTTGATCGCCAATGAAAGTGAGCGGCCAATTTTTACACTGAGCGCAATTAGTAGTGGAGTAAAAGATGTTCGGGCTGTTATTCAGAAGGCCAAGGAGCAATCCGGATTGTTTACCACCAAAGGGCCGATCCTTTTCATTGATGAGATACATCGATTCAGTAAATCGCAACAGGATTCCTTGCTTGGAGCCGTAGAAAAAGGATGGATCACCCTTATAGGCGCCACTACTGAAAATCCCAGTTTTGAAGTTATTCCCGCCTTGCTTTCAAGATGCCAGGTATATACGCTAAACCCTTTTGGAAAAGAAGATCTGGAAAATCTCTTACGCAGGGCTATCGACTGTGATGAAGAATTACGGACAAAGACCATAGACCTTAAGGAAACCGAAGCACTTTTCCGGCTCTCCGGTGGAGACGGCAGGAAGTTGCTTAATATTTTCGAACTTCTCGTAAGCTCGGAACCGAAAAAGAAAGTCACCATCACGAATGATCTTGTTTTGCAGAAAGTACAGAAGAATACTGTCCTTTATGACAAAACAGGAGAGCAGCACTATGACATCATATCTGCCTTTATAAAATCTATTCGTGGAAGCGATCCTAACGGGGCAGTCTATTGGTTAGCCCGCATGGTTGAAGGAGGCGAAGATGTCAAATTCATTGCGAGAAGACTTGTCATCCTTGCGGCAGAGGATATTGGATTGGCAAATCCGACTGCACTTGTATTGGCCAATACCACCTTTCAGGCCGTTGCTACCATTGGTTACCCGGAAGCGCGAATTATATTAAGTGAATGCGCTATCTATCTGGCAACTTCCCCTAAAAGCAATGCCTCATATCTTGCCATAAAAAATGCCCAATCCGAGGTGAGAAATAGCGGTGATCTTTCCGTTCCCCTATCTATCCGGAATGCACCTACCCAACTTATGAAGGAATTAGGCTATGGCGAAGCGTACCAATACGCCCATGATTACGAAAGAAATTTTGTCCCGCATGAATTTCTACCTGAAAAAATTCAAGGTGCATCCTTCTTTACGCCGGGAAAAAGTAGTCGTGAAAAAAATATCCGTGAATTCTTAAAGGCGCGATGGAAAGATAAATACGGGTATTAATCTTCGAGCTGAATTTCTTCCACTTTCAGAAGATCCCCCAAATAATATTCGAGTCGCCATCCTTTTTGTTGCTTGAATGCCACCCCTTGTCTGGTCGTAGAAATGGCCATAAATACATCGGCTGATGAAGTCTTCATGATCACCCATGTCACCTCTTTCTCAGGATGAGTGAGAATATAACCATTAGTGCTTGTTGTTTGTTCCCAATAAGTGATTTCTGGTTTTGTAGCTTCTGAGGCTTCAGATTCGGTCTCTTCTTTTACTGTAGGTTCCGCTGCTTCCTCCACTATCACGGCTACGACAGCAGGTTCAGCTGGAGCGACTACGGTCTCAGGTTCAGGAATGGTTTCAACAGGATCCGGTGCTTGGACCACCACTGGCTCTTCAACAGTTTCCTCTTCTGATCCCTGGTAATTGTGTGAAAGTAAGGCCATAGTTCTCATAGCCTCCTGGATAGCCTCAGAGAAGGCTTCCTTAAATTCTTTGTTCTTACTTCTTCCCTCTTGAGTCCGAAAAACCTCCTGGCCCCGGCAATCGTAGAATACAATTGCCACAACTGTCTGCAAGTATGAAGAGTTATCCTCTAGCTGGGTATTCAGACCCAAACACTTGTTTAAAAAAAGTTCTTCAGGAATGGCATCATCATAGATCGGGTCAAATGCATACCTTGTCAATAAGAACTTCACAAGTGTGGAAGTCTGGTATTGATTAACATCCTTAAATGTCTCAAAGCGCTTTGGGACAACAAAATACTTATAATTGTCTAGTTGGGCCTGGGCAGGGAGTAAGGAAAGTCCCATAAACAGGAACATTGCCATTGTTTTTTTCATCTTCAGGGTCGCATTAATTAGCGCCCCCAAGATATGATATTTAACCCTATTTGAAAAGAAGCATATTGAGTATCTGCCAGATTTTCAAAAGCCAGCAGATTATCTACCATCGCATAAAATTGGATGGGACCGGCCTGTAAATTTACGCCCAAACCAAGATTTGTCTTGGTGAACTTATCTGCGGTATATGTCGCTTTTACTTGCATGAGTCGCCCCAATCTGCGCGTATAAAAAGCAGTGATAGCCGCTTGCGGTCCTCTGGGCCTGTTAACAGCAAATACTTGCAAACCTGCACTATTGGTAAAGGTGATCAACCTCCTGCTCCCGGCAGCCTGATCAGTACAATTACAATCGGCGGACCGAACTCCCACATCAGAGAGTGGCTCGCCAAAATTATATCGGACAGAACCATATAACTTGGTCGGTCTGAATGAAATGTAAGAATCATTATCTTCTTCAAAAGGCACCATCCCTTCAATTTCATCCACCAGATTTTCCCAAAATTCAGAATCCGGATCGGCAAGGGCATCCGGCAGTATTACTTCTACACCTTCTGTGGTTACATTCCCGTCCAAAGTATAATTCCAGGGATCTGTGCTGTGAAAACTCAGGCCCAGATCCAATAAACTGCCCGTTACTACCCAGGATTCATTGAGGTCATAGGTAAAACCCAAATCTATTCCAAAACCGAGATCCCCTCCTAAAAGGGATCGCTTGGTAAGGATCTTTCTAATTTCAGCTAATTCATCTACCGTATCGTCTTCAAGCGCATTTCGGATCTCATTAAATCCCGAAGAACGTGCCAGCATATCTGCAACAAGTGTATGTGAGAATATATTGTTTTGTCCGGCGGTAGTCACGAAATGGCCCTGATTATTTGAGGAGGCCATATGCAGTGGAATGGAATAGATCTTAGCGCGGGCACCAAGTATTAATTTAGGACTATAAATATGATTAATCCCAAAGTGAAACACACTCAATAACTCCCCCCTGGTTTTTAAATGTCCCAGATCATATCGTCTTCCTAATT
This sequence comes from uncultured Eudoraea sp., assembly GCA_947258555.1. GTDB lineage: Bacteria > Bacteroidota > Bacteroidia > Flavobacteriales > Flavobacteriaceae > HDS-28. Next base: position 16,083 of record CAMYJF010000038.1, on the reverse strand, counting down.
GATCTGCATTCCCATCCCAAGCCAGATCTGCCAGGTCTTTAGGCCAATAGCCTATTGCATCTCCTTCAAGATACCAGCCAAATGAATAAAAGTTCCGGGTATTATTGGCAGCCCTGAAACCGCCCTGAAGTAAATTCACCTGAAATGTACCGCTGAGCTCATCCCTCTTAGTCATTCCATTGATAGCACGTTCCCGGATCTTCTGATTGATATCCACCCCATCATCGGCAAAAATATCGTGCACAGTAGCCCCGCTGGTCCCTGCATTTATTCCGATCCCGGAAAGTCCTGGTACGCCGGCATACCATTGATAGGAGATTTTCATACCCGGATTCAGCATTAATGCCCCGGGAATTTCGTCGAAATCATAGAGTATTTCCCTGTTTTGACCAATGGCCAACCCATGAATTAACACAATGACTAGTATGGAAACTGCTCTAATTTTCATTTAAGACGAATCCTGAATCTTGCACTGGAACGGATAATGATCTTTGGATCTGGGAGCGAGGAAACACTGGTATTATCCCCCAAATTCGTAGCGCTAAGTCTGACAGTTACCGTATTGCGAAGAATATCCAGGGGGCGGCCTCCGGGCCCATAGGTTATTTCCCTGATTAATATGGGAGAAGGCGCGGGCGCTATATCGAAATTTTCAGTGTCAAGAACATTGTCTCCGGCATCTAGAAGTTCAACCGTAAAATCCAAAGGTTTAGAAGTAGTGTTGTCTACTTCGTATCGGATGATGGCATCTACCAGGCGTTCCTGAACAAAATCTTCATTGAAGGGGTCAAAAACAAAATCCTGGGAATAGAAGTTTATACCAGCTGCCTGGTTAATGATCCTTTCCGGAGATTCAACATAGATCAAACTCGCATCAATGGTCGGTATGGCATCAATGTCATCAAACTGGTCAAAGTCTGGTTTTTCCACACAAGCTGAGAGACAACCAAAGACAACTACAAAGAGATAAATTACAACTGTTTTCATAGACAAATCCTTTCCCTATAGCTAAGGTTCAATAGTGTTCAAAACAGCCAATTCGTGCTGTTTCCTATATAACTCTATAAATAGGATTTTATTTCAATAAGATCATGGATCATTTCACAATGATCATGTGCCGGATCATTATGGGCATTGTAGTGAAGTGCCTGTAAGCCCACAGCCCGGGCACCAAGTATGTCTGCTTCCAGATTATCACCGATCATCAACGCCTTTTCCGGGCTTACTTTTGCAGCTTCCAGGGCCAGCCTGAATATCCCCGGATTGGGCTTTTTAACGCCCGCCATTTCTGAATTTACAATGACATCAAAATAATGGTCGATTCGTGCATTCTGAAGTTTTTTTTGCTGGATCTCCTGAAAGCCATTGGTAATGATATGTAAATTATAACCGGGATAGAGATATTCCAATACTTCAATTGAGTTGGATATCAAATGGTTATAACTGGATAGATTGCTAATATATTCTTCAGACAAGGTGTTGATCAAATGATCCTCAATAGTGTAATTCAAGGCATCAAAAGACCTTCTTAATCGCTGGTATCGTAAATCGGGTTTGTCAATCCTATTCTCTCTATACATCTTCCAGTAGGACAGGTTAAGAGGGACATAGATGTGCAGGAAATCTTCAAGCTTTACACTTATATCATGATCGCCAAAGATCTTTTTAAATGTAAGCATTGAATTCTTTTCAAAATCCCACAGGGTATGATCCAGGTCAAAAAATATATCGGTGATCGCTTCTCTAAACATGATATTGTTCTATTACACGTTCATAAAGTTCTAACCAATTCACCCGATGTGATCCCCCCAGGTTCTCATTGGAAAACACCAATATAAAATTACCCCCTACCCTTCTTACCTGGGTTGCCGCACTCCCTATTTCGCTGAGCATCTTTTCAATTTTCGAATGGCCCTGAAGGGCATAATCGTGAACAGAAAAGGGGTGCACTTTCACGGGTTGTTGCGCCTCAATACCCAAATCGTAAAAGAAGAATGGTGTGCAGGTACTCGCCTTAAAACCAATGTAATGGGTATAGCCCATGGTATAATCTCGGCTGATCTCTGCATCGATCAGATCGCGATACGAAGACGGCATCTCTATGCGGTTGTACCTCATTCGTACAGAATTTATAGGCCTGTGAATTACGGCAGATAAATTTTCCTTTTCTTCTTTGAGCAATGCCATTTCTGTTTGAGACCTAAATGAAGCTGCCAAGCCCACTTCGGCATAATCTGCAACAAATTTTATTAAGGAACGAAACTTGTTATTTTCCGGGGAAATATTCTTGTCATGTTTGGAATACTGGGCGAATTGAAAAAAGAAAAATCCTCTAGTCCTGAACTTTTTTAAAACTTCAATTAACTTTTCAAAATTATCGAAGGGGTCTTTCTTTCTGAAAATTACCACAGCGATCCGGTCTATGACTCTTCTTAGCCTAAAATAACCCAGATCTATCAACAGCCCTGCAAATCCACGTATCACGCCTCTATGTGCAAAACAATGTGAGGTAGTCACATTTACTACAGGGGTAAATTGCACAGGATTTTTGACGGGAACTACTTCGGGAAATTTCTCTTTCAGGACTTCTACCCATTTCCATGCCCACAGATCTACAAGGGGTAGGTGGAGGAAATCGTGCTTATGAGCCACGCTGGAAGTTGCCGGGAATCTGCCGTGCTGGTCCGGTTTAAAAGGCAGATACTCTTCATATCTGGTGAGCAAATAGAAACTCGCAGCAAAAAGATCGAACGGTATGACACTTGATTTGTCTGAAAGAAAAAATGTGGGAAGATCATCCCAGGGTCGCACATTTATATCATATTCCTGAATGCCTTCCTCAAAAAGTAAGGGGTGACTTTGTATGAAAAATTCCTTTTGTAGGGGCTTATTTGTATAGGTGATCTTTGGTCCCGAATGCTTAATAAAATCTTCTATGCGCGTGGTTACGGTGTACTCAAGTCCAAGAATACGCTCTAAGACTTGCTTTAAGACATAGGAAAGTCTGTGAGTTTTCTTGTGCGTATATATGAGGAGCATTCAGATTAAATTTTCATCGGCGAAACTAAAATAAGAAGTCTCAGTGATAATAAGATGATCCAGGAGTTTTATATCTATACTTCTGGCCGCTTTCTTTATTTTTTGGGTGAGTTCAATATCGGCTTTACTGGGTTTTAATTGATTGGATGGGTGGTTATGAGCAACGATCAGACCCACAGCGCCATATTCCAGGGCTTTCTTAAGCACCAGTCTGATATCTACCAAGGTGCCGGTAATTCCTCCTTTGCTAAGTAACTCACTGCAAATTAGTGTATTAGAATTATTCAGGTAGAGGATCCAGAATTCCTCATGTGGCAAATGTCCGATCTTTGGGTGTAGTATCTGGTAGGCCGAGCGGCTCTCATGTACGGCATATTTCCTTTCTATCGGTTCTGATCGCATTCGCCTCGCCAATTCAATCGCTGCAAGGATAGTTACGGCTTTGGCCTCCCCTATACCTTTAAATTTTAGTAGTTCGTTCCTGCTTATCGGCAATAAACCGTGCAATTTGTTATTCGCTGTAGCGAGAATTTGTTTGCTTAGGTCCAGGGCCGTCTTATCACGGCTCCCGGAGCCCAACAGAATAGATAATAGCTCAGCATTCGTAAGATAAGTACTCCCGTTCAAGACAAATTTTTCTCTGGGCTTGTCCTCTGCAGGCCAATCTTTAAGGGCCATGTGATCCTTATTTTTGTGCAGTATTAAATCAAATAACTCCTTTTTTACTGTAATTTACCTGCGTCTAAAAGAGCAAAATGAAATCGCTATTTGAAGAATCTGCATATAAAGAAGTATTAAGCCGACTTGATCAGCTGACTGAGAACAGCCAGCGTAATTGGGGTAAAATGTCTGTGGGACAAATGGTCTGGCATTGCCAGGTGCCTTTAAAAGTAGCTGTGAAAAACAAGCCTAATTCAGGTAAGAAAGGTAACCCCCTCGTGCGTTGGTTCTTCAAAAAATCCTTGTATAATGATAAGCTCTGGCGAAAAGGACTTCCTACCTCGCCTATGGCTAAAACTACAGAGGAAAAGGACTTTCAGAGCGAAATGGCCAACTTAAAATCGCTCGTACATGCCTGCTATGAAACCCGAAACAGGGAAGAGTGGCAGCCGCATCCTTTATTTGGGCATTTAAGCCATGATCAATGGGGTATGATGGAATACAAGCATTTGGATCACCACCTCAGGCAGTTTGGGGTGTAAATACTTTTTGTGATCCTATCGGCATTATACTTGAATAAATTCATTAAGATCTAATCCCCCATAATTCCC
>CAMYJF010000038.1:0-11712 GCA_947258555.1 uncultured Eudoraea sp. | reverse complement strand
GAATTTTTGATCTGTTCGGCATCGATGGGATCGAGCCGTTTTATTTTCAAAGATTCCGGGGAATAATACACACAGGCCAGGTCTGCAGAATCCAAAGCACCCTTGTATTCTTTTAAGAATTCGGCATTTAAGCTGCTATATGTATGTAGTTCCAGGCAGGCGATCAGTTTCTTATTGGGGTATTGAGCCTTTACTGCCTGGGTAGTTGCTTCCACCTTGCTGGGTGAATGGGCAAAATCTTTAAAGATCACTGTATCTCCGTTATCTGCCAATTTTTCCAATCGCTTAGACGCCCCTTTGAAGGAGGGAATGGCTTCGTAAAAAGCCTCCTCATCTATACCCATATGTTGACATATCCATTTGGCGCCCGCTAAATTATTCATATTGTGTTTGCCAAATATCTCAACTGGTAGGGGTCCTTCCGGGGTCTCCAGATAAGTCGTTCCATTATCTATATGATAGGACGGGGTTTGATAGGGAATTTTACGTATCGGGCGTTCAGATGTCTCTACGACCTGCTTCACAGTAGCATCTTCAATATTGTATGTGATGCTCCCGCCTTCGACTATGGTGTCAAGAAAGATCTTGAATTGGTCTACGTAGTTCTCCCATGTAGGAAATACATTAATATGGTCCCAGGCAATGCCACTCAACAAGGCAATATTTGCCTTATACAAATGAAACTTAGGCCGGCGATCCAGGGCCGAGGACAGGTACTCATCGCCTTCAAGGAGGATAAAATCGTTTTCATGTGTGAGTTTCACCATTCGGTCAAACCCTTCTAACTGAGCGCCAACCATATAATCCACTTCCTTCCCGTGATAATGAAGTACGTGGAGGATCATAGAAGTAATACTTGTTTTTCCATGGCTGCCGCCTATGACGACCCGTGTTTTATTTTTAGATTGCTCGTAAAGGAATTCAGGATAGGAGTAGATCGGTATGCTGAGTTCTTTTGCCCTTAAAAGTTCTGGATTATCTGCTTTGGCGTGCATTCCCAGTATAACCGCATCGAGATCTTTTTGAATACTTGCATCGTCCCAACCCATCTTCGCTGGTAACAAACCAGCTTTTTCAAGCCTGCTTTTGGAGGGCTCAAAGATGACATCGTCACTACCGCTTACTATATAACCCTTATGATGCAATGCTAAGGCCAGATTGTGCATGGCGCTCCCTCCAATGGCTATAAAATGTACACGCATAGGTCCTCAAATTTGTCGGCAAAGATACACAGTAGGGCCGCTTTTCACGCTACATACCCTCGGATTCTGTGTTTGAAAAGTTAGCATGGAATCGCCTTTCCCCATTTTTCTTGTTATTTTTAAGATCTAACAACAAAATTCAAACCTATGAATTCAAAACTTTTTATGGTCCTTCGAATATTATTAGGGCTTTTTGTCCTTATGTTCGGATTGAATAAATTTTTTCAGTTTATTCCGATGGACGCACCTACAGGAGATGCAGCTACATACTTTGGCGCATTAATGAGCACTAAAACCTTGATGGTTGTGGCCTTAGTTGAGATACTCTCTGGCTTAGCTTTGATCTTTAACAAATATGGAGCACTAATGGCCCTTATTTTAATGAGCGTTTCTGTAAATGCCGTTCTTTTCCATGCCACGCTGGATCCCGGAACAATTCAGGGAGCAATTATATTAATTGTTCTGAATATTGCAGTGCTTTTTGGTTATAAGGATAAATATAAGGACCTCTTAAGAGCTTAATTCTAAGAGTTTTTTTTCAAAACGGATGGGGGTACTCATCCGTTTTTTTATGGAGTTTCAGTAAGTTGTTTCCAGAGCCTGTCCTTGAGTTCATCAATTCCAAAGCCAGATACGGAAGAAATGAATATATAAGGAATACCGCCAAAAGCTCCCTCTAATTCCTTGCTCATTTCCTCCATCAATTCCTCATCAAGCATATCGGATTTTGAAATAGCTACCAGCCTGTTTTTATCTAAAACTTCCGGATTGTATTTCCTGAGCTCATTCAGCAGAATTTCGTATTCCTGACTGATGTCTTTGCTATCTGCCGGAATTAAGAACAATAAAGTAGCGTTGCGCTCTATATGTCGGAGGAAGTAATGTCCTAAACCTTTCCCTTCTGAAGCCCCTTCAATGATTCCCGGTATATCGGCCATCACAAAACTCCTGAAATCCCGGTACTTAACGATCCCCAGATTAGGTTTTAGGGTAGTGAATTCGTAATCAGCAATTTTTGGTTTTGCCGAGGTCAATACAGAGAGGAGGGTCGACTTTCCCACATTTGGAAAGCCCACTAAACCCACATCGGCCAGCACTTTTAACTCCAGCGTAAGGCTCATTTCTTCTCCGGGTAATCCCGGCTGGGCATATCTAGGTGTTTGGTTAGTACTTGTCTTAAAATGCCAGTTACCACGGCCTCCTAAACCTCCTTTTAGGACAATACGTTCTTCCTTATCCTCCGTAATTTCAAAAAGGATGTTATTCTCTTCTGCATTCCTTACAACGGTACCCAGGGGTACATCTATATAGATATCTTCTCCATTTGCACCGGTACTCCGGCTTTTGCTGCCATGTTCACCATGTCCGGCCTTAAAATGCTGCTTAAATTTAAATGTGAGTAGTGTCCACAGGTCATTATTACCGCGTAGTATGATGTGTCCGCCTCGACCCCCGTCTCCTCCATCAGGTCCGCCTCTGGCTACAAACTTTTCGCGTCTGAGATGTGCAGAACCCTGCCCTCCTTTTCCAGAGGAAATTTGAATCTTTACATAGTCAACAAAATTCCCTTCAGTCATGGCTGCATAGTTAAATGGGAATTAATCCCATTCCGGAGAAACAGATTGCTTTTTATTGCTCTACCAGGCGTAAGCTTTCGATCACTCCTTTTATCCTTTTAGTGATCTCTTCAATGGCGCCAACACCATTGATGCTATGAAACTTAGCTTGTGATTCGTAGTAGGCTTGTAAAGGTGCAGTTTTAGTATTGTATTCTTCAAAGCGATTTTTGATCCGATCCTTATCCTGATCATCGGGGCGGCCACTTTCCTTACCACCGCGATTAAGGAGACGTTCTAAAAGAACTTCCTCATCCGCGTCCAGGGCGATCGTTGCGTTGATCTTCATCTCTTTTGATTCCATTAGATTATCCAGAGCCTGAGCTTGTGCTACGGTTCTGGGAAATCCGTCAAAAATAAAACCATTGGCCTCGGGATGTTTTTCAACTTCATCACGCAGCATTTTTATCGTTACTTCATCAGGCACTAGATCTCCTTTGTCCATATAAGACTGTGCGAGTTGTCCGAGTTCCGTTTTATTCTTGATATTGTAGCGGAATACATCTCCTGTTGATATATGAATAAGTGAATACTGTTCTTTCAAGAAGTTAGCTTGTGTTCCTTTGCCGGCTCCCGGCTTACCAAATAGCACTAGATTTATCATTTGATCTGGATGTAGTTCATAAACATTCTTAAGATTTCTTCCTTGTTCTTTGTAGTCTAATCCATATCCTACGATGAAGTTATTAGGAATCTCCATACCGAAGTAATCGATAGCATATTCCCCGTTATAGATCTCCGATTTATAGAACAGGCTCGCAATCTTAAATTCTTTAACGTTGGTACTCGTGAATAAGTGCACCAGCTCCTGGAGTGTACGACCTGTATCAATAATGTCTTCCAAAATGATCACACTTCTGCCTTCAATGTTTTCGGGTACATCCAACAAGGTTTCAACGATCCCTGTAGATGTGAGTCCACGGTATGAGCTAAGTTTTACAAATGAAACTTCGCATGGATAAGGGTAGAATTTTAAAAAATCCGACACGAACATAAAGGCGCCATTGAGTACTCCTACAAAAATAGGCACCTCTTCCCGGTAGTCCTCAGCGATCTCTTCAGCGATCTTTTTTACCGCCGCCATGATCTCTTCTTCCTGCAGAAAAAGTTTAAACCGTTTGTCGTGAAGCTGTATCAATGGTTCCAAATTACTAAGAGGGCAAAGATAGCATTTTGATTTCGCTTTTTTGTCCTAAACAAGGGGGATTATGCTTTTAAAACGTATTTTTGTCACGTTTAAAAAAACAGCCATTTTCGTACTAAAATAGGCCAAATGAGTACATTTTCGAGCAATTTTACTTTGGGAATACTGGGAGGAGGACAATTGGGCAAAATGCTTCTGACCGAGACTCGCAAATGGGATCTGAAAACAGCGGTTTTAGATCCATCTGCTGCTGCTCCATGCAGATTGGGTTCTGATATTTTTGAAGTAGGGGATCTGATGGATTATGAGACGGTATACTCCTTTGGAAAGAAAACCGATCTCCTCACCATAGAAATAGAGCACGTAAATTCAGAAGCCCTTGAAAAACTGGAACAGGAAGGAGTCTTGGTATACCCTCCGAGCAAGGTGCTGCAAATCATCCAGAATAAAGCCAAACAGAAGCTTTTCTATGTAGATAATGACATCCCAACAGCTCCATTTTCTCGTTTTGCCTATGGCAGTGAGATCCCGGATAGTATTGCCCACGGAGGCCTCCAATATCCATTTGTATGGAAGAGTGCCCAATTTGGTTATGACGGCCAGGGGGTTAGGATCGTTCTAGGGCCGGAAGACCTGAAAGGACTTCCTAATGAAGAGTGTATCACTGAGGAATTAATACCCATTGAAAAAGAGTTGGCCGTGATCGTAGCCAGGTCTTCCAAAGGAGAGACCAGCACATATCCTGTTGTTGAAATGGATTTCCATCCGGAGGCCAACCAGGTAGAATATGTGCTTTGTCCGGCCAGGATCCCTCAACATATCGCAGAGAATGCAAAGAAGATCGCCTTGCGATTAGTTGATAAATTAGCGCATATAGGACTATTAGCTGTGGAATTCTTTTTGACAGCGGAAGAAGAGCTCTTTGTGAATGAAGTTGCCCCAAGGCCCCATAATAGTGGCCATTTTAGTATTGAAGCCAGTGTGACCAATCAGTTTGAGCAACATCTCAGAGCCATTCTGGACTTACCCCTGGGTAATACAGAAAGTAAAATCGCCGCTGTTATGGTAAATTTGGTGGGCGAAGAAGGGTTTAGCGGGAAGGTCTACTATGAAGGAATAAAAGAAATTTTGGAAATCCCTGGTGTTACCCCCCATATATATGGTAAAAAAGAAACGCGACCTTTTCGAAAAATGGGCCATGTAACCGTGGTAGCTTCTTCTATAGATAAGGCGCGATCTGAGGCCGAAAAAGTGAAAAGAACAATACGTGTAATCAGTAAAGATATACAGGATGAATAAAGTAGCTATAGTTATGGGGAGTACAAGCGATCTTCCGGTAATGCAGGATGCCGCTGATATATTATCAAGCTTTGGAATTACCGCCGATGTAGATATCGTTTCTGCCCATAGAACACCGGAAAAGCTGTTTGACTTTAGTAAAAATGCCCATCGCGAAGGATATAAAGTAATTATAGCCGGGGCTGGTGGAGCAGCCCATTTACCAGGTATGGTGGCATCTTTATCTCCCCTGCCTGTCATAGGTGTGCCCATTAAGAGCAGTAATTCTATTGATGGATGGGATTCCGTGTTGTCAATTTTACAAATGCCTGGCGGTGTTCCTGTTGCAACGGTGGCCTTAAATGGTGCTAAAAACGCAGGCATACTTGCTGCACAGATCATTGGGTCTTTCGATCCTTCTGTTCAAGAAAAAATAGCAGCTTATAAAAAAGAGCTCAAGATCAAAGTAGAAAAAGGCGCTGCTGACCTTAAGAATAAAAAATCCTGATCTAAATTTCAATTGCCAATAACACCCCAATAATTCCATGAGCAAGAATCCATTACTCTCATCTTTTAATGAAGCCCCATTTTCAAAAATTAAAAGCGAGCATTTTAAGCCTGCAATTGAATCAGGTATTACCGAAGCAAGAGCAGAACTTGCGGCTATAACCGATAATTCCGAAGAGGCTACATTTGAAAATACCATCGAAGCTCTGGAATTTACCGGAAGACATTTGCAACGGGTCACCAGCATATTCTTCAATTTGAATGCCGCTGAAACCAATCCTGAGATTCAGCAGATCGCTCAGGAAATATCTCCGATTCTCACACAGTTCCATAATGACATCACACTGAATGAAGCTTTGTTCGATCGGGTAAAGCATGTTTATGAAAATCAGGATCAGTCCCTGCTCACCGAAGAGCAAAAAACACTCCTGGATAAAAAATTCAAACACTTTTTCAGAAATGGAGCAATGCTTTCAGAAGATGATAAAACTAAGCTCCGTAAGATCGATGAGCGACTAGCAAAGTTAAAATTACAGTTTGGAGAGCATGTCCTTGCTGAGAATAACGCCTATGAATTATGGATACAAGATGAAAGCGACCTGGCTGGACTTCCAGAGAGTATCGTAGAAGCTGCCGCTCTGAGAGCTAAGGAAAAGGAAAAAGATACAGGCTGGATATTTACCCTGGATTATCCAAGTTTTATGCCTTTTATGAAGTATGCCAAAAATCGCGAATTGCGCCGTGAATTTTATCTCGCCTATGGCAGTAGAGGGTATAATAACGATGAGAGGGATAACCAGAAGATCGTTTTAGAGATAGCCCGATTACGGTATGAACGAGCCCAACTGTTAGGCTACGATTCGCATGCTGCCTTTGTTCTGGAAGAGCGCATGGCCGAGTCCCCTGATAATGTGAGCGAATTTCTTGATGAACTCCTTGAAAAAGCCTTGCCAGCTGCTAAAAAAGAGCTCGCAGAATTAGAGGAATACGCTAACCAATTAGATGGCCTGTCTGAATTACAGAAATGGGACACTTCCTATTACTCCGAGCAATTGCGCAACAAAAAATTCGATCTGGATGACGAGCGACTCAAGCCCTATTTTCGGCTGGAGAATGTGATCGACGGCGTATTTAAAGTTGCCTCGCTCCTATTTGGACTCCGCTTCGAAGAAACGAAGGATGTGGATACCTACCACCCGGATGTCAAAACTTATCGGGTCTTTGATCAAGCCCGGAAAGAAGTGGCCTTATTCTATGCCGATTTTCATCCGCGTCCCGGGAAAAGAAATGGAGCATGGATGACATCGTACAAGGGACAATATAAATACGATGGAAAGGAAGAGCGACCTCATATTTCCATTGTCTGTAACTTTACCAAACCCACAGAAAGCAATCCTTCGCTATTGACTTTCAATGAAGTAACCACACTATTTCACGAATTTGGACATGCACTACACGGCATGTTGGCAGATACTACATATATTAGTTTATCAGGTACTTCGGTTCACTGGGATTTTGTGGAATTACCCAGTCAGATCCTCGAAAATTGGTGCTATGAGGAAGAAGCTTTAAAGCTTTTTGCAAAGCACTATAAATCCGGGGATATCATACCGATCGAACTCGTACAAAAGATCAAGGAATCGGCCAATTTCCTGGAAGGTATGGCTACTTTAAGGCAGTTAAGCCATGCCATTCTGGATATGTCCTGGCACCATGCAGATCCGAGTGAGATCACAGATATAAAAGCATTTGAAACAAAAGCTTCCCATAGAACCAAGCTTTTCCCTGAAACAGAAGGAACTTGCATGAGCACGGCTTTTGCACACATTTTCCAGGGAGGATATTCTTCAGGTTACTACAGTTATAAATGGGCTGAAGTACTTGATGCAGATGCATTTGCACATTTCAAAGAGAAAGGAATATTTGATCGCAAAGTAGCTCAGCAGTTCCAGCAACAAATTTTAAGCAAAGGAGGAACAGAAGAACCTATGATCCTCTATGAACGATTCAGGGGACGAAAACCAAAGATAGATGCACTACTTGAGCGTGCAGGTCTGGTCTGATTTACTCCTTTGCCTCAAGATAAACATCGTATCCACCTTCGAGATTTACGACATTTTTAAAGCCTAATTCCCGGAACACAGCAGCCGCTTTTGCGCTTCTTCCACCTGCCTTGCAATAGACATAGACAGTTTTGCTCCGGTCCAATTCCCCGATCTTATCCTTGAAATCAGCATTATACCAATTGATATTTGTAGCCTCCACCAGGTGGCCTAAACTATACTCTTCGGGAGTTCTGACATCGATTAGCAATGCATTTTTAAGAGTATCTTCCTGGAGGTCAGTGATCGGGATGTTCTCTTTGGGTCCACAGGCAACTACAAGCAGAAAACTCATAATAAAGTACAACTTCTTCATGGGTTGATTTTTGAAATTAAAAATAGCGATATTTACCTATAAATCGGCTCCTTTTGAACCAAGAAGAAAAAATAAGAACCCTTCACCAACTCAATCCCACAACATGGGTAGATCAGTATGCCGATTATCTGTATAATTATGCCATATCCAGGGTAAACGATGAAGAGCTGGCGAAAGATCTGGTTCAGGAAACTTTTTTTGCCGGCTTAAATTCTGCAAAAAACTTTAAAGGCACTGCTTCAGAAAGGACCTGGCTTGTTGCCATATTAAAGCGCAAGGTTATAGATCACTACAGAAAAAGCAATTCTAAAAAAGGGAAAGCCGAGATTCGGATGAGTTATAATAATGATGGAGAAGGGAGTTGGTTGGAGGAACAGATCGCAGATCCCTTAAGTAAGTCCGAAAACGATGGAATCGAAAACGAAGAGCTGGGTATGGCCATTCATGAGTGTATCTCAAAATTGCCTTCCAAACAGGCTAAAGTATTTACGATGAAGACCATTCACGGAATGAGCACTGAAGATATTTGTAATGAGTTGTCTATAAATCCGTCTAATTTATGGGTTCTGGTATTCCGGGCCCGATCGTCCCTTATGGGCTGTTTAAACGAAAATTGGTTTGCCGTATGATAACCTGTGAAGAATCAAAAACTATTTGCAGCAAGAACCAATACAAGGAGGCTTCCTGGTCGGAACGCTTTAATATGTATCTCCATGTATTGATGTGCAAAACGTGTTTCAAATTCTCCCGCAAGAATACGAAGCTCACAGGACTATGTAATGAAGCTTCTCTCCAAGCCCTTAGCGATACCGAAAAATCTGAACTAAAAAATAAGCTGGGCCAGAATTCTTAATTGGCCTGCAAAACCCACCATATAGCCATCCAGAGGATTGGGATCCCTTCAACAAAAAAGGAGGCGTAATAGGATTGCTGATCCCGTTTACTTGCCCAAATAAACAGTACTAGTATTGCGGTCACGAGAAAAGTGACAAAAAATTCAATTGGTGCAATGTAATCTTTGAAAAAAGTGAGCATGCACATGATAACAAGGAAAAAGCTTCCTAATATCTTGGTCTTCTTTTGTCCAATGCTTTGTGGTAAGGTGTGTAGATCAGGACTATCATATTTCAGGTCCCGGATCTCAAAAGGAATGATCCAGGCAAGTACAAAAAATACCCGCTGGAGGAAAACCATCCAAACATCCCAGGTAAATGCATGATCTGCCTCGAGTACGGGTAATAAGACCGTTGCAATAGACCAAACCACACCAATAATGATCACTTTGGAAACCCCCCAATTTCTGAGTCTGCTCGCCCTGGAAAGCAACGGCAATGCATACAGGCCCACGAGGATCGCAATAACACCCAGCGCAATAATAACCTCAAATTTCAGGAACAAGGTGTGATAAGCAGCTAGCCCAAGAAATAGTATGCTTATAAATTGTATTCGTTTGTGATAGGTGTTGGTAACCAGGAAATACTTTTTTGCTTCAACCCCAAATTTTATGAAGTTATAAACGGCAATGGAGCCTGAAAAAACGAAAATCAGGAGATTTAAATCTACCGGAATGTCTAAACTTTTACAGCTGATCCAGATCAGGCTCAAAACAGCAAAAGCCACATGAATACTGGCATCCAGGTAAAAATCAAATAATACTTTAAAAATGCGCATTAAACAAAAGTAACAAAACACTGGCTAGGCTTGTATTTTTGGGAGATGGCAAGATGTATGGCATTCCATTAAAAAGTAATGCAGAAACGAGAATTAATGCCTAATTTTGTGCACTTAAAACGCCCATTTTAGCTATAAACTATGAATACAGATGTGTTTTCATCCCGACATATAGGTATTACAGATAAAGATCTCCCACAGATGCTCTCATCTATTGGCGCGAGATCTCTTGAAGCACTTATCGACCAGACTATACCGGAAGACATCCGATCACAAGAGCAACTGCAATTGGATCCCGCCATGAGCGAGTTTGAATTCCAACAGCATATCCATGCGCTTTCTAAAAAAAATAAAGTCTTTAAAAATTATATCGGTCTTGGTTATCATCCCAGTATTCTTCCGGCGGTGATCCAGCGAAATATTTTGGAGAATCCAGGCTGGTATACGGCATATACCCCTTACCAGGCCGAAATAGCCCAGGGACGCTTAGAAGCTCTGATCAATTATCAGACAATGATTTGTGATCTCACCGGCATGCCCTTGGCGAACGCTTCCTTACTTGATGAAAGCACTGCAGCCGCTGAGGCTATGACCATGCTCTTTGATGTCAGGAGCAGGGAGCAAAAGAAAGCCGGGGCGAATACATTCTTTGTTTCAGATGAAATATTGCCACAAACCCTGGATGTATTGCACACCAGAGCCATGCCTTTGGGTATTACTTTGGATATCGGATCGCATGAGAACATTCAGTTTGATACTGCCCATTTTGGTGCATTGATACAGTATCCTGGTAAACATGGAAAGATTTATGATTACCATGAATTCAGTGCAAAAGCTCAGGAGAACAATGTAAAACTTGCAGTTTCTGCCGATATTCTCAGCCTTGTACTTTTGGAAGCACCGGGCAAATTTGGTGCCGATGTCGTTGTTGGCACCACACAGCGATTTGGTATTCCTTTGGGATATGGCGGACCTCATGCTGCCTATTTTGCTACCAAAGAAGAATATAAAAGAAGTGTGCCGGGAAGAATTATTGGCGTGACAAAAGATGTCTCAGGCAAGCCTGCCTATCGCATGGCGCTTCAGACCAGGGAACAGCATATTAAACGTGATAAAGCCACTTCCAATATTTGCACCGCACAGGTGCTCCTGGCCGTAATGGCAGGGGCGTATGGCGTATACCACGGACCGGATGGCCTCAATCACATTGCCAATAAAGTGCACCAAAAAGCATGTCTGGTCAATACTGCCCTTGAAGCTCTTGGTATCCGTCAATTAAATGATAGTTTCTTTGATACACTCCTATTGGAAACTGACAGCGCTGCCGTGCGTAAACTAGCCATAGATGCGGAGATCAATTTTAATTATATTGACGATAACAGCTTGAGTATTTCACTTCATGAAGCCTGTTCCATGCAGGATGCCCAAGAGATTATAGATATACTGGCCAAATCCATTGGAAAGCCAAGTGTAACACTTGATCGTTCTGCCAAACATAGTGCCATAGAAAATACCATGGCGCGCACTACAAGTTTCATGGAGAACGAAGTCTTTAAATCGTACCATTCAGAAACAGAATTAATGCGCTACCTAAAGCGATTGGAACGAAAAGATCTCGCTTTGAATCATTCCATGATCTCCCTTGGATCTTGTACAATGAAATTAAATGCTGCCTCGGAAATGTTACCCTTAAGTCAGCCTGAATGGGGAAATATTCATCCATTTGCACCAAAAGATCAGGTTGTTGGTTATCAAACCGTAATTAAGGAATTAGAAAATGATTTAAGTGAGATCACAGGATTTGCGGCTACTTCCTTACAACCTAACTCCGGCGCGCAAGGCGAGTATGCCGGCCTTATGGTAATCAGGGCATATC
>CAMYJF010000037.1 GCA_947258555.1 uncultured Eudoraea sp. | reverse complement strand
CAACAATTAATATTTCTTCCCTACCTTAGATTCTTTAAGCTGATATGAAGAAACAACCCATTCGCAATATATTTAAGCCAGGTGCCATTACCCCGGAATCTGTCGCCGAATCCATTGCCAAGCATCAATCCAAAACCGGGATCGGGGCGCATGATATCTTTCTTGGACAGGTTCGAGCCGATAGTGTTGATGGAAAGCAGGTTATTGCCTTAGACTTTACGGCCTATGAAGACATGGCTAACCAAAAATGCCATGAGATCAAAGAAGAGGCCATTGAGAAATTCGGGTTAAGTTGTTTGCATATTTACCACAGCCTGGGAAGGGTTAATACAGGAGAGCTCTGCATTTTTGTTTTTGTGTCGGCACCTCATAGGAAGGCTGTATTTGAAGGGCTGCAATGGGTCGTTAATTCGATCAAAGCAGATGTCCCTATTTTTGGCAAAGAAGTGCTTGAAGATGATTCATATCAATGGAAGGTGAATAAGTAGGCCATGGTAGATATCTCACATAAAAAATCAACTGATCGTTTTGCCAAAGCACAAGCCCTGGTAGAAGTAGGGTCACAGGCCACAATTGATGCCATCAAACTAGGGAAAGTGCCCAAAGGAGATGTTTTTGAAATGAGCAAAGCAGCGGGCCTACTGGGCGTAAAAAAAACAGCTGAACTATTGCCGGATTGCCATCCCCTTCCCATAGAATTTGCCGGGATCGACTATACCATTGAAGGAAAAACTATCCGCATTGAAGTTTCCGTCAAAACCTATTATAAGACCGGGGTAGAGGTAGAGGCCATGCATGGCGCCAGCCTGGTGGCCTTGAACATGTACGATATGTTGAAACCCATTGATAAGGATGTAGTGATCCGGGAGATCAGGCTCTTAAAGAAGACCGGCGGGAAATCGGATATTGATCAGAGCTAGCGTTCCCTGCGCATCCAGATCTCATACATAGGCTCGCCCCGACTATTTTTTCCTTTGTGATGCCAATCGTTCCCATCTACTTCATACATAAAATCTAAACTGGCTCCAACTCGTGAATCGTCTCTGGAAAAGAATTCGATCTGTTCCACATATTTTCCGTTTTTAGATACGAAACTGCCGCCACCAGTACCTGAGAATTTAAAGGACCCTGTCGTATAAGCGATCCATTGAAATCTACCATTCATTAGGAATTTTAGAGTCTTTCTGTCCCTGGAATCCCCACGACGTTCCTGTCCCGTATCCGGGCCTCTTGTGCCAAACATCCAGGCTCCGTCCAGGTCTTGTTCATTGGATTCCATTTGCATATAGGTGCGCTCTGTATTCCCGTTAAAGACAAGAGATTTCCCATCAATGGAATACGCCAGTCGCTTTGTGGCAACAGAATCTCTGGCATAATCAGAATTAAATTCAAGGTCTACAAAAAGCGAATCAGCAGTTACTGTATGGAAGCCACCCAATGTTTTGATGAATTTTGGAGGATCAGACTGGTAAACGGTATGCATGGAATACGTATCCCCGAATTTTAATTCATGTATGATCTGCTTTCCGTCTACTTCTTCCGTGGCCATATATGTGCCAGTAAGATCCTGCCCTTGCAAGGATACTAAAGGAAGGCAAATAAGGATTGCCAATATGGAAAATGTGGCTATTTTTTTCATGCTCGCGGTTTTTTTAAAGATACAATATCTACGAAATTATTTTTTTCAGATTATCCGATTTTTGAAGGCTTTTAAGAGATATTAGCCAACATTTCTTCTGTGGTACGAGCAAGATCGAACTTAGGAGCCCATCCCCAATCTTTTCGTGCCGCCTGATCATCCATGCTTGAAGGCCAGCTATTGGCGATCTCCTGCCTGAAATCCGGGGTATAATCTACTTTAAAATCCGGAATATGCACTTTAATACTTGCGGCAAGCTCTTCCGGGGTGAAATTCATCGCAGCCAGGTTGTAGGACGAGTGTATTTTAATACTATCTGCCGGAGCTTTCATAAGCTGTAAGGTGGCATGTATGGCATCATCCATATACATCATAGGCAAGCGCGAATCCTTTTCTAAAAAACATGAATACTTGCTATTGGAAACGGCCTTGTGGTACATTTCTACAGCGTAATCAGTCGTTCCTCCTCCAGGTGCCGTTTTCCAGCTTAATAATCCCGGATAGCGAATACTTCGAATATCAACCCCATATTTTTGGTGATAGTAGGCGCACCAACGTTCTCCGGCAAGTTTGCTAATGCCATAGACTGTAGTAGGATCCATTATGGCCTGTTGGGGCGTATTTTCTTTTGGGGAGTCTGGCCCAAAAACCGCAATACTAGAAGGCCAGAATATCTTTTTTATTTTACCTTCTTTTCCCAAATTAAGGACATTCAGAAGGGATTTCATGTTGAGGCCCCAGGCTTTTTCAGGAAATTTTTCAGCAGTGGCACTCAGCATTGCCGCCATCAGATAGATCTCGGAAACATCCTGATGAAGTACAGTATCTTCAATAGCTCCGTAGTCTGTGGCGTCTACCATTTCAAAGGGGCCGCTTTGCATTAGCTGTTCTCCTCCTTCTCGGATATCACTTGCGATGATCTTGGAAGCCCCTTTAGCCTTGCGCAAAGCCAGGGTTAGTTCGGTGCCTATTTGTCCACAGGCACCGATTATCAAGGTGGTATTTTGTACGATCTGAGCCATAATATATACTGGATAAATATAGCTCTTATTAAAATTTGTACATTCGTTTTATGCACAAATATTGGATCTTTCTCACGCTTTTGGTCACTGTTATTGGCTGTAAACCAGAACAGGAGGAAATTAAGTCTGCGCCTACCAATGCATTGACCTTTGAAATCTCAGAACTGCCCAGGACCACACCTCTCAGAGGTAAGGCATTACAACAGACTAATCAATGGCCTGAATTCAAGTCATTTGACAACAGTTTTGCAAGAATATACGAGGCTTCAGGAAGAGAGGAATACACGTTGGTCGTAGAAGAATTGCTCGAGCAATTTGAAATTCTTGGAGGTTCGACTGCACCTGGAGCATTGGAATCTCAACAGATCAGCGCCAGGTTCAATGTGATAAGAACCTACCTCTTAAAAGTTCAGGCCCTGCTCAATTATCGCCTTGATAGCAAAGAAGCTACACTCGAATTGATCGAAGCCTATAGCAATGCGATAGAGCAATGCAACATTTTAGTAAATAATACATTGGACACAAAAACATTATTCGATGAATAAGATTGCACTTTTATTGGCATGTATCGCCCTGGCACTACCGGTATGGGGTCAGGAAAATTCTCAAAAGGAAATAGAAAAAGTGCTGGATGAATGGCACCTAGCCGCATCGAATGCAGATTACGACGCCTATTTTTCACGGATGACAGACCGCTCCATTTTTATTGGCACGGATGCCACGGAAAATTGGTCAGTTGAAGCATTTAAGGCTTTTTCAAAACCTTATTTTGACAAAGGAAAGGCGTGGAGTTTTGAGGCAGTTGAACGCAATGTTTTTTTCAATGAAGCAAATAATTTAGCCTGGTTTGATGAGCTATTGGATACCTGGATGGGTATTTGTCGCGGCTCGGGCGTGCTTCAAAAAGACATGGCAGGTAATTGGAAAATTGCGCATTACGTGCTATCTATTGCCGTTCCAAACGAACATGTAGATGCATTGTTAACTATAAAAAAGGATGCGGACAGTGTTCTAACAAAGAAACTGCGCTCTAATGGCAAGGTGATGGATCACAAAGAATGATCCTATTTACAATTGTTGGCTAATCCGAACGGATTCCTATTTTTCTTCGTCTTCAGGAGATTCTTTTCGTGAAACCAGGGCTTGCTTGCTCAAACTGGCTAAATTGAAGTTGGGATCAATTTTGAGGGCTTCATCCATAAAAGCTATAGCTTCATCAATCTTGGATTTATCCAGATTATACTCCATCAAGCCTTTCAAATGAATAAAAGCCGCTTTTAGAGGCACTTCATAGGGTTGTTGTCGCTCGTAAAATGCATATTTCATCTCATCCTTCGAATTGACAATACCGTACTCAATGTTGCTGGTGGCCCCTGCATTATCTCCAACCTGGATCTTAAGGTCAGCAAGTTCATAAGCTATATAAGGATTAGGGGCTCTTTGATTGAGGAGTTCAAATTGCTCAATAGCTCTATTGGGCTGGTTTAAGGCTTTTAAAGATATCGCCTTCACCTGAACAGCCAAATTTGAATCGGACTCGTCCTTTTCTATCCCTATGGTATTTAGCGCTTGAAGGTGCTGGTTATTATTCGCATAAACATAAGCCAGCGTATCCCTTCTCTCCTTGGCGGGGGCAAGAATATTCAGATGTGTTAGGGCATTGATAACACCTTGAATATCACCCTGAAGTTTCATTTCATTGTAATATGCCTCGTAATGCGCCAATAATTCGGAATTAGATTGTGCATTGGCAAAGAAACCGGCTAAGAAAACCGCAATACATAATGTCCTTTTCATCCTATCAAATTTAGTGCGGCAAAACTATGAATTATTTTCCTCTTCCCCTGTTAACTTTAAAATATATTTGGGTATAAAAAAAGGACGCCAACGGCGTCCTTATCCATCATAGATGCTATTATTCATATCGCATGCAACTGAACTTCTTTCTTCGTGAGAGATCTCAGTAATCCCGCATAAAATGCCAAGCTCTTGGTATCAGAATCTACACAAGAGCGTAAGAAGTTCTTTAAATTCTTGAAAAATAAATTGGCATGTACTGTAGGGACAGCAATATTAACCGTCTTAGGGTCATAATCTTTGTCGTCAATGACGATATCCATCTCTATACGTTTCCTGTGGTAGTCAATATGGACCCCCACAGCATTATAATGCTTTTTGAGTAAAACCTCGTGCAGGTACTGCGACTTTTCGGTTACTTCTCCTTTTGAACAACTGCGGGAGATGAGATTTTCTACGTCCATTAAAATCCTCTCCCGTAAACTCGATTTATCCATGACATGTGGGTTTTAATGTATACTTAAATTTACGAAGAAAACCCCCGAAATGCTCCCTTTGTCGGTGAAAATTAACGCTTTAACGATGTTTTTGTTGTGAAATTTTGCTGTAGTGTTGTGAACTTATCTATTTAAGATATAAGAAAACAGAAAATATTAACAATAAAAATCTTACAAATTATTATACAGATGGAGATTCATCGGATTAGATGATCCTTTTCACTCAAATGTCCAATTACTTATGGTCAAAATAGCATCATTTAAGACAAATGGCATAGGAATATTTGCTGCATCTCTCGGTGGAATACTAAAGAGTTCGTTTTGAAGAAGGTCATTGGAGGCCTCATATAGCGTCAATTCAAAGATGGAGTCTTTTGGAAATTGCATTCTGATTTCCGTCGGATCATTATCGCTGATATAATGCGTTACTAATTTTCCTCCTTTTCGCCTGGACAAAAAATTATCGGAAAGAGAGATCCCGTTAATATCCACTTGTTCAAAAGGCGTGAAGTCTGTAAATACATCTAATCTGTTCACATCACGCTGTGGATTAATACATAGCTCAATGAGTCGGGCGTCACCCAGGATCGTATCACGCGATATTTCCAATTCCGGATTGGCAATTTCTTTCTCAGGAGCAACCGAAGAATAGGTGAATTGCCTCCAATACTTACTGCTGATCACTTCCCCTGATTCAGAAGCATTCTCCTTGTCCTGCCCAATATACTGACTGGTCCAATCGGATAATACATTTTCATAAGTGGCCCAATAGGAGGACTGTTCGACCGTATTATTTACGTACAGAAGACTTGTGGGTTTGGGTCTCGAATCTGTAAAGGAACTCCTTGAATGGGCAACTATCAGTAATACAACAGTTGCGAGAAAGGAGAATATGGCAAGTCGCTTTTTCTTTTGATAAAAACCTACTAATGGTAAGAGCAAGAAGAATGTCAAAGAGGTTAAAAGGGTAACTGTGATCAACATTTTTAGGCCTAATCCAACCGGAAACATTTTTATAAAGGGAACGAAGATGACTAAAGCAGGAAGCCCTAAGAACCAAAGTAAGTAGGCATTGGGCTTTTCCTGGTTGATGACCACCATTAAAGCAACTAAACACCCAAAAACCGGAATGATCATAAAGCCAGCCCCCGGCAAATAGTAGGTGAGTAAACTACAAATGACAAGCCAAAGAAATAAGGGAGCTATTAAAAGATTTGGTACAGAAATTTTCCTGAATCGATGATATAACAAAAAGACTATTCCGATCGATAGCAGGGCAAAAACAATTATATAGTAGTGCCCATTATAGGGGAAGCCGTGGAGAATGTCCTTGTAACTTGGGTATAATCCGGTAAGTAACTGCCAGGCAAAATATCCGATCAGCCCATTAATTAGAACACTCAAGAGCATAGGAAGGAGCCCCTTTAACATTGAACCCGAATCTAAAACTTTGAGCTTGATCCCTCGTAGGATGAGCAAGATAAGGAAGAGCCAGCCCACAGCAACCAGGTACCAACCCCAGGAATATGGGTAAGATACAAGTCGGAAAAAGGGCGCATTGAAGTAGATCTTCTCCGTATCGCTTTTAAGTGTATTGAGATCTGCATTTGAGAAATGGGCCAATAATGGTATGAGATAGGAGGCCTGATGGCTTAATGAACTTTTGTCCAATCTTTCATAATTATCCCTTTGCGTATGATAGTCAAAGTGATCATCTATAAAGGCAAAATTGAAGCCATCAATATCACCATCTTCGCGAAAAACCGTCAGATCTGTATCATTTGGAAGCATTTTATAGATACTATATGCCAAGGAATTGGCCACAGGATACGCCGGGTTTGCCTCTGTAAAGGCATCGATCAAAGCGGCATTACCTCCATTCGTTTCAATAAGCATATAAGAAGGCCCCCCGCTTCCTCTGGCTTCAAAATTTAGAACAAGGCCCACTTCTTTACTCCAGGGATGCTCATTTACGAACAGATCCGCCCCGTTGAGGCCCAGTTCTTCTGCATCGGTAATAAGGATAATAATATCATTTTTTGGAGTCTTCCCGCTTGCCAAAAAAGCACGGACCCCTTCAAGGATAGTTGCAACACCACTTCCGGCATCACTTGCTCCAAGCGAGGAATGCGGACTGCTGTCATAATGTGAGAGCAATAAAAGGGCTTTTCCCGGGTCTTTTCCTTCAATACGGGCAAGGATATTAATAGCTTTACTAACATTCCCCCAGTCGCCTGCTGTGTACCCTTCCTGGAATTGTACTTCCAGGCCTAATTCCTTAAGATAATCTGCAATATACTCACGCACCTCTGCATGTCCTTCAAACCCTACACCATGGGGCTTTTCAGAAATTGCTTTTACATGATCCAGGGCGGAGTCAATGGAATATTCTTCGTCCGAAAGCTCTTTGGCGGGACTATATGAGGGCATGGCACTTTTTATGCTCCAAAAAGCTATCAAAATGGTTAATATAAGGGTGATAAAAGCGGGAAATCGTCTCATATGAATAGGGTCAAAAGTATTGTTTATAGGGCCTTGTAAGATATGCGTTTCATCGACTTAATTTAATACTTAATTTGAAATTGGCTATATTTAAGATTCACCTAACTAAAAAAACAGACCCATGGCAATCAAAAGTTTTCAAGGACGTCGTGCCAAAGATGTAGCTAAAAAAGAGTACCATGCACCCATTTTGGTTGAAGACTACATGAGTAAAAAATTGGTGACTTTCAGACCGGATCAGTCCATCTTGGATGTCATGGAGTCTTTCGCAAAGTTTAGGATTTCCGGTGGCCCGGTATTAGATGATAGTGGTTTCTTGGTTGGGATTGTTTCCGAAGCGGACTGCATGAAGAAGATCTCTGAGAGTCGGTATTTCAACCAGCCTATTATGGATACAAATGTTGAGAATTTCATGACGAAGGAAGTGGAGACTATCCCTAATGACATGAGTATTTTTGATGCAGCCGGCATTTTCCATAAAACAGGAAGAAGACGTCTACCTGTGCTTAA
Organism: uncultured Eudoraea sp.; assembly: GCA_947258555.1. Classification (GTDB taxonomy): domain Bacteria; phylum Bacteroidota; class Bacteroidia; order Flavobacteriales; family Flavobacteriaceae; genus HDS-28. Next base: position 9,355 of record CAMYJF010000037.1, on the reverse strand, counting down.
GGATGGACTTATTATAGGTCAGATCAGTCGGAAAGATATTGTCGTAGCAGCGCTTAAGTTAAATGCTCAAAACTGGAAATAATATAAATACTAGATATTTGTGAAAACCCATACTTCGGTATGGGTTTTTTTATTCCCGCTTTACGATCATATAGTAGTCATTTTCCAGGGGCAGATACCCAAGATCGTATAAGAAGTAATACGTTGCTCCTTTTTTGGTGGTGTATAGGTGGGTAATATATTCAAAATCAAAACCCTTGTCCAAAAGTTTGGTCTTGGTAGTACGTGCTTTTCCGTCCCTTAGGGCCAAACTATCAAGAATCCGGTAATTTTTTCGGAGTCGGTTGTTAATATTTCGCATCAGGTTTTTACTGTCCTTATTCAGCTTATTGTTGTAGGCATTCCTGCAATAATCTGAGCAGTATTTCTTATCTGCACGACCGAGGATAACTTCACCACATTCCAGGCATGTTTTTTTATGTGTCTTCATAGCGATTACTGATCAATGACTTGAATCTTATATTTAGTCAGTAAACCCCTGACATTCTCAGATGAGAATCGGGCGTTTTTTAACTGATTTCGTTCAGGATCGAGTTTGATATTATGTGATAAACTAAAATCTGCTTCCTGTAAATTACTAGCATCAAATAAGGCATCGTCTAAAATGGAATTTGTAAAACGAGATCTACTTAGATTAGATTCTGAAAAATCAATATTTCGAAGTTTACAGTCATCGAAGAGGGTTCCTGGGATTGACATGCCCTTAAAGGACGAAAAATCTAATGTGCAACCCTTGAAGGAAAAGGATAGTAGTATGTGATTACATGTCTCAAATAATAACCCAACTATCTTACAATCAATAAATTGCACTTCTTTAAATGTGGCATGAGCAATATTGGAATTACTCAGATTACAGTCTTCAAAAGTACATTCAAGGAATTGACAATTGTCTAAATAGCTTTCTGAAAAATTGCAACGAATAAAAGAACAAGTATCATAATCGCCTTTTGGCAGACGCAGCTTGGAGAAATCCTCGTCTTTATAGATCTGATCTGTAACAAAAGGATTATTCATTTTATTCCGGTAAAACGATTGCAGGGATATCCAACGCTTTAAATAGGCTGTTGTATTCCTTCATTTCTGTATCTACTATGGATTTGCGTTCCTGGTCGAATGTATTCCATTGGCTGAGCAAGTCTTTAAGTCTGTCCTCTGCACCTTGGGTAACTTTAGGCTCTGGAGCATCCACATACCCTTTAAGATTCATGAGCTCTGCATTCAATTGATTGTGATAATTGATCACATCCTGAAAAGTCTTCTGCTTGGGTTGGATAAGGTTTTCTTCCCAGCTACTGATTCGTTTGATGAGTGCTTTGCCTTTTTCAAGAAGGTCTTTAGCACTTTCCTGATCCTTTAACAACTTAGCATATGTTTTAAGCTGTGTTTTTGCCGAGCGCATGTCATTCACGGCTTCATGAATGCTTTTTATGGTCGATTCTATGCGTATCAAAGTTTCTTGCTGGTGTGCATAGTCGGCTTCATTTATACTGATCTTGGGGTTGGGATGTATAGTCACATCGGTTTCCGAAGTCACGCCGTCCAATGTCAACCGAAGTTGATACGTACCCGGCCCAACTCTGGAACCAGCATAGCTTCCATAAACGAATACTTTCTCTACAGCGGGAAGCGCTTCGCGGCGGAAATCCCAGGTAAATCGGTTAAAACCCTTTTTTGCAGCTAATGCCTGGGGTTTAGACGGACCACCTGGCCAGGATTTAAAGTCTTTGGCTTTCTTGTTGGTGTATGTCCGAATTACTTTACCATCTGACAGTATGTCTAAGTTAAGTTCCAAGCTGTCTGCATCCTTATCTATAAAATAGTCGAGGGTAACACCTTGTTTTGGATTCTGACCAAGCCCGGGGATCGGCCTGCTGGCACTGCCACCAAACAGCAGATAGGTGTCTTTTGGTTTAATAAGCGTAAATGGCATATTCCCAGCCGGCATGGCTTGAAGGGAGGAGACATCGTCCAGGATCCAAAAAGAACGTCCTGCCGTGGCCACGACCAGGTCATTATCCTGGATCGTTAAGTCATTGATGGCAACCACGGGCAGATTCAATTGAAAAGATTGCCAGTTTTGTCCATCGTCATAAGAAATATAAAGCCCGGTTTCTGTCCCTGCATATAACAAGCCTTTTCGTTTAGGATCTTCACGCACCACTCTGACGAATGTATGTGGATCTGTAATGCCATTCGTGATCTTGGTCCAGCTTGCCCCATAGTTATTAGTCTTGTAGATATAAGGCGAGAGATCCAGGAATTTATAACGCATCACTGCGATATAGGCTGTCGCCGGATCATGCGGCGATACTTCAATACTATTTATGATCCCTTCCGGCAATCCGGCCGGAGTTATATTAGTCCAGTTGTTTCCCCCGTCTTTTGTCAGATGTACCAGTCCATCATCTGTACCTGCCCATAGGACACCTTCTTCATGCTGTGATTCTACCAGGTACATGATGGTATTATAATTTTCCCCACCTGCAGCTTCGTTCGTATACGGTCCGCCTCCGGGGCCTTGCTTTTCCTTGTCATTTCTGGTAAGATCCGGACTGATGACTGTCCAGCTCTGGCCCTCATCTACAGTTTTAAAAACGACATTCCCTGCGTGATAAATGGTATTTCTGTCATGAGGCGAACTGATAATGGGAGCATTCCAGTTATAGCGGTATTTAAAATCAGAAGGAACATTTCCCAGGGCCAATTCCGGATACTCTTTGATGGATTTTCCCTCATTAGAGCTTGCCACCCATTTCTCGATGATGCCCTGGTAGCAGCCACCGTAGATCTTATTCGGATTATCCGGATCAAAGGCCAGATAGGCGCTCTCGCATCCAGCAACGGAATGCCAATCTTTCCATTCGATTCCAAAATCATTGGTGCGACTCGCAATGGAAATGGCCGAATTATCCTGCTGGCCGCCATAGACATTATAGGGGACTAAATTGTCTGTAATGACACGATAGAATTGAGCAGTGGGCTGATTTTGTTGTGTGCTCCAACTCTTTCCGGCATTGTTAGAGACATTGGCACCTCCATCATTGGAGTTGATCATAACTTGATTATTCTCCGGATGGATCCATAAATGGTGATTATCGCCATGCGGCGTGGACAGATTGCTAAAGGATTTTCCACCGTCTATGGATTTCATAACAGGTGCGTTGAGCACATAGACTATGTTTTGATCCTGGGGGTCTGCAAAGATCTCCATGTAGTACCAGGAGCGTGCGACATTAACCCTGTTCTTGTTGACTTGCTGCCATTTATCGCCTGCATTGTCTGAGCGGTAAACACCCGCTTTGGTTCCTTCTGCTTCAATGACTGCAAAAACGCGATCCGGATTTGCCCGGGAAACCGAAATACCGGCTTTACCGAATTCATCCGGCAAACCCATTTTTAGTTTCTCCCAGCTGTTCCCCCCGTCAGTTGATTTGTAGAGACCGGAATTTTTGCCACCGGATTCCATCGTCCAGGGATAGCGTCTGTGCTCCCACATGGCCGCATAAAGGATGCGGGGGTTACGCATGTCCATACTAAGGGAAGAAGCCCCGGTTGTATCATTAATATAAAACACCTTTTCCCAGGATGTCCCCCCATCTACAGAGCGATAGATCCCACGATCTGTGGAAGGACCGTATTGGGCTCCTTGAGCGGCAACGAATATGATGTCCGGGTTGGTAGGATGAATGATCACATCGGAGATATGGCGCGTAAAATTAAGGCCGATATGTTTCCAGTTTTTACCGGCATCGGTGGATTTATAGACTCCGTCACCCATAGATGTCATCACCCCCCTTGCCGCATGCTCTCCCATGCCGGCGATCACCACATTAGGATCGCTTTCGGAAACAGCTATAGCACCTACTGTTCCTGTTTTCAGAAAACAATCCGAGACATTCTTCCAGGTGATGCCATCATCCGTGGTTTTCCAAATACCGCTACCGGTGCCTCCCATATAATAGGTCATGGGTTGTTTTACTACACCACTGGAAGCTACACTTCGGCCCCCTCGGAACGGACCGATGTTCCTCCATTTCAAACCGTGAAATACAGAATCATGAATTTGAATGACGGGTTCGGGCGCTTTCTTTTTTCTGCGTTGGGATTGAAGATTAACGGGGAGTAATAAAAGGCTGATTGTAATTGCGATGAGGAGTCTCATAGGTGTATTTAAAATTTGTTGGTTCGATTTTTTCTAAAGATACAAATTGCACAAATCATATATAACATATTGTAAACCAATGTTAAAAAAGTTTCCAAATGATTACAAATATTTGCAAACGAAAATAAATAGTTACTAACCGAATCCGGCGTGAGTTCCCAATTATGTTTGCAGTGTCAGATCAATAGTGTCTGATAGTATTAACTGTTTAACCTTAAAATTTAGTAAAATGAACGCGATTAAAAACAAAGTACAGTTGATTGGAAATTTAGGACAGGACCCGGAGATCGTAACCCTGGAAAATGGAACTAAGCTGGCAAAATTTTCGATAGCTACAAATGAAAATTACAAGAACAAGGAAGGTGAGAAAGTAACCGAAACCCAATGGCATAATGTCGTTGCCTGGGGGAAAACGGCAGAGATCGTTGAGAACTATCTCGCTAAAGGCAAAGAGGTGGCCGTGGAAGGGAAGCTCATGCATCGCTCTTATGAAACGAAAGAAGGTGAGAAGCGCTATGTGACGGAAGTGCGCTGCAATGAACTGCTCATGCTTGGGAAGGCGTAAAAACAAATCCCCGGTGATATCGCTGGGGATTTTTAATTATTACTTAGGACTTAGGCCACCTGCTCTAAAAGGTCAAAACAAGGACACCTTTTACATCGCTTATCTGAAGATTTCTTGTAATCTTCGCAACATACTTCCTTCAATCCCTTTTTTACAATCTCTTTGCGGTATTTCTTTCGATGGGCGGAAAGGAGCTTAATTTTCTTTTCTATAGATTTCCCCCCTTTCTCTTTATTACCCATGAAATTACTTTATGGAAAAAAATATTCCTATTGAAGTTAAATAGGAAGATAAATCTATGCACCCGGGTCAGCCGCAGCACTATCAACGGTGATCATTTGCACATCCCGATCAAACAGATAGAGTCCACCTTTGTCATTTCCAATCAGGTTTATCTTGTCCAATATGGTACGTGCCAATGCCTCTTCTTCGATCTGTTCTGCTACATACCATTGAAGAAAATTGTGTGTTGCATAATCCTTTTCAGTGAGCGTTACATGGACTAATTCATTGATGGCTTTTGAGACAAATATTTCATGATCATATAGCTGCTCAAACATTTTTTGAAAAGTGCCAAAATCTGTATCCGGGGCACTTAGCTCAGATATTATAGCATGACCACCACGTTCATTGACGAATTTTACAAGTTTCAACATATGCATTCGCTCTTCATCGGAGTGCTTATACATGAATTGAGCTATCCCTTCCAGGCCTTTTATTTCTGCCCAACATGCCATTGATAAATATACTTGTGAGGATTCTGCTTCTACCCGGATCTGCGCGTTAAGCGCCTTTTCCATTTTTGAAGTTAACATAGCGTTCTAATTTCTGTTAAAGGTACGTAATCTCGTTTTCTTGGACTATGATATTGATCAGTGGATGGCTTTGTGAATATCCCGTCTAATTAATGGTTTCGCCATTCCCGACTTCTGATTCGTCAGGGTTAACAAAAACTAATTTCCCTTCCTCATTCTGCGTCATTAAGATCATCCCTTCGCTGTTCACGCCTCGCAATGGTCTTGGGGCCAGATTGATCACAACGGTCACTTTCTTTCCAACGATCTGAGCCGGATCAAAATCTTCAGCAATACCTGAAACAATTGTCCGTGTGTCTAATCCTGTATCTACTTTCAAAACAAGGAGTTTCTTGGTTTTTGGCATTTTTTCTGCCTCGGTGATCGTACCAACCCGGAGATCTAGTTTGCTAAAATCTTCAAAGGTGATGGTCTCTTTTTGTGGCATAAGTGTCGTGTTTGTATTTTCATTGGCCAGTTTTGTGGCCATTAATTTATCTAACTGAGCCTGTATCTCAGAATCTTCAATTTTGCGAAATACTAATTCAGGTTGACCAAGTGTGTGTCCGGCCGGGATCAAATGCGTTCCTGCGCCAATATCTTTCCATTCATTTTGGGCTGACAATTGATCGAAATTCAGGATCCGTTCGTGGACGGGGAGTGGTTGAAGTAGCGCAGATATGCCGAGAATGGCCAGCAAGTTAAATATGTTGCTCCCGAGCACATTTCCAACAGCTACATCGGCGTGCTGACGTAAGGTCGCAATTACGGAGATTGAAAACTCCGGAAGAGATGTCCCAACTGCAACCAAGATTAGGCCAATCACCGCCTCCGAAAGGCCAAGGTCTTGCGCGATGCCAACGGCGCCGCCGAGAAGTACACGCGATCCGACGATCAAAAGAAGCAAGCCGATGGCTACGCTGGCCACTGTCCACACGACTGATTGGGGCATGGCAGAGAATTCTTCGGCTTCCGCTTTATGGACTTCTGCCGAAGCGGTTGCGTGGAAGCGCTCGCTCCAATAGGCCCATCCTAGATAGGCTACAAAAGCCGTCAACAAGACCGCACTGTCACCCCGACCTAGTGCACTTCCCGCAGCCAACACGAGAAATAGCAGACTTGCTGCCAGCCCAGTCACCGCGTCCCGTCGAAGTGCTGCCGGTTTCACGCTTAGCGGTCTGATAAGGGCGCATACTCCTAAAATAAGCAATATGTTGCCGATATTGCTGCCCACAACATTTCCCATCGCAATGTCCGGCCGTTGACTCATTGCGGCATCGACGGAGACGACGAGTTCTGGAGCGGAAGTACCGAAGCCGACGATCACAAGACCACTCAATAAGGGAGATATCCCCAGCCTCGAAGCAGCAGCCAAAGAGCCGCGAATCAATGCCTCCCCGCCTGCCGTGAGCAGGATCACTCCGATCAACAGCAACAAGTAGTTCAATTGCCGAACTCGATTCTAAGGCTCGCGATTCTAAGGCTATGCAAAGTAGTGGCTAAACAGGGGACAGTGACTTTAATTCGGTCAGCCAGTGTCGCTCCGGTGGGAGTTGTGGTCACTGTCCCCCAATAGGGGGTCCCCCAATAGGGCTCGAATAGGGGAATTAGGGCCGCTCATCTAGCGGCCCTTTTTCATGCGATGTGCTGAATCGCACGGCTATGTGTTATGGTTTTTCGACTTTCAGAAACACAAGACTCACGCTAACCCAAACTTTTCTTCGCGGAATGCGGTAAGCTATTCGCCGGCAACGCTTTAGCTGCGTTTCCAATTTCACGATTCTGTCTACGCTAGGCGATCGCGAGTCCCAGCAAGTCGAAGACCCGCCTCTGGAGGCGGGTCGGCTTCGTAAGAATGGAGAACTCGCTGCTCTGCGCTTCGGCATAGTTGCGGCAGAGCGTACCCAGATCTTTGAGTAGCGATCGAAAACTTTGAACCGGATAGCCGTCATGCGTTTTCTTCTTGTTGTCCTTGTGCTGGGCGGCTTTCGACCGCGGAGCAGGCGTGACAATCGAAGAGCGTGTCTCCTCGGCGGATTCACGCTCATGATCGTCGAACAGAAGTGGCTTGAGGTCTCGTCGCAAGTGCCACTCCACGTAGTACGCCAGCATGCACAAAAACACGTGCGCTTGGATGCGATCGTCTTTCCAGTGGAAGATCGGCCTAATCTCTAAGTCGACAGTCTTCATTCTGCGAAACGCACGTTCGACTTGTGACAAGCTCTTGTAGGCACGCACCGTTTCTTCGCTTCGGAACGCCTCGGCATCCATCGAGGTGCGAATCACATAGAGGCCGTCCAGCGCTGCCTCCTCCGTGATCTTCTCTTCACGACGTTGGTACGTGAACTGATCTTGCTTGATCTCCAGTTTAAAATGTTTGGCCATCTTGTACTTATTCAAGACGCGGCCAACGCGAAGACCAATTTTCCCTTCGCCTCGAAGCGGTGCTCTCTTACGAGCGACGGCCTCCACAATCTTGTTCAGTTCTTGCTCCGTCGCCTGCAGAAGCTCACGGCGTTTGCGTGCCCGTTCCTCAGCCAAAATCGGATTGCGACAGACAATCAAACGCTCGTCGGGAAAATCGTCGGAAGTGATCTCCGCCAGGTCTCTCTCGTCGAATAGGGATGGCTGAATTACCTGCTGCGAGACCAGTTTTCGAATGCTCTCCGATCGCAGAGCTGTGATCCAATCAAGCCCCTCGACATCCCGCAGCTCTTCGTCGATCCGACGTGAGGTGATCATGCCCCGATCTCCCACGAGCACCACGCGCTCCAGGGCAAATCGTTGGCGGAGCTTTTTGATTTGTGACGCCAAGGTTGTAGGGTCGGCAGTGTTTCCCGAGAAAACTTCCACGGCCACCGGACAACCATCGCGATTGCAAAGAAGTCCGTAAACGATCTGCGGAAAGGCCTTTTTCCCATCGCGACTGTAGCCACGCTTGACTAAGCCCGAGGTGCGACCCGTGTAGTAACTCGAACTGACATCGTAGAGCACGAGCGTTCCATCCGCTAAGTGCTTCTTGGATAGTTTCTTTTCGATACGTGACTGTCGCTCCAAGAGCCAGTCGAGCGATGCATAGATCTCCTTGGAATCGATCTCGCTCAGGTCGAGTTCCTCGGCCAGCGTGCTCTGCGCTGTTTCTGGGCAAAGTCCGGTGAACGTCGCCAACTTGGAACCCGGGTGAATGATCCGAGAGGCAATCAGCGCGACCACCAAATCGCGTTCACGTGATGGCTTGGAGCCAATGGCTGTTTCTAATCCAATCTTTCGCAGCGTGCCGAGCACAGCGGCCACATGTCCATGCGGCAAGGAACGCGTAATCTCAAACCCGCCATCGGGATCGATCGGTGGCGCGCCACGGAGTCGCTTGCGAATGTAGTCAATCGCATCGAGCGGCAGATCGGAAAGATTGCCCAGCGTCTCGTGCTTGACCTTGCCACCCTCGCGATAGGTTCGCCGCAAAAGGTGCGACTGATAAGTCTTGCCTTTGTGGGTGCTAGTGATTGTGGCTACGTGAACCGCGCGTCGTTTCCTGTTCATGCCGACCAATCGTAGCGAACACCGGCGAGGCTAGCTAGCCCAAGTAATCTATCATTCTGGCTACAAATGGAATTCCAAAAATTGCGGTTAACCTCTTTTGACAAAAGCGCTTAAGCTCGGTTTTGCTCACCAATTCTTGGAAAAGTTTGGTTTAGAGCCGCCCCGGTTGGGGCTTCATTGTTCTTGATACCATTTCCCAGGGCGTTGCCCTGGGCTGACATAGCAACGGCCCGT
>CAMYJF010000036.1 GCA_947258555.1 uncultured Eudoraea sp. | reverse complement strand
ATCTTTTCAAGAAGACTAACAATATCGTCTTCCTGCATATCGTAGTGATAAAACTGTTGATTGTGTTCAAAAGAACGATGGGCAGTACAATAGGTGCCGTAGACATCGTAGTAATTGCAGAGCTCCTTATAAAGAGCGTGGCCGATAAAACCGCTTCCCCCAAGTATCAATATTTTCTTTCCTGCATCTTCCATCTACATAATGACCTGGGTGTTATCCCTTATAAAAGGGAGGTTTTACAATCGTAGCCGGTACGGCATTCTTGCGTATTTGAATATGAACCTTGCTGCCTTCTTCTGCAAATATGGTAGGCACATAGCCAAGACCTATTCCCTTGCCTAAAGAAGGCGACATGGTGCCGGAGGTAACTTCTCCAATTTTTTTGCCGTTGCCATCAACAATATCGTAGCCCTGCCGTGGAATTCCCCGATCATCCAATTCAAAGCCGACTAATTTTTTCTCTGGTCCGCGTCTTTTGGCATCTTCCAAATCTTCAGAATTCACAAACTCCTTGCTGAATTTTGTGATCCATCCCAGGCCAGCTTCAAATGGGGAAGTGGTGTCATTTATGTCATTTCCGTAGAGGCAATACCCCATTTCTAATCGCAGCGTGTCCCTGGCGGCCAGGCCTATGGGTTTTATTCCCCAGGGTTCCCCCGCTTCCAATACGCGCTCCCAGATTTGTGCTACTTCACTATTCTTGCAATAGATCTCAAATCCGCCCGATCCCGTATAGCCGGTGGCAGAGATGATCACATGTTCAATACCTGCAAAATCGCCCACTACAAAATGGTAGAATTTAATGGCTGACAGATCTACAGAAGTGAGGGACTGCATGGCTTCCGCGGCTTTGGGGCCCTGAATGGCAAGAAGGGAAAATTGCTCAGAGATATTTCGCATATCTGCCCCAATGCCCTCGTTGTATTTTGAGATATGCGCCCAGTCTTTCTCAATATTTGAGGCGTTCACTACCAAGAGATACGATTCTTCCTTTACCCTGTATACAATAAGATCATCAACTATGCCGCCTGTTTCATTGGGCAGGCAGCTGTATTGGGCCCGGCCAACGGTGAGTTTTGAGGCATCGTTAGAGCTCACTTTCTGTATAAGTTCCAGGGCTTTAGGGCCTTCGATCAGAAATTCGCCCATATGAGAGACGTCAAAAACACCCACGCCCTTGCGGACTGTCTCATGCTCAATATTTACGCCTTCATAGGATACAGGCATCATATAGCCTGCAAAAGGGACCATCTTTGCGCCAAGGGACTCATGTATTTTACTAAGGGCAGTATCCTTCATTCGTGTCTGGATTTATGCTTGCAAAGGTATTTATTTTCATCGCATAATAAAGGCCTTGAAGGTATCATAGGAGCGAATCTTCTCCGCCACCTTAGTGTTGCCTGTAAAGGAAGCCAATTGGACAGGAAGATCGATGTCTATTGACAAAGTGTCCTCAACTTCATCTTTGAATTTGGCCGGGTGTGCCGTTTCCAAAAAAGTCCCCTGTGCTTCAGGATTGGCTTTTAAATATTCTAGTAATCCCAGGTAACCTATTGCTCCATGAGGATCACTTATATACCCGTATTGCTGATGTAATTCCTTAATAGCTTCCCGGTTTTGCTCATCAGTAAACCAATACCCTTCCAGATCTTGTTTAAGTGCAATGTGATCCGATTTATATAATTCCAATATCCGACTAAAATTACTTGGATCACCCACATCCATGGCATTGGAAATGGTCTGAATGGAGGCTACAGGACTATAGGAGGCTGTTTTCAGGTAGTCGGGAACCGTTTTGTTCACATTAGTGCTGGCAATAAACTTATGACAGGGCATACCCATTTTATGGGCTAGCATGCCTGCACAGATGTTCCCAAAATTACCACTGGGAACCGAGATCACCCAAGGGGCATTCTTCTCCTCCAGTTGCTTGTAGGCCAGCAAAAAGTAGATCATTTGAGGCAACCAACGGGCTACATTGATAGAATTCGCGGAGGTTAAGGTTTGTGTACTTGTCAGGTCCTGATCCATGAATGCCGTTTTTACCATATGCTGGCAATCATCAAAGGTGCCTTCAACTTCAAGGGCTGAGATGTTGTGTCCCAATGTGGTGAGCTGCATTTCCTGTATATGGCTCACTTTTCCGGAAGGGTAGAGGATGACCACTTTCACGCCGGGGACTTTATAAAAACCATTGGCTACAGCGCCTCCCGTATCGCCGGAAGTAGCGACCAAAACAGTGATCTCTTTGTCTTCATTCCTGTAAAAGTGCCCCAGGCTCTGTGCCATAAATCGTGCGCCAATATCCTTGAAAGCCATCGTAGGTCCATGAAATAATTCTAAAACACTCAGCCATTTGGAAAGTTTTACCAGGGGCAGGGGAAAGCTCAGTGTTTCTTTTATAATTCGGGATAAGACATCCTCACTAATATCTTCCGAAACGAATGGCGACATCAGCTCAAAAGCGATTTCTTGCTCTGATAAAGATTCGATCTGGTTGATAAAACCGTCCGGTAATTGAGGGATAGACTCTGGGAAATACAATCCCTTGTTTGGTGCGAGTCCTTTAATGACAGCCTCTCTGAAGGAAGTGCGATGCGATGGATCTTTTAAGCTATAATACTTCATAAGCTTAAGGGATAATTCTAATTCCTTCAGAATGGATCCTCGAGCAGTAAAGATCGAATGCTATACCTTGAGGAGTAAAGGCATCAGCCAATTTCTGTCCTACTTCTTCAGCCTTCGTGATACCCCGGCAAAGTGCAAAAACTGAAGGCCCGGAACCGGAAATTCCAAAGCCCAATGCTCCGGAGGTAATTGCTTCAGTTTTCATCTCCTCAAAACCTGGTATTTGGTGCTTGCGTTTAGGTTCGGCCACATGATCTACTAAGGATCTGGATATTAGGTCGTGATCACCGGAAGCCAGTCCTGCGATCAATCCACCCAGGTTGCCCCATTGGGCCACAGCATTTTTCAAGGGTATTTTATCTCCGATCAAAGTCCTGGATTCTGCTGTTTTAATTTCAAGATGTGGATGTATGATAGCCAGGGCAAGGTCTTTTGGAAAAGAGAGCTGTATCACATCTATGGGATCATACCCCCTAATGAGTACAAACCCGCCCATCAGGCAAGGGGCCACATTATCTGCATGCCAGGCGTCACTGGCAATAGCCTCACCCGTCATAGCATGTGGTAGTAATTCTTTTGTTGTTAAAGGTGCTCCCAGTAATTGATTTATCCCCCACACAGCACCTGCTGCACTGGCCGCACTGCTTCCAATACCGCTTCCCGGTTTTATGCGCTTGGCGATCTCTATGTCAAATCCATCTTCTGAACCTAAATGGTCCAGCAAGGATCGAGCAGAAACTCCGGCGACATTATTCGCAGGGTCTAAAGGTATTTCGGGTCCCTCGGTTTGTCTTATCGTTAGTTGATTTCCAGAAGTTTTACGAATGATCATTTCATCTCCTACTTGCTCAAGGGCAAGACCGAGTACGTCAAAACCGCAAGAGAGATTTGATACAGTAGCCGGACAGAAGATCTTGATCTTATCCATATGTTAGAAATTACCGATTCTTATTATATCCGCAAAAATACCGGAAGCAGTTACCTCGGCTCCTGCGCCGGCACCTTTGACCATTAGAGGTTGTTCAGGGTATCGATTGGTGAAGAATAATACGACATTATCACTTCCCTTCAACCCTTCAAATTCATGTCCGGAAGGGATTTTTTGGAGTGCCACTTCTGCTTTGCCATCGGCAAATCTAGCGACATATTTTAATGTACTATTCTCATTATCAGCATCTTGCAGGAGGTTCTGAAAATGCGCTTCTTCCTCTTTCAAGGATTTGTAAAATGCTTCAACACTAGGAGCATCTAGACATTTTTGAGGAAGGAATCCACGATTGCTAATGGAAGACATCTCCATATCAAATCCGCTTTCACGGGCCAGAATTAAGATCTTCCGCATGACATCTTTTCCACTTAAGTCGATACGTGGATCTGGTTCCGTATACCCTTCTTCATGGGCTTGTCTTACGATATCGTGAAAGGTGGTTTGACCGTTGAAGTGATTGAAAATAAAATTCAGACTTCCGGACAGTACGGCCTCAATTCGTAATACTGAATCCCCGCTAACTATGAGATTCTTCAAGGTATCAATTATCGGGAGTCCGGCTCCTACATTGGTTTCAAATAAGAAGGGCGCATAAAACTCACGCGAAAGATCTTTTAATTCCCGATACAATTCCATGGAAGAGGAACAGGCGATCTTATTGCAGGTAACCACAGCAATGTTCTCCCGCAAATATTTTGGATACACAGCAGCCACCTCTGCACTTGCTGTATTATCTACAAGGATACTATTCCTAAGGTTCAATTTACAGGCGGTCCGGAAGAATTCCGCAAGATCGGATGGCACGCCTTCAGATAAGCTGGTTTCCCACTCCGTGAGATCAATACCGTCCTCATTGAACACCATCGTCCTGGAATTGGATATCCCGATAATACGGATCCGGATCTTAAGATGTTCTATTAAATATTTCTCCTGATTCTTAAGTTGATCGAGAATTTTTCGGCCCACATTTCCAACGCCAATCACAAATAGATTAAGCTGGCGCGTTTGCACTTCAAAAAATGCCTCATGCAAAGTATTCAGCGCTTTTTTAACATCATCACGGTCTATAACTGCCGAAATATTTCGCTCGGAAGCCCCTTGTGCTATGGCGCGGATATTTACATTGTTCCTGCCTAATGTGCTGAACATTTTTCCGCTCAGACCCTGGTGGCTTTTCATTTGATCCCCGACCAAGGCAATAATGGCGAGGTTCGTTTCTACGAGCACAGGTTTGATCTGCTTCCTGTCGATCTCATATTCAAACGCTTCATTGGTTAATTTTTCGGCTCTATGCACATCGGAAGCACTAATGCCGACACAAATAGAATGTTCTGAAGAAGCCTGTGTGATCAAAGTAATATTGATCCCGGCATTTGACATGACTTCAAAGAATCGCTTGGAAATACCCGGAATTCCAACCATGCCCGGACCCTCAAGAGAAAGCAAACTGATATCGGGAATATAACTTATTCCTCTTACGGTTTTTCCATTTTCACCTGAATGGGATGTAATGAGGGTACCCTTATCTTCCGGTTCAAAGGTGTTTTTTATCCAGATCGGAATCTGTTTCTCCAGTACGGGTTGTATGGTTGGTGGATAAAGAACTTTAGCACCGAAATGCGAAAGTTCCATGGCTTCCTCATAGGAGAGTCGCGGTATAGCCCTTGCCTGTCTGACTAATTTAGGGTTGGCCGTAAACATACCGCTGACATCTGTCCATATTTGTAATTCCTCAGCTTCAAAGCCTGCGGCAAGTAATGCAGCTGTAAAGTCGGACCCCCCACGCCCAAGCGTTGTGGTTTCCCCTCCTTCGGTAGCCCCTATAAATCCAGGGAATACAAAAATCCCTGAGGGATGTTCCTTTGTAAAATCATTGCATTTCTCATAGGTGGATTTACGGTATACCCGGGCACCCCCAAAACTTTCATCGGTGCAGATCAAGTCACGAGAATCTTTAAAAGCGGATGGAAGGCCCTCTTTATTAAAAAAGGCATTGAGCTGTATAGCGCTCATTAATTCACCATGACTGATGATCTTGTCCATTAACCTGGGTGTCATCTCACCGGTGAGGCTTGCTCCCTCCAGAAGTGTATCTAATTGCACTAAAAATTGATCGATCTCCCTTTTGGTGTCTTCTTGATCTTTACCGAGTAATTCTTCAAGGGCGCTGTAATGCCTTTGTTTAATTTCCGCGACGAAATCTGTATAATCTTTTGTACCCTCAGAAGCGGCCAAGGCAGCTTTGATAAGCAAGTCTGTAACCCCACCCATTGCCGATACAACGACTGCTGTGAATTGGGAATTTGTCCCAGTAATTATCTCCTTGACTTGTCGAATAACAGTAGCATTTGCTACAGATGACCCCCCAAATTTCAGAACCTTAATATCTTGCATAACGGTTACGCTAATCTATTCAATACCAACAAAGAATCCTCTAAAAAGAAAATAGGCCTTACGCCTACTTCCTTACATATTATAGGTATTCTATTACAGGACCAAAAGTAGTACATTTGATTACCACAACAAACCGGAGGGCTTAATTGAGTTCTTTAAGATTAGGAATCCGCAGTATCCATGAAAATATTTTCAGCTAGTCAGATATACGAGGCCGATAAGTTCACTATCAAGAAACAAAAGATCAGTAGTGACGTGCTTATGGAACGTGCAGCGATGCAATTGTTCCATTGGCTTCATTCACGGATGCAGGGAGCACAGGTCAAGATCCATATATTTTGTGGGATAGGGAATAATGGAGGCGATGGGATCGCTTTGGCCAGGCATTTATGGGAACACGGCTATAATTTTGATGTCTATGTGATTAATTATAGTGAAAAGCGATCCAAGGATTTCTTATTAAACCTGGATCGGTTGAAAGAGCGCAAACTCTGGCCTAATTTTCTTAAAGAGGGTTCAGAAATGCCCGAAATACATCCTGATGACATTATTATTGATGCCATTTTTGGAATTGGGTTGAACAGGCCTCCAGAACCCTGGGTTGCGCAGATCATTAATTATCTTAATCAAAATGGGGCATTCATCGTCTCCATTGATGTGCCATCCGGATTATATATGGACAGGGCCGTTGAAAACCCGGAAGCTGTGATCAGAGGCAATTTTGTCCTGAGCTTTCAGGCACCTAAGCTTATCTTTTTTCTTCCCGAAACTGGTCCATTTATACGTGAGTGGGATATACTGGATATTGGGCTGGATGTAGAATACCTTGAGACTACGCCGGTAGAATATAACTTAATGGAAAAACCGGAGATCTTGCCCTGGTATAAAGGGCGATCAAAATTTTCACATAAAGGTGATTTTGGACATGTAATGATGATCGGTGGTAGTTATGGGAAGATAGGAGCCGTTATCCTGGCAGCCAAAGCATGTTTGAAAACTGGTGCCGGCCTCGTCAGTAGTTTTATACCGCGATGTGGCTATACGGCCATACAGTCTGCCCTCCCGGAGGCGATGACAGAAACAGATCCCAATGAAGTAATGCTCACCAAAATTGATCCCAATACAAAAATGGACGTAGTGGCCATTGGGATGGGCCTCGGCACTTCGGATGAAACTTCAAAGGCTTTTGGCGCTTTCCTGAAGTCTTATAAAGGTCCACTTGTCATTGATGCAGATGGGATTAATATCCTGGCGAAATCAAAGGGATTATTAAAGTATATTCCAAAAGATGCCATCCTCACACCGCACCCTGGAGAATTGCGCCGACTTTTAGGCGAATGGAAAGACGATTTTGATAAGCTTGAGAAAGCTAAAGCATTCTCCCAGGCGCATTCGTGCATACTGATCATAAAAGGAGCTCACACCATCGTGTTCTACGAAGGGCAGGGCTTTATTAATAATACCGGGAACCCGGGTATGGCCACAGCGGGAAGTGGTGATTGTTTATCCGGAATTGTTGCTGGCTTGCTGGGGCAGGGGTATATGCCCATTCAGGCAGCTATCTTTGGTGTATACTTACACGGAATAGCCGGGGATATCGCTACAAGTGCTATGGGCTTTGAAGCCACCACAGCGAGCGATCTGATCGCAAATATCGGTAACGCTTTTATCGAACTGTTTAAACAACCTGAACCTCCTCAAGAAGCTGAGGCCGATCAGCAATAAGCTACTTAAGCAGCTTTAACGGTTGTGTTGATCCAGGAAATTGCCTTTTTAAAATCAATAAAGAACTCCATCGGCTTTTTATAAAAGATTCGCTCAATATTGAAGTTATGCATATCCATTTCTCTCAGGGAGACAATAGCAAATGCTTTCAGGTATGGCAATTCACGTAAATAGCTATAGATAGTCGGATCCAAAGCGAAGGCATGTTTCCTTACGCTGATGATCCCAAAATTACGTTCTCGGAAATGGATCTCGGAGATACCAATAATCTGGTAAGCTCTCTCCAATGTAAGTGTGCTTCCTTCGATAAATTTACAAACGAGGAAGTTGTCATGTACCTGAATGGTACCAATATCTATTGTGTATTCCCTTATAATGCGGGATTTTTTAACGGGCCCAATTTTCATGTAGTTGGATTATAGTGTACTCATGGCGAATGTAGGTGCAAGGTCGAAGGAGGTGAAATATATTAGACTAAAGGCTGAAATATCGTTTATACGGCTATTTTAGGGGTCTTGCAGGGATTTTTTCCTACAAATGAATCCAAAAAAAAGAGCCCCGAAATGGGGCTCTAATTATAATTCGCGTACAGTTTTATTCCGAAGTTTTAGAAGGCTTTTTGGCTTTCTTTATTTTAATGACCAGCGTGTCTTTCTTCTCATCCAGATCCATAGCGATCTGATCTCCTTCTTCGAGCTTCGCGTTTACGATCTCCTCCGCAAGGGCATCTTCAATGTATTTTTGGATCGCTCGCTTTAGAGGACGTGCACCGTATTGTTTGTCAAATCCTTTATCTGCGATATAATCTTTTGCTTTCTCGCTAAGTTTGAGTTCATATCCTATCTCACGGATTCGTTGGAACAATTTATTGAGTTCTATATCAATGATTTTATGGATATGCTCTCGCTCTAGTGGATTAAATACGATCACATCATCGATCCTATTTAAGAATTCGGGCGCAAATGCTTTCTTTAAAGCGTTTTCGATCACACTTTTTTGATGGCTGTCTACCTGATCCTTCTTAGCTTGTGTTCCAAAACCTACACCTTGGCCAAAATCTTTGAGTTGACGCGAGCCAATATTTGAAGTCATTATGATGATCGTATTCCTGAAATCGATCTTTCTTCCTAAACTGTCAGTGAGGTAGCCATCATCCAATACCTGGAGTAGCATATTAAACACATCGGGATGTGCTTTCTCTACTTCATCCAAAAGGATGACAGAGTAAGGCTTTCTACGCACTTTTTCAGTAAGTTGTCCGCCTTCTTCATAACCGACATATCCGGGAGGTGCACCAACTAAACGAGATATGGCGAATTTTTCCATATACTCGCTCATATCAATTCGAATAAGTGCTTCTTCTGAATCAAATAATTCCATGGCCAAGACCTTAGCCAGCTGTGTTTTACCCACGCCTGTTTGACCGAGGAAAATAAAGGAGCCAATAGGCTTGTCCGGATCTTTTAATCCGGCCCTGTTCCTTTGGATGGCCTTCGCTACTTTACCCACTGCTTCATCCTGGCCTACAACATTGGCTTTTATCAGCTCGGGTAATTCTGCAAGTTTATTGCTTTCTGTCTGGGCTATTCTATTTACCGGAACGCCGCTCATCATCGAGACTACATCCGCCACGTTATCTTCGGTCACAGTCTCCCTGTGCTGCTTGCTTTCTTCTTCCCATTTTTCCTGGGCTACAGCTAATTCCTTCTCAAGTCGCTTTTCATCATCCCTGAGTTTCGCGGCTTCTTCATAGCGTTGTTTCTTAACGACACTATTCTTTAGATCGCGAACATCTTCCAATTGCTTTTCGAGTTCAAGGATCTGATCCGGCACATTCATATTGACAATATGAACCCTGGAACCAGATTCATCAAGGGCATCAATAGCCTTATCCGGTAAGAACCTGTCTGTCATATAGCGATTGGTGAGCTTTACACAGGCCAGGATAGCATCATCTGTATAATTTACATTGTGGTGATCCTCATATTTTATTTTGATATTCTGGAGGATCTCAATAGTTTCTTCCACCGTTGTGGGTTCTATCATAACCTTCTGGAAGCGTCGCTCAAGAGCGCCGTCCTTTTCAATATACTGCCTGTATTCATCAAGAGTTGTTGCGCCAATACATTGAATATCGCCCCGCGCTAAGGCAGGTTTGAACATATTAGAAGCATCCAGGCTGCCTGTAGCACCCCCGGCACCCACAATAGTATGGATCTCGTCTATAAAGAGGATGACATCATCATTTTTTTCCAATTCGTTCATAACGGCTTTCATCCGTTCTTCGAATTGGCCCCGATATTTCGTCCCGGCTACAAGTGACGCCAGATCTAAGGTTACTAGTCGTTTTCCATAGAGGATACGGGATACTTTTTTGTTAATTATCCGCAATGCCAAGCCTTCGGCAATTGCACTTTTACCCACACCGGGTTCCCCGATCAATAAGGGATTATTCTTTTTTCTTCTACTCAGGATCTGAGAGACGCGTTCTATCTCTTTTTCCCTTCCTACTACGGGATCTAATTTATTATCTTCAGCTAACTTGGTCAGGTCACGACCGAAGTTGTCTAAAACAGGTGTTTTAGATTTTTTGTTTCCTTTTTGCCCGGATGTATTCCCAAAAGAACCCTCCTTACTTTCTGCGGGCTCGTCAGGATCGCTGGGATAAGATTCTGAGGTCGTAGGTTCAATGTAATCGTCTTCGCTCGTGATCATGGATTTAAACTGGTCTTTTACCCCATCGTAGTCCACCTTCATTTTATGCAATAATTTGGTGGTAGGGTCATTCTCGTTGCGCAAGATGCATAGCAACAGATGCGCAGTGTTAATGGAGGAACTCTGAAAAAGCTTGGCTTCAAGAAAAGTTGTCTTTAAAGCACGTTCAGCCTGTCGGGTCAAATGCAGATTCTTTTTGTCTTTTTGGTTGCCTCCCGGATTGGGATTTGCCGGACTCAGGATCTCTACTTTTCGTCTTAAATGATCCAGATCCACATCAAGGGCATCCAGGATGCTAATCGCTTTTCCATTCCCGTCGCGCAGCAACCCTAACATCAAATGCTCAGTCCCAATAAAATCGTGACCCAGCCTTAAAGCCTCTTCTTTGCTGTAGGCAATTACATCCTTAACGCGTGGTGAAAAATTATCATCCATAGTAACCCAAAATAGTTTGATTAAAAGTAGTAAAACTTAGTATAAGAACGTCAAATACTATACCTATATTAGATAAACTAGGACGAAATGACGAAAAAAATGCAGATTTACCAAATGATTAACACTCAAATTATCAACGAATACGGGCGTTCCAGCTGTTAATAAATTCCTTAATAAAGTGGACTTTTAATGCCTTCCGAAGGAGTCATTTTATGTATATTGCCACGATATTATAAACCCAAAAATCACGAGATTTTATAGATGGCAGAAGGCGAGAAATTGATCCCCATAAATATTGATGATGAGATGAAATCGGCCTACATTGATTATTCAATGTCAGTCATAGTTTCACGTGCCTTACCCGATGTCAGAGACGGCTTAAAACCCGTGCATCGCAGAGTGCTCTATGGCATGCATGAATTAGGGGTTAGATCTAACAGTTCATACAAAAAATCGGCCCGTATAGTCGGGGAAGTATTAGGTAAATATCACCCTCACGGCGACACCTCGGTTTATGATACCATGGTGCGTATGGCCCAGGAGTGGAGCCTGCGATATATGTTGGTAGACGGACAGGGAAATTTTGGTTCTATTGATGGCGACAGTCCCGCAGCGATGCGTTATACGGAAGCCAAAATGCGGAAGATCGCAGATGAAATGCTTTCCGATATTGATAAGGAAACCGTAGATCATCAGTTAAATTTTGATGATTCCCTATATGAGCCCACTGTCCTTCCGACCCGGATCCCAAATCTATTGATCAATGGTGCTTCAGGTATTGCCGTAGGGATGGCAACGAATATGCCTCCTCATAATCTGGCCGAAGTGGTAGATGGTACAATTGCCTATATAGATAATCCCAAGATTGAAATAGATGAGCTGATCACACATATTAAAGCACCGGATTTCCCGACAGGGGGTATCATATATGGATACGATGGTGTACGCGATGCTTTCCATACAGGGAGAGGCAGAGTTGTTATGCGTGGGAGAGCTTCCTTTGAGGAAGTACAGGGAAGAGAGAGCATCATTGTGACCGAGATCCCTTTCCAGGTCAATAAGGCCGATATGATCAAGAAAACGGCTGATCTGGTCAATGACAAGAAAATTGAGGGTATTTCTACGATCCGCGATGAATCGGATCGAAAAGGAATGCGGATCGTGTATGTCTTAAAACGTGATGCGATTCCAAACATAGTACTAAATACCCTTTATAAATATACAGCACTACAGAGTTCCTTCAGTGTAAATAATATTGCCCTGGTTAATGGTAGGCCTCAGCTCCTGAATGTCCAGCAGATCATTGGACATTTTGTAGACCACAGGCATGAAGTAGTTGTAAGAAGAACAAAGTACGAGCTTAAGAAAGCAGAAGACCGTGCCCATATATTGGAAGGACTCATCATTGCCTCAGATAATATTGATGAGGTTATTGCCCTGATCAAGGCCTCCAAAAATCCGGAAGAAGCCCGGGCGAAACTCATCGAGCGGTTTAAACTTACGGAAGTTCAGGCCAAGGCTATTGTGGAAATGAGACTGCGTCAGTTGACAGGACTGGAACAAGATAAGCTCCGATCCGAATATGACGAATTGATCAAAACGATAGCAGACTTAAAAGACATTCTCGATGATAAGGATCGCAGAATGAATATTATTAAAGAAGAGCTACAAGAAGTAAAAGAGAAGTACGGAGATGAGCGCCGTTCTGAGATCAACTATGCTGGAGGAGACTTGAGCATTGAAGATATGATCCCAGACGAGCAGGTTGTGATCACAATTTCACACGCCGGTTACATAAAGCGTACACCCCTTACAGAATACAAGACTCAGCATAGGGGAGGAGTAGGCCAGAAGGCTTCTTCAACAAGGACTGAAGACTTCCTGGAACATTTGTTTGTGGGTACGAACCACCAGTACATGTTATTCTTTACACAAAAAGGAAAGTGTTTCTGGATGCGGGTCTTTGAGATACCAGAGGGCAGTCGTACTTCAAAAGGCCGGGCCATACAGAACCTGGTCAACATATCGCCTGATGATAAGGTGAAAGCTTTCATTTGCACCAAAGATCTCAAGGATGAAGAATATGTAAACAGCCATTTTGTTATCATGGCAACGAAGAAAGGTACGGTGAAGAAGACCAGCCTGGAGCAGTATTCCAGACCCAGACAAAATGGGATCATTGCGATCAATATCAGGGAAGAGGATGAGTTGCTCGAAGCCAAGTTAACAACAGGGACCAGTGAGATCTTATTAGGATTGCGGTCCGGCAAAGCGATCCGCTTTGAAGAAAGCAAAACAAGACCAATGGGGCGCAATGCCTCTGGAGTTAGGGGGATTAGACTAGCCAATGAGGAAGATGAGGTTGTAGGCATGGTATCTGTCCATAATTTTGATGAAGACATCCTGGTCGTTTCTGAAAACGGATATGGAAAGCGATCTGCCATCAATGATTACCGAATTACCAATCGTGGTGGGAAGGGAGTTAAGACTATTTCTGTTACTGATAAAACCGGTCCCCTGGTAGCGATCAAATGCGTTTCTGATAGTGATGATCTGATGATCATCAACAAATCGGGAATTGCGATCCGCATGAGCGTTGAAGACCTCCGAACAATGGGTCGTGCCACACAAGGAGTAAAATTGATCAATCTGAAAGGTGGGGATTCCATTGCTGCTGTAGCGAAAGTAATGAAGGATGAAGAAGATATTGATGATACAGATATCTTGAATATGGAGGTAAATACAGAAGATGGCACGGGTATTGATAATGATAGCCCGGAAACAAAATAATTATATATTTAAACACTAGAATAAATACAATTTACGATGAAGACCACTATTAGTATGTTAATGGCCATGTTGTTTTGCTTGGCCGGATTCTCGCAGAAAGCGGAATTAAAGGCGGCTGATAAAGCAATGAAAGGCGGAGATTCCGCCTCAGCTATAGCCACCCTGGAAGGGATCACCGGAATGATCGGTGGTGCCGATGATAAGATCAAGGGACAGTATTACTACACCCTTGGGAAAGCCTATGCCGACCAGGCTGCAAAAGGAGATGCCTCCCAATATGCGAATGCAGTTAGTTCATTTCAGAAAGCATTGGAAATCGAAGATGGAAGCAAGACCAAGAAATATTCAGATGACATTACTACGCGTATGAAAAGCATGTCTGCTGAACTTGTAAATGCTGCGGTAGAAGACGGAAATAATAATAAGTATAATGAAGGTGCTGAAAAACTCTATATGAGTTATAAGATGTCTCCGCAAGACACTAACTTCCTATATTTTGCAGCGAGCTATGCGGTAAATGCCAAGGATTACGAAACAGCTCTTGATTATTACACTCAATTGAAGGATCTGAATTATGATGGGAGTACTGTAGAGTACAAAGCCACGAACAATGAAACCGGCGAGGCAGATAGTTTCGGGGCAGACGCATTCCAGCGTGATATCATGGTAAAAGGAGGATCACATAGTAACCCTACAGAAGAGAAATCTGAGTCGAAGCGATCTGAGATCGTTAAAAATATTGCCTTGATCTATACGACACTCGGACAGAATGATCAAGCGATCCAGGCGTATAAGGATGCACGAGTCTCGGATCCAAATGATGTTAATCTTGTTTTGAATGAAGCCAATCTTTACTACTCTTTAGGTGATAAAGAAAAGTTTAAAGAGTTAATGGGTGAGGCTGCTACCATGGCCCCAGACAACCCGGATCTCCATTATAATATTGGAGTGATCAACCTGGAGCAAGGCAATCTTGCAGAAGCACGTGCTTCTTATGAGAAGTCGATCGAGATTGATCCCACTTATATGAATGCCTACCTGAATTTATCTACAAGTTTTGTAAATGAAGGGAACGGATTAATTGATGAGATGAATTCTCTTGGTACGTCGCGAGCAGATGCTGCGCGCTACGATGAGCTTAAGGCTAAGAAAGATGAGCTCTTTTTAGAAGGGGCAGTGATTCTTGAAAACGCCTTAAAAATCAGCCCGGATAATCAGGGTGTACTTTCACAGTTAAAGAATATCTATGGCGCTTTAGGGGATACTGAGAACTTCAAGCGTATAAAAGAATTATTGAACGAATAAGATCAGTATCGTCCATAAATAGATCCTCTCGGGTATTCCCTGGGAGGATTTTTTTATACGATCTTTTTGATCATCCGTAATTGGTGCGTATACCGCTTCTCTTCCCGATTGAAGATCCCGGTATGATCGATCCTGTCAATTCTGACTTTTCCATAGGCATGAATAATATGGTGATCCTCCAACATGATCCCCACATGGATCAGTTTCCCTTCCGAATTGTCAAAGAACGCCAGGTCGCCTTGAACACTTTCTTCAATAAAACTGAGTACTTCACCTTCCTTTGATTGCCCCACAATAGTACGAGGTAATTCTTTGCCATAAAGCCTGTAAACCATTTGAATAAGGCCAGGAGCGTCAATGCCAAATGGGGTTTTCCCACCATTCAGGTAGGGCGCATTTAGATATGATAAAGCAAGAGTGGACAGCGCTTTCTTTTTGACAGAGAATCTAACGATATCCCCGTCGAAGCTGTGGTTTAATAATCTAAGCCCGTTTAGTTTTGAACCCAACACTATGGGTGTTAAATGGTTTTCCCCTTCAATAAAGGAAACAAGATCTGCACATAGTTTTGTGCGTTTTAAATTCTTAAGGGCTAAGAAATCTTTTTTGCTTAAAGGCCGAATCTGTCGGTTTTCAACCCAACCTTCACATCCATCAGGGATCGTTCTGATCCGACTGCGATTTTTTTTGTATTCTACTACTTTAAAATACTCTCCATAGAGCAATTGAGAACACATGGCCGAAGCGCCGTTCTTCTCAATTCTTATCGGGACAATACTCAGCTCGCTTATGCCGTATTTCATATAGCCTCAAAGGAGATTACAGGCGTTCGAGGATCATAGCAGAAGCACCTCCGCCACCATTGCAAATTGCCGCTGCGCCCAGTTTCGCATTTTCATGTGTAAGTACGCCCAACAAGGTTACAAGGATCCGTGCTCCGGAACAGCCCAGCGGATGCCCAAGGGAAACGGCCCCTCCGTGAATATTTACATTGGAATCGTTTAGTCCCAATAATTTCATATTTGCAAGACCCACAACGGCAAAGGCTTCATTGAATTCAAAAAAATCGACCTCTTCAATGGAGACGCCGGAATTGGCCAGTGCTTTTGGTAGGGCTTTGGCCGGAGCAGTCGTGAACCATTCGGGTTCCTGTGCTGCATCGGCATATCCCCGGATCTTGGCAAGGGGTTTTATCCCCATTTCCTTAGCCTTTTCAGCGCTCATCAGAACCATGGCAGCAGCCCCGTCATTAATGGTAGATGCATTGGCAGCTGTGACGGTTCCTTCTTTCGTAAAAGCGGGTCGCAGTGCCGGTATTTTTTCCATTTTTACATTGCGGTATTCTTCATCTTCAGTAACCTGTATAGGTTCTCCGCGACGCTGAGGTACTTCAACAGGCACTACTTCCCCGGCAAACTTTCCAGCGGCCCACGCAGCAGCTGATCTCTCGTAGGATTGGACAGCAAATGCATCCTGATCTTCGCGACTAAAATCATACTTCTCAGCACATGCATCGGCACACACACCCATCGCATTCTGATCATAAACATCTACCAGTCCATCTTTTTGCATGCCGTCTTCAAGTTGGGCCGGACCGAATTTTTTACCATTGCGCATGTGCACATAGTGAGGTATCAGGCTCATGTTTTCCATACCGCCGGCAACCACAATTGATGTATCACCCAGGGCAATGGATTGCGCTGCTTGCATTATGGCTTTCATTCCGGAAGCACATACTTTATTGATGGTTGTGCAGGGAACAGTATCAGGGATGCCAGCAAATATAGCGGCTTGCCTGGCGGGTGCCTGACCCGTACCTGCCTGTACAACATTACCCATCAGAACTTCTTCTACAGCAGCGGGATCCAACCCTATTTTATCTAAAGCTCCTTTTATGGCTGCGGCCCCTAGTCTCGGTGCGGGAATTGTCGATAATTGACCCATAAAGCTTCCGATTGGAGTTCGCGCCATGGAAACAATAACTACCTCTTTCATAAGATACATTTTATGCTTGCGAAATTAAGAAATTCTAGACCAAGGGGAATAGGGAAAGCAATTCATCTTTTTTGCCATCTTATTTTCTATTTTTGAAGAAGAAGCACGCGCACATGTCAGATACCCTGGATAATCTTTATCGGAAACAATCTTCCATTTATAAGTATATCCTATATCTCCTTACCGTAGCGTGTATCGTCTTTTTCTTCCCGAAAGGAGGTAAGTTCAAATATGAATTTCAAAAAGGGAAACCTTGGCAATACGAAAACTTGTACGCCCCTTTTGACTTCTCCATTCTGAAATCTGATGAGGAAATTGCTGCCGAAAAGGAACAAATGGCACAAGCTCAGTTGGGTTATTATCAATTTGATGAAAGTATCAAAGCTTCGGTCCTTTCTGATTTCGAGGCACAATTCGACTCTGTATTCGATGATCCCATTTTCCGCGACAATCTTACGCCGCTAAGACTCGAAGGTTTAGATATTCTGGAAGGAATATACAGCAAAGGGATATTGGATAGAAGCTCCGGGAGTATCGAGACACGTGATATTTACATGGTTCAGGACAATGAAGCAACCAGGATCGCTTCTTCCGAATTGATCCGGATAGGGGAGCTAAATAATGCGCTCAGGGATGATTTAAGAGCACGGAATCTATCCGCATTATATCCACAATACCAGCGCTTGTTCTTTAATGTGATACAACCAAATGTCGCAAAGGATACCATACTTTCTAAACGTGCGCTCGAAGATGAATTCTCTAAGATATCGCTTACCCGAGGTAATATAGATGAGGGCAAATTGATCATTGCAAGGGGAGAAGTGGTGGAAAAGGAAAGTTTGAATTCGCTGAATTCCCTAAAAGCCGAATATGAATCCACTTTGTGGACCGAAAAGAACTATGTCTATATCCTGATCGGGTACATTACCCTTGTTGCCCTGGTTGTGCTTATGGTCTTTTTATTTTTAAAACATTATAGACCGGAAATCTACAAAAACAATGTCAAGGTAGCCTTTATCCTCTTCAATATGCTGCTCATGGTATTGCTTACGACCATGGTCCTGAATCTAAATGATACGTATGTCTTTATTATTCCACTTTGTATACTGCCATTAATTCTTAAGACATTCTTTGATGCTCGTTTGGCCTTGTTCATTCATATGCTGACGGTTATCATTCTCGGATTCGTAGTTCCCAATAGTTTTGAGTTCATTTTCCTTCAGATCATAGCCGGTATTGTTGCCATCCTTGCTGTGGCTCAGTTATATAAAAGAGCCAACCTCTTTATTTCGGTAGGGCAGATAACATTTGTATATATGCTGGCCTTTCTGGCATTCAACTTGATCCAGGAAGGAAGCCTGGATAACATTCAATGGTTTACTTTAGGATTCTTCCTGTTAAATGGAATGATCACCTTATTTACACAACCCCTTATCTACATCTATGAAAACATGTTCGGACTGGCGTCTGATATATCGCTGTTAGAGCTGTCTGATACCAATTCCAAAGTGCTGAAAGAACTGGCGAATAAGGCTCCTGGTACTTTTCATCACTCCTTGCAGGTGGCCAATTTGGCTGAAGCTGCAGCCAATCAAATTGGGGCCAGTGCGATGTTGGCCAGGGTAGGAGCCTTATACCACGATATAGGAAAGATGAAGAACCCAACCTATTTCACTGAAAACCAAACAACAAATATCAATCCCCACACTGGCTTATCGCCAAAGGAGAGCGCGAATATTATTATTACCCATGTAATTGATGGTATAGAGATCGCACAGAAGAATAACCTTCCTGACCGAATTATTGATTTCATTCGAGTACATCACGGAAATTCTGTAGTATACTACTTCTATAAAAAAATGGAAGAATCCGGGGAAACATTTGAGAAGTCCGATTTTCAATATCCAGGGCCGACGCCTTTTTCAAAAGAAACAGCTATTGTAATGATGGCCGATGCTGTTGAGGCAGCGTCAAAAAGCTTAAAAAATCCTACCTATACAATGATCGATGAATTTGTCGAACGCATTGTCGGCGGGCAGATGGATTCACGTCAATTCAGAAATGCCAATATTACTTTTAAGGAAATAGAGGCGGTAAAAAAGGTCCTTAAAAACAAGCTTACAAATATCTACCATCTGCGTGTAGAATACCCTGAGTAGTCCGATACTTTTTTGGAATCTAAAAATCTGGAAAAATAGTTGCGTTCAAGGTGTTGAAGAATTACCTTTGCCTCCGCCTTTTCAGGCAAGAAGTTCAATGATATGGGAGAGGTGCCAGAGTGGTAATGGAGCAGATTGCTAATCTGTCAACGCGTAAGTGTTGCCTGGGTTCGAATCCCAGTCTCTCCGCCTTCGTCCCGCTTACAGCGCGACTACGGCGGACACGTCCGCCAAAACATTTCCAACTCTAAGAGGTATCTTTTGGAATTTGGGATTATAATATTGCAAGGAACAGAGTTTAATGGAAGGCCAACGCTACGGCTGGCCCTTCGTTCAAAATGTCCACCGGACATTTTTCACTCAGTCCCGGGGTGTAGTCCCATACAACGCTTCTTGTGAAGCGTGTATAGGATAAACTCCGCCCGGTTCCCAGGCTACCATAATAAAGTGGTCATGGAATTTGGGTTTTGTTATTTGGAATTTACAGCGCAAGCTGTCTCGGGGTGTAGCCCCATACAACGCTTCTTACGAAGCGTGTATAGGATAAACTCCGCCCGGTTCCCGGGCTACCATAATAAAGTGGTCATGGAATTTGGGTTTTGTTATTTGGAATTTACAGCGCAAGCTGTCTCTGGGTGTAGCCCCATACAAC
>CAMYJF010000035.1 GCA_947258555.1 uncultured Eudoraea sp. | reverse complement strand
AAGTGCAAGAGATGGCTTGATCCCTTACGATATGGTGGACCCCTTTTGGTCCGATGGCGCCCATAAAAAAAGATGGATGGCCATTCCCAATGATGGCACTCATAATGCGCCCGATGAAATTGTTGCTTTTTCCGAAAATGGGGTTTGGGAATTTCCTGTGGGCACAGCGCTCGTAAAGCATTTTGATCTGCCCATAAATGACAACAATCCGAATATTACAAGAAAAATTGAGACCCGCTTTTCCATTAAGGGCCAGAACGGAGATTTTTACTTTTTAACTTATAACTGGAATACTGCACAAACTGACGCTACTTTACAGGAAGTTAGTTTAACTGAGCCAATAGCCATTACCACAACAAGCGGCGGTACAAGATATCAAAACTGGTACTTTCCCTCGAACTCCGATTGTATAGCATGTCACAACAATAGTTCAAAAGGTACTTTGGGTCCAAGAACCAGATATCTTAATAAAGACTATACGTACGAAAAAACTAATATTACTGCTAATCAACTGGTTACCTTAAGTTATTTGGGGATTTTGGATCAGTCCATTAATGATAGTAATACACCCAATTTTCTTACTCATAAATCCATTAATGACACAAATGCCAGTATTGATGACAAGGCAAGATCTTATCTTGACTTAAATTGTGCTTACTGCCATAGGCCTGGAACAGGTAATAGGGCAGAATTTGATTTACGATTGATCAATTCCCTGGAGGAAACCGGACTTTTGACAGCAGGAACTTTAACCCCACTGGGAATTGAAGGAGAAGAAATCCTGGTTCCGGGAGATGCTTCAAAATCAATTCTCCATTACCGGTTAAATAGCATAGATCCTCAAATCATGATGCCACCTCTAGCCAAAGGTGTCGTTGATGCTGATGGTGCCGCTCTTATCCAACAATGGATAGATCAAATGGGCACATCGTCCAATCAAGCGCCGGTGGCTGTGATCAGTGCTACCCCTACCTCAGGAGAGATCCCTTTGGACGTGGACTTTACAGGTAGTAATTCTACAGATGATACTGCCGTGGTGACTTATGCCTGGGATTTTGGCGATGGGGCTGTCGCTAGCACAGCAGATCCTCAACATACTTTTACGAAAGCTGGGGATTTTACAGTACAACTTGCCGTAACAGATGGGGAAGGCCTAACGGACACGGCAAGTATTATCATATCAGTCTCTGAACCCAATCAATCTCCTGTTGCCGTGATCGCTGCTACTCCTTCCTCAGGTGAGATCGGCAGTAATTCTACAGATGACACAGGAGTAGTTAGCTATACCTGGAATTTCGGGGATGGGGTTGTCTCATCAAACCCCAACCCGGTACATAGCTTTACCACTCAAGGCGTGTTTGAGGTTTCACTAACTGTAGCGGATGGGGATGGCCTTGAGAATTCGTCCTTTGTAACTGTCACTGTGGAAAAAATTGCTAACAAAATGACGGTTTTATTGATGGAGAACCCTGCACAAATTGGCATGGCAAAAATCCAAATTTTTAATCAACCTGCAGATTTGAATGTAATGGCAATTTATTGCCACGATTCTAGTGGGCGACTAATACATTCTTTCAATCCTCATCATGTTGTTTCAGATTCCGGCTATGAATTACCTATTTCCAATTTAGAAAATGGCATTTATTATGCGACTTTGATCATGAATCAAGGAGATCCGATTGTACTAAAATTAATGGTGAGAAATTGATTTTGATCTCACTAAAAATAGGGTTCTAATACGGTTAAAAAGCCAACTGGGGAAAGACTTTCTCATACTCATATCATGTATTTCTGAATAAAAAAACCCGCCTTTCGGCGGGTTATTTATGGCGGAGGAAGAGGGATTCGAACCCCCGGAGGTGTGACCCTCGCTGGTTTTCAAGACCAGTGCATTCGACCACTCTGCCATTCCTCCTCTTGCGGGTGCAAATATATAACGCTTTTTCGATTCCTTGAAGATTTATTGGATTTAGTCACAAATAGAAAGGTGCGTATAATTTATCAATTAACTCACCACAGAAGTAATAGCCGTAAACACCAAAGAATCACATGTAAGGACTTCTCGTTTTAATTAGCCTCCGGCATAAGTATTCCTAGAAAATAATTTTCATCCAAAAATTCTTTGGCCACTTTTTGCAGGTCTTCGGAACTCAATTCCTGTACCTTTTTTTCATAGTCCAAGACGGCCAGGACATTTTTTTCCTCCTGATCTGACCTCAGTAAAACATCTATCCAAAATCTATTGGTTTTAAGGTCTTCTTTTCGCTTTACCAAATAGGTCTCTTTTACCTTGTTCATATCTTCCTCAGTTACTCCATTCTCACGAATCGTATTTACCTCTCCTAAGGCTGCCTCAACTAACTTATCCACATTCTCAGGTCCGCAGGGAAACGATATGCTAAATGTCATACTGGAAAATGAGATCTTACTCAGACTCCCTCTGGCACCAACACCATATACGCCTCCTTCTTCTTCCCGGAGTTTTTCAATTAATTTAATAGTCAATACTTCGCCTAACGCTTTTATGGCCATTTCTGTATCACTATCATAATCGGTTTCTTCTATCCACGTGATATTCACACTACTCTTGGGGTCTTTTCCCTTATTGATAACCTGCTTTTGGAACATGTCCTTTTGCCTGAACGCAGTAGGAATGTATTTTTCATTTGAATTCAATCCCGGCAGCGAGGCAAGGTATTTTTCGGCAAATGAGATCAATTCATCTTCATTAATTGCTCCTACCATATAGAAATGAAAATCGCCTGCGTCGGCAAAGCGCTCCTTGTATTTCTCATAAGCGAGATCATAATCAGCAGCATCTAGTTTTTCAATAGTAGGGAATCCCATGTAACGCCCATTACCCTTGTTTTTAATATTCCCCAATTCTATTTGGAAATAGAACTGCGGATTGGCCATTATATTCCCCAGGAAGCTTTTTTGCTTTTGCAGAAAAGATGCATAGGCTTCATCATCCTTATTCAGGTCTGTAAAATATAAGTGCACCATTTGAAAAAGGGTCTCCATATCCTTAGGGGCCGCGGAGCCTCTGAAGGTTTCACCAAATCGTCCGATCCCGGGATAAACATCCACGATCTTACCGCTTTTGAATTTGCTAAGTTCCGTTAGATCAAAACCGCCCATTCCCGCCTCTGCTAAACCATCATTGGCAAAAGCTGTAGCTTTTAGTTCTTCATCCGAGTACAGACTGGTTCCTCCATGGCTAAAAGCTTGAAAAAGTACTTCATCGTTCTTGAAATCTGTCTTTTTGTATGTGAGCGTAGCTCCATTACTCAATGTGAGCGTTGTAGTACCCAATTTTTCATCGCTCACAGAATTAACAACGCTTCCTTGTTCCGGTAAGGTCTCTATTAGGGTCGACTTCACTTCTTCATCTTCATAGGGCGCTAGTTCAGATGCTTCTATCTCGGCAAGAAGCGTTCTAACCTCTTCTTCAGAAATTTTTTCCAGGCCTTCCTTCTCAGGGCCTGTTAATATGATGACGCGATTATCATCGTGTAAAAATGATTTGATCAATTCACTGACCTCCTCCAATTGGATTGTTGGGAGCAATTGTTTTGTCGTTGCAAATCCCCATTCTATTCCCGGTATCGGAGATTGATCCAGATAATGCTGTACGTAGGAACCAATGAGCCGGCCACTTTCCATCTTATCCCTTTCATTAAATCGTTGCTCTAGTCTTGTAAGTAGAATTTGCTTGGCCCGCTCAAATTCTGCACTTTGGAAACCATAGCGCTTAACCCTTTCATTTTCTTCCAGGATCGCTTTCAATCCTTGCAACATGCCTTCCGGACTTGTCTGTGCTATAGATTGGTAAGCATTTTTTGAGCGCGCGAAGGTACCGCCATAGTAAGAGAAACCAAATACGAAAGGTGGATTGGCTTCATTTCTTCTTTCATCAAGTCTGTTGTTTATTAGCGTAGAGAATAGGTTCCGGATCAGCTGATCCCGATAATCCTTCATTGTTACCGTGTTAGGGGCTTCGTTCCGGTCTTTATACATGACCTGAACCCTGGTAAAAGCAGCTTCTTTGTCCGAAGCAATAGCGATCAAGGTCTCCTCATGATTGGGTAGTGGATATGATTCTCTTTCCTTCGGATCTTTTGCTTTTTCAATTCCTGCAAAGTGTGATTTTATTTTTTGTTCCATGGCATCTGCATCCAGATCCCCTACAGCAACAACAGCCATGAGGTCTGGCCGATACCAGGTATTATAATAATCCCTTACATCGTCATAGGAGAAATTTTCAAGGTTCTCTTTAGTCCCAATAGGCATCCTGTCAGCATATTTCGAACCATACATCATTTTGGGCAATGTGATTCGTCGCATCCGCTTTTCAGCACCTAGACGAAGCCTTAATTCTTCAAGTACTACGCCTCGCTCCCCGTCAATTGCTTCTTCAGACAAGGTGGTTTGATGTGCCCAGTCTTCCAGGATCTGAAAGCCCTTTTCCAGCTTTCCCGGGTCATCACTCGGTATAGGTAAAATATAGACTGTCTCATCAAAGCTGGTATAGGCATTCAGATCAGCCCCAAATTTCACACCAATACTTTGGAGATAGTCGACCAGGTCATTCTTTTCAAAATTCGCAGTGCCATTAAAATTCATATGCTCCATAAAATGAGCAAGCCCTAATTGCCTGTCTGTCTCCATGATGGAACCCGCATTCACAACTAACCTGAGTTCGACTTTGTCCTCCGGTTTAGAGTTTTCCCTGATGTAGTACACAAGTCCATTGTCTAATTTTCCGATCCTGACTTTGGGATCTACAGGGATTTTTTCTTCCATTATGGAAGGTGTTTCGACCGGCTTGTTTTCTATCTGAGCCCATAAAGGCATTGCTATCAAGAGTAATAGCAAAGGGGTTTTTCTAAAGAAGTTTATCATGATCTTAAATTTTGGGGAAAATACGTGATTATTAAGATATTTCAGAAACAAATTATGCGAATAAATTGTTAAGAAATGAAGGTAATGGGCTACCTAATTCCTAGGTGAGCCAATAGGGAAGTCAGTTAGTGCAATTGAGTATGGTCACCTAACGCATATTTATCAATATTTAATACACACATTTTTTGCTTCCGCAAATAACGCAGGGTTTCAGATCCCCTTGCCAGCCCCCACCTGAATTTTTTACTCCCCTGAAAGGTGTTTGAAGGTCACGGTGCATCCAGGTATCGATCTAACCGATCCCGGCAAGTTAACTTTAATGGAAATTTTGATTTCAAGGTGTCAACCCTGTTAGGATTGGAAGGTGCATTTGCAGTAAAAAGGAACGTTGGTAATACCAAAGGTAATTCCTCCTCCAAACTGGGTTAAATGATGGTTCAAATAAAGGATAAATAATTACATGAAGTCATTCGGGGCCATTACACAAGCAAAGGGTTTCTTCATGGCATGTGATCGTATCTTTCTCCCTATACCTTCGTGAAGACTATTAAGGGTTCTACCTCTTTCTTAAGATTAAAAATAAACGAAGCTCCGTTCGGGGGGTCGGACTCCACTCTAATCGTACCGCCCATTCTACCCACTATTTTCTTCACCGTGGCCAACCCGATACCATTTCCCTTTCTGCCATATTTATCGCATAGATTCTGCGTTTTGAATATTTGGAATATTGTGTTCTGATGCTTCTCGATTATTCCTGGTCCATTGTCTTTTACATAAAATTGATATGAATCTGAAACTTCCGATACACCAAATTCGATCTTCACATGGTCTTTGTCATTGTACTTTATGGCATTTCCGACCAAATTGATCAGGATCTGGTCTATAGCGGTCCTGTTAAGTGTGATACTTTTTAGATCGGATTTTAATTCAAGGGATAGCGAATTTTCGAAGGAAAAAAGCCCCTGGATATCGTTGCAGAGCAGCTGTAGGTCTATTTTGGATTTTTCTTCCTTTAGCACGACTTCGCTTCTACTATATTCCAAAAGGCCATCGATGAGCTCTTTTAATTTTTCGGAGGCACTTTGAATAAACGATATCATGGTCTTACCATCATTATCCAATTTACTTCCATAGGAGTCGAAAAGTATCGCAGCAGAGCCCGAGATATTATTTAATGGGGATTTTAGGTCATGTGCTGCTATAAAAGCAAATTGCTCCAATTCACCGTTCTTTTCGTCCAAATTTTCAATCGATTTTTTTAATTGGGCATTAGCCTTTCTTAATTGAAGAAGCTTCATAACCTGGTTCGCAAGTGCTTTCAAAGAACGAATCTGATTCTGACTTAATAATCTTGGCTTGTCGTCAATAACACATAAAGTGCCCAAGGGAAGTCCTTCATCACTGCAAAGGGGTACACCGGCATAAAATATAACGTGTGGATCTCCGGTTACCAACGGGTTGTGAACAAAGCGCTCGTCCAACCTGGAATCCTGAATGATAAAAATGTCTTCTTCATCGTTAATGGCATGTGCGCAAAATGCAAGTTCCTTTGGCGTTTCCGAAGCATCTATACCATACTTCGATTTAAACCACTGTCGTTTGTTATCGAGCAAACTCACCACTGAAATCGGTGCGCCACAAATTTCCGCTGCTATTGTCGTTAGATTGTCATAGTCTTCCTCGGGAAGTGTGTCCATTACATTATAGGAATCCAGTGAAGCCAGACGTTCCTTTTCATAAACATGATCTTTTGGTGGAATCATTAGCGCTAAGGTTTATGTTAGTTGATTCGTAAGAAACGAACGGATCCCGGTGGAACTAAAAATTTGAAATAATAGTAAATTGGCCATTAGCTTCTAGTAGTCAGAACCCATAAAAATTGAGGTGTTGAAATTCAAAAAGTAGTTTTAGGCGCAATCTGCATCAGACTTGTTTGACCCGGTTGTAACTTCCTTTAAACTTTGAATCGTCAATGGCTTGGTAACATAGTCCCGCACGTATTGCGGATATTGCTCTGCCAAAATCCTATCTTCCTCGAAATTGGAAGAAGACACAATAACTACATCGATAGTTTGAGGGAAATTCTCGAGAATCATAAATTCTAAAAACTCTAATCCGGTCATCTCAGGCATATTTATGTCCAAAAGCACCAATATGGGTTCTTGCTTCTCTACCTTGAAACGTAGTTCATCCAACGCCTCTTCCGGGTTGGTAAAAGATCTAACCCCATCCTCAAGGCCTATCTGCCGCAAAAGGACTTGGTGCTGTACATTTATTAATAACATATCATCAACTAAATAGATTTCCGAATACATCATCCAACGTGATTAAGATTTTCAAGTCTAAGTTATATAAGGAGTAACCATTAAAATTAATTTTGTTGCAAAAGCTCGCGTAGGAAGTGTGAAACATTCAACATTTGTGGTTTCTTATTATTATTGACAGTATTTTCCTTCATAATATTGAAATATTAACTTTCAAAATGACACTATTTAATTGTTCCATAGCCTGGTGTCAAGGTTGAGAAATAAACCAAGTGAAGACAAATATTTTGACAAGGATTATACCTTATGGATAAAGATAATTGTTGAAAAACCTGCGGGATTTATTTAGAACTGAATACACACATTCTTGGCCTCGGTGAAAAATCGAAGGGCTTCAAAACCTCCTTCTCTGCCAACACCGGAATTTTTTACTCCACCAAAAGGTGTTCGCAGATCGCGAAGCATCCAGGTATTGATCCAGACGATCCCGGCATCAATGTGCTTGGCAATGCGATTTGCCCGACTGATATTTTCCGTCCATACAGAACAAGACAGCCCGTAGTCTGTTGCATTGGCATATTCCAATGCCTCTTCCTCTGTATCAAAGGGTATTAGGGTGACAACAGGTCCGAAGATCTCTTCCTGGTTCGTACGGCAATATGGATCCAGGCCTTCAATAATTGTGGGCTCAATATACCATCCACCTTTATATCCCCTGGGAAATACAGCCTTTCCACCTGCGCGGATCCTTCCTCCTTCTTTTTTGGCCAGCTTGATATAAGACAAAACTTTTTCATAGTGCGCTTGGGAAACCACGGCTCCAATATCTGTATTACGCCTCTCAGGCGGACCCACTTTTAGAGATTTTACACGCTTGACAAAATCCCTTTTGAATTTATCGTAAATAGAGCGTTCAATAAGTAGACGTGAACCACATAGACAGATCTGCCCTTGATTGGAAAAAGATGAACGTACTGTCGTGTTCAACATTTTATCATAGTTGCAGTCTGCAAAAATGATGTTGGGATTCTTCCCCCCCATTTCCAGGGAAATTTTCTTAAACATGGGAGCCGCCACTTTTGCAATTTCCTTCCCTACCCTTGTACTCCCGGTAAAGGATATAGCCTTTATTCCCGGATGTTTTGTCATCTGTGCTCCTACTTTTAGCCCGTCTCCATGCACAATGTTCAAAACTCCTTTGGGCAAACCTGCCTTAATGCAGATCCTGGAAAGCAAGAATGCAGTCATTGGGGTAACTTCAGAAGGCTTGGCAACCACACAATTCCCGGCTGCCAGTGCCGGGGCAATTTTCCAGGTGAAGAGATACAGGGGAAGGTTCCAGGGCGAAATAGTCCCCACTACTCCCAAGGGTTGTCTCAAGGTGTAATTAATGCCATCTGTCATCTCGTGGGCCTGGCTTGCAAATTGCGTAATGGCCTGGGCAAAGAACCTGAAATTTGCAGCTGACCTGGGAATGTCAACCTTTTTGGCAAGGGCTACCGGTTTTCCATTATCAATAGATTCCGCCTTGGCAAGCTTTTCCAGGTCGGCAAGAATGTGATCTGCTATATTAGTCAGGATCTGAGCCCGTTCATTAGCTGAAGTCTTAGACCATGATGGGAACGCTCTGGCAGCAGCTTTATAGGCGCGATCGACATCAACGGCATCTGAATCCGGCACTTTGGCATAGACCTGTCCTTTGGCCGGATTGTACGATTCCAGGTACTTCCCTTTTTTGGGTCCAATCAATTTTCCGTTGATATAATTGCTGATCTTGATCATGTTCTATTTGTTTACAAGGTCTAAGGCCACATCGATGATCATATCCTCCTGACCTCCGACCATTTTTCGCTTTCCTAATTCATTAAGAAGTGTTCTTGTGTCTAATCCATATTTCTTTGCCGCTCTTTCGGCGTGCAATAAGAAGCTGGAATACACTCCGGCATAGCCCAGGGAAAGGGTTTCCCTGTCTACCTGCACCGGTCGTGTTTGTAATGGGCGTATGACATCATCTGCCAGGTCCATTAACTGGAAGAGATCCGAATTATGTTCCGCACCGATTCTATTTAAATATGCGATCAGTACTTCGAGCGGACAATTTCCTGCGCCTGCCCCCATACCTGCCAGGGAGGCATCTAGTCGGTTTGCTCCTTCTTCCATGGCAACAATGGTATTGGCTACGCCTAAGGATAAATTGTGATGGCAATGGATCCCTATTTCAGTTTCAGGCTTCAATACCTCTTTAAACGCCTTGATCCGATCCCGTACTTCATTCATCAACAAAGCACCTGCTGAATCCGTCACATAGACACAGAGAGCCCCGTATTCTTCCATCAATTTGGCTTGCTCAGCCAACTTTTTGGGTTCATTCATATGGGCCATCATCAGAAATCCAGCTACATCCATCCCCATTTTTCGCGCCGCTTCAATGTGCTGTGCAGAAATATCTGCCTCTGTGGAATGTGTGGCGATCCGCACCGACTCGACCCCCAGATCCCGGGCTCTTTTCAAGTCTTCTATGGTGCCAATACCCGGAATGAGTAAGGTTGTTAATCGTGCATGGGTCAGATGTTCTGCAATGCCCTCCAGCCAATCCCAATCGGTATGAGCGCCAAATCCATAAGTAAAACTCCCACCTGTCAGGCCGTCTCCATGCGAAATTTCAATGGCATCGACCCTGGCTTTATCCAAGGCAATGGCAATGTCCTTTATTTGCGATTTCGAATATTGATGCTGCATAGGATGCATGCCATCTCTCAGGGTTACATCTTGTATATATAGTTTATGCTTCATATTCAGTTCTATTATTTGCGATGTAGCAACTTGACCTACAAAGCAGCCACATCTAGAGTAGCCAGTTTATCGCCTGTTGCCATGGCAGCACTGGTCATAATATCTAAATTCCCGGCATATTCGGGTAAATAATGGCCCGCCCCAACTACCTGTAGTAGTACGGTTGTTTTTAATCCATGTCTGTATCCCAGGTCTTCAATAAAAACAGGCTTGTCTTCCGGGATATCGTCAAATTGTACTTCCTGATGTAGCGAATATTCGGGTACATATTTTTGCACTTCCGCTACCATTTGATGAATGCTATCCCTAATAGCCTCCCTATCGCCTTGTTCACTCAGCGTAAAAATAGTATCCCGCATCACAACCGGCGGTTCAGCCGGATTAAGGATGATTATGGCTTTCCCTTTCGCCGCACCTCCTACTTTTTCTATGGCATGTGCCGTAGTTTCAGTAAACTCATCAATATTTGCCCGTGTGCCGGGACCTGCTGATTTGCTGGAAATAGAGGCGACGATCTCTCCGTAATGAACGTTTGCAATCCTGTTGACAGCTGCGACCATGGGTATCGTTGCCTGCCCGCCACAGGTGACCATATTGACATTCCTTACATTGTGGCTCGCATCAAAATTTACAGGAGGAACTAAAAATGGTCCAATAGCGGCCGGGGTCAGATCGATGATCCTTTTATCCGGGTATTTTTCTACGATCTCCCAGTTATGGTGATTTCCCATTCAGGCATTTCTACCAGTCCTCCAAGGCCTTTATGAGTCGTAGCACAGCCCATTCTCTTTGCACGTGCCAACCCATCAGAATCCGGATCGATGCCAACCATGACCGACATTTCAAGTTGCTGGGAATTTCGAATGATCTTTATCATAAGATCTGTACCGATATTTCCAGAACCCAGGATCGCTACCTTAACTTTTTCCATCACTTACTTTTTGAGCGGTAAATAGGCAATAGCCTTCATTTCTATTAAGAGATGAGGATGTGGTAATTGATGTGCGCCAACAGTGGTACGCGCAGGCCCGGTTTCCCCATTAAAATAGGAACCGTATACTTCGTTATACCCTGGAAAATCCTTCATATCTACCAAAAAACTGGTCATATCAATCACATGGGATAGATCTGCCCCTGCACTTTGGAGTATTTCTCCAATATTCTCTATCACGGCCTTAGTCTGCTCTTTTATATCTAATTGCCAATTGCCATCTGAATCCAGGGTGGCGCCGGCATGACTGTTGTCTTTTCTGCGACTACTTGTTCCCGAAACAAAAATAAAGTCGCCAACACGCTTCAGATGTGGGTAACCCCCTAAAGGTTTTGCTTTGTCTTCAACAATTTTTCCTTCCATAATTTGTATTGCTTAAATGCAGTTTATTTTATTACTCCTTAAAAGAGACACTTACAATCCCCAGACCATCGATCTTCGCCTCAATAAGATCTCCGGCATGAATGGGCACCATAGGGCCCAGTGCACCTGTTAGGATGAGATCCCCCGATTTCAGAGGTTCACCCATAGCTAGCATTTTTCTGGCAAGCCATTCCAGGGAATACAAAGGAGATCCCAGGCAATTTCTACCCTCCCCTACTGATACAAGTTCGCCATTCTTTGTCATATTCATTTTACAATTGAGAAGATCCAGCTCTTTTGTATCGACTTGCTGACCACCCACCACCCAGTGGCTGGCAGAAGCATTATCGGCAATGGTATCTGTGATCTTAATATCCCAATTTCTAATCCTACTCCCCACGATTTCGATAGAGGCCATTGCATGATCAATGGCATTGACAACTTCCTCCTGGCTTATCTGATCCTTGTCCAGGTCCTTGCCGAGTACAAAGGCAATCTCTGCCTCGACTTTGGGTTGCATCAGTTCGGAAACAGAGATCACGCCCCCATCCTTAACTTCTTTATCGTCCCACAACAGTCCAAAATCAGGTTGGTCTACACCTAATTGTTCTTGAACGACCGGTGCAGTAAGACCAATTTTATGCCCGACAACCTTTGCTCCTAATGCAATTCTCCTGGCTGTATTAATTTGTTGGACGGCATAGGCAGCATCGAGATCCGTTGTGCCAATGATATCACGCACAGGATCACATACTTCTTTCTTTAAATCTGCCTCGTGCAATCGCAAGGCTGCCGCTGCTAATTTATCTTTTGAAACCATTTACTTAACTGATCTTCTTAAGGGCATTAATAAATGCTTCATTCGCCTCGTGAGCTCCTATTGTAACTCTAACACAATCTGGTGCGCCAAATCCGGCTAAGGGTCTTACCATGATCCCTTCTTCGATCATCCTGGCTTCAAATTGCTCCGGTGTCAATTGTGGTCGGACCATAATAAAATTGGCCTGTGTCTTCCAATACTCCATACCAAATGCGTCCAACTCCTGGTATAGATACTTTTTCTCTTTATGAATCAAGGCAACGGTACGCTCAATAAATTCGTCGTCCTGCATAGCCCCAATAGCTGCTTCCATACTCAGCGTATTGAGCATAAAGGGTATCCTCAACTTTTGCAAATATGTCGCTACCTCTTCTGAGGCATAGGAATATCCAATTCGCATACCTGCCAGTCCATAGGCTTTTGAGAAACTATTTATCGCGATCACATTTTCGTGCTCAAGAACATATGGGAGGGCTCTTACATAATCTTTGGCATCTGCATATTGATAATAGACCTCATCGAAAACCAGCAAAACATGATCTGGTAAAATACTAAGCAACTCATCTACCTGTGATTTTGGGATATAGGAGCCCGTTGGGTTATTCGGACTGGTAATGAAAAGCAAGCTCGTTTTCTCAGTGATCGCGTTTTCGATCCCACGAATATCCAGATCAAAATTTTTTCCAAGAAGGGGAACATTAGTGGCTTTCGCACCCACTTTTTTTGGAAAACCCTTATAGGCACTAAAGTAAGGACTGCAGTAGAGGCACTCACTATTGGCATCCAGAAAGCCCCGTATGATCAAATTAATATTGGCTACACCACTATTTGTTGTGACAAATTGATCCGGACTTAATACGCCCTGGTAGTATTCCGATAATTTTGCTCTGAATCGATGATCCAGCGGTGGCGGGTATTCTGAAATGGACGGGAGATATTTTTTAAGAGCTGCCATGGCCTTAGGCGAAGCCCCAAGCGGATTTTCATTTGAAGACATCTTATATATCTTCTTGCCCGTTACACTGACTTCATCTTTAGATTTTCCTCCTTTATACGAAGTACTTGTCGGCATATATGTTTTAAAATTCAATCCCATTTACATTTGTATATGATTTTTCACTATTCGGTATTTGCTTTTCTAAAGGCTAAAAATGCTCCGCTTATTAAATTTCAATTTTTCTTACTTGGTTGTAGACTTCCTGCAGGGGTAACTCTTCAATGTTTTCGTTTTTACATAGGGATAACAGTAGCTTATCCTGGAGTCTGCCTCGCCTCATCGCCTGATCATAAGAGAGTTCAGGCCGGAATGTAACCAGGGAGTATTTGGAATAATAGTCCGGGAACTCCTGTTCGAGTTGCATTTCTAGTTTTCTCTTCCTAATAAATGCCATATCATCGACATAATCACGCATTTCGTAAAAATTGTCAATGGCCAGATCGGCGATCGCATCCGTATTCTTTTTTCGTGCATCTTGGAAAAGTGTAAATACTTTATCCCAATTAGTACCTTGTTGTTCCAAAATTTCGTCAAATACCCGGACATCTTCCAAAGAGGAATTCATGCCCTGTCCGTAAAATGGCACAATGGCATGAGCTGCATCTCCCATAAGTAGTCCTTTCCCGAAAGCCTGCCAGGGATAACACTTGATAGTACCTAAGTTCCCAACAGGGTTTTCGGCATATTCTTCTTGTAAATGTGGAATATAAGGCAGTAAAGTGGGATAATACGTTTCAAAGAATTCAGCGATCTTTTCCTTGGTATCCAGCTTGTTAAACCCTATCTCAGTGTCATACGGATGGAACATGGTCAGTGTAAAACTGCCATCCAGGTTGGGCAATGCGATCACCATAAAATCGCCGCGTGGCCAAATGTGCAACACTTCTTTCTCTAGCTGCCAACCCCCTTCAGAAGTAGGCAGAATACTCAGTTCTTTATAACCATGCCTTAGAAAATCCTGCGAATAATTAAAGAGCAATTCAGAAGTGTATTTCATCATGCTTCTTCTCACGACAGACCCGGCACCATCTGTACCGATAATGAGTTGTCCTTCATCTGTATGCATAGTACCTTGCGCATCCTGGTATTGGATGCTGGCTGACTTCAGATCTATATCTACCACATCTGCATCAAATTTCATTTCGATGTTCTCATACCCTTCGGCGGCATCCAACAGAGTCATATTCAAGCCCGGACGAGAAACGGAATTAATGTAATCCTCAGGACGACCGCTATAGGGTGATAAAAATGGCTTTTTACCCAAGGGATGGATCATGCGACCCCTCATAGGGATACAATTATCCATAACCTTTTCCTTTAATCCGGCACTTTCCAGTGCCAT
Organism: uncultured Eudoraea sp.; assembly: GCA_947258555.1. Taxonomy (GTDB): domain Bacteria; phylum Bacteroidota; class Bacteroidia; order Flavobacteriales; family Flavobacteriaceae; genus HDS-28. Next base: position 43,252 of record CAMYJF010000035.1, on the reverse strand, counting down.
CAATCCCCGATTTGATAGTGCTAAGTTGATTGAGCGTCCGGCATCTATTTGTTTCTTACGCATATCCCATCGCTTCTCGTACAAAGCGACCTTAAATCCTCGTTGCGCCAGGCGTACGGCTAACAGTGTGCCACATAAGCCTGCCCCTACAATGATAATTTTCTCTTCCTTTTTCATTTTGCTAGTTCTAAAGGGCTTTTTTCAAGATGGAATAAAAGTAAAATACATCTTCAAAGGAGTTATACATCGGAACCGGTGCCACCCGGATAACATCGGGCTCCCGCCAATCTGCGATCACACCTGCCTCCGTAATTTTTGCAAATAAGCCTTTGTCTGCCTCCCTTACCTGTATGGATAATTGAGAGCCCCGCTTGTCCGGATCCGAAGGTGTGATGATGTGGATTTGGTCACGCTCAAAAGAATTGACCAAATACTCCAGATACCCTGTAAGGGCAATTGCTTTTTCCCTCAGTTTTTCCATACCCACTTCGTCAAACAATTGCAGGGCAGACCAGGCCGAAACCATTGCCAGGATAGGTGGGTTGCTCACCTGCCAGGCTTCCGCAGTAGGGATCGGGTCAAAATCATCTCTCATTTGAAAACGAGTCTTTTTGTTGTGTCCCCACCAGCCCTCAAAACGCGGTATTTCCTTATTCATTAAATGACGTTCATGTATAAAGGCGCCTCCCATGCCGCCCGGACCTGCATTCAGGTATTTATAATTGCACCAGACGGCAAAATCACAGCCGGAATCGTGAAGATTTAAAGGTAGGTTTCCGGCTCCATGAGCACAATCAAAACCAACCTTGCATCCTTTGGTGTGTCCCAACCGGGTAATTTCCTTCATATTGAAATACTGCCCGGTGTAGTAATTTGTATTTCCCAAGAGAATGAGTGCGATCTCATCGCCTTGTGATTCAATGATCTCCGCAATGTCTTCTTCATGAAGGCAAACCTCGCCCTCCCTGGGCTCTAACTCAATAAGACATTGGTCTGGTGATAGGCCGTGGAAGCGTATTTGGGATTGAGCCGCATATCGATCGGAAGGAAATGCATCTGCCTCAATGAGAATCTTATTTCTTTTCCCTTCTGGCCGATAAAAAGAGACCATCATAAAATGCAAGTTGACCGTAAGTGTATTCATCACTACGACCTCGGCAGGGTTGGCCCCCACTACCCGAGCCATAGCTTGTGTCAAGAATTCATGGTATGGAAGCCACGGATTTCTAGCGTGAAGATGCCCTTCTACACCCAGGTTCTGCCAGTCTATTAGTTCTTGTTCAATATTTTTCTTTGTCGACTTGGGTTGCAAGCCCAAAGAATTTCCACAGAGATAAATAAATGGCTCACCATTTGACTGCATGGGCAAATGGTACTTGGATCGATATTCCTTTAATGGATCCTGTTCATCCATTTGTCGGGCATAGTCCAGATCCGCTCCGTATTCCTTTATTACCATTAAACTTTGCTTTTTTCTGAAATCCGACTAATAAACTTCTCCTGCTCCTCACCGCAGATCCATCTGACTACATTATCCATCCACATCTCGTTTTGTTGTTTATCAGTTATTATACCTTCTTCAACAGCCAGATCCAGGATTTTCCCGGGGTAAGAAGATTGTGCTATACTTTCCATTTCACCCAGTGGATATGGGTCATCTAAGCCAACAAGGATTTGGTCTGTACCACCCTGCCTGCGTACCATTAATTCAAGTGATATGGTATCATGAACCAGCGTATCAAAATAGATATTCGGGTGTCCTATTGCTTTTCTGGGCCTGGACATGCCTTCGAACAAGTCAGGCCTGCCGTCGAATCCCTGCGTACGACGTCCAATATTCAGGTGATTTAGCTGCCCCCCATGGGCAAAACATACCCGAATGTCAGGATACTTGTCATAGAGTCCGTACAAGGTGTAAAAATGGCAGGCATCGGCACATTGAGCCAGCATCCAGATCAGATGAAACCGCCAGGCAGTATTCTCCAGGCTGATAAATTTCTCACCATCATAGGGATGGATCTCCACAGCCAGTTTATACTTATTGGCTAATTCAAGGATAGGAGCCGTTTCTTCATCAAAAATTCCTCTCCAATTCCCTATCGAATCCATGTAATGCGTCGGCAAGCAAAGGACTTTTAATCCTAATTCCTCAACGCAGCGTTCTATCTCCCAGCAGGCCCCGTCAATAAAGCCTGCATGTACAACAAATCCGCAAGTGAATTTCGTCGGGTGATCATGTTGCACCTGTGCGTTAAAATCATTTTGAAAACGCAGTGCATATTTCATATCCCTGATCCGCAAGCCGTTGCCATAAAGCTGAGATAAATTCAAAACCACAGCATGGTCTATATGATTGCGCTCCATCCATTCCAGTTTATCATCAAGGAAAAAACTTGAATCGGTCACAGGGCGTTTCCAGTTTTTTTGAAGCATATGCTGCCTGTCTTCATCTATCCAGAAGATCTCTTTTTCCTTAAGATAGGCTGGGATCTGCTCCGGGTAAGGAAGTAGGTGTGAATGCCCATTTATTCTTAGTTGCTTCATTTCGTAATCATCTTTATACTATTAAAATAATCTTAATCAGTTTACTACGATTCAATGTTTGAAAAGTGAAAACTAAGTTTCTGCCTGATATTCAGAGGTAATTCAGGTAATTCAGAACGTGGTATCAACAAAGTTGATATCGTGTGGAAATCTGAAAAGATCTTATGCTGTCGGGCGGTTTCGGCCAAATATTCATGACCTGAAGATCCGCCGGTACCAATTTTATTACCGATCTAAGCACCATCTGTGCATGACGATAGCGCCAATTGGTCATCAGATCGTCAATATCCACCAGATTGGTCAAGAGTTGAAATGGTAGCTGAAGGATGGGTTCATCCCGGTACAGATTGATGAAAAGAGCCGCGATCGTCGCATTATAACTCAAACGCTTCTTCCCTTCCTTCATCAACTCTTTATGGTTCTCCTCGCTTAAAATGGCTTTAAAATAGGTGTCTGTACCACCCACCATTTCCGTTCTTTTCTCTTTTTCTTTGTCTGACAGGTAATCCGATGCCTCTATCGCTGCATATTCCTTGTTTAGCATCTTTTGCACGGCTTCCTTGTATTTGGAAATAAAATCAAAGCCGTCTAGATTTAGGAATGGTGTGCGTTCTAACCATTCATTAACCCAGTCAAACAAGGTTCCATTCTCATAGATCTGTGACAGCATTTTTTGTTGTGCTTCAGGAAAGACAGAGCTGTATTTTTGACTGTGATAGGTTATGCGTTCTTCTTCCGGTAAGCCCAACATGGACTCTACAGCCCTGAATTGAAAGCTCTGAAATCCGGAAGCCGGGAAGAGATACTCCCTGAAGTCCAGAAAGTCGAGCGGAGTCATGGACTCCATAATGCCAATCTGGCTAATCAGTAATTCCAAAATGCGTTCTACCCTATCCAAACGGGCAATGGCCGTACCCAGACTGCGTTCATCTATCTGACCTTTGGAAAATAGTTGAACCACAGATTCCAGCTCGTGAATTATTTGTTTGAACCACAACTCATAGGCCTGGTGGGTAATTATAAAAAGCATTTCCTCATGTGCCGGTTTGCCCATCTTTTCACTTCGTAATTCCTGGCTATTTAGAATGGCATCCAGTCCCAAATAATTGTGGTAGTGAATAGTTGTATATTTTCCTTCTTCCTTTTTATCCATGCTATGTAAGCTTGAAGTTTCCAATTTTATCTTGAATCGCTGTGGCGCCTTCTTTTAAGATAGCGACATAATTCTTTACCTCATCTTCGTTAAACCTATTCGCAGGTCCTGAGGCACTGAGACTTGCGACTACTTGTTGATTTTGATTAAAAATAGGAATGGCCACACAGATCAGTCCTACTTCAAACTCCTCCCTGTCTATTGCGTATTCTCTTTTCCTGATCAATGCAAGTTCACGCATCATTTGCGATTTGTTCGTGATCGTATTCCCTGTAAAGGCAATAGCGCCCATTTCATCGTATAAGTACTCTAGAGACCTATTCTGTTGATCTTCTGGTAAAAAGGCTAACAGGACTTTCCCTAAAGAAGTGGCATATGCGGGTAAGTAACTACCAATTTGACTACTTATCTTTAAGCCCTGTGGACTCTCTACTTTGTCGATATAAAAAACCTGGAGGTCTTTCAGTACAGCAATATGAACCGTCTCCGTGATGCGCTTTGCCACCGTTTCCAGCACAGGATGGGTCTTATCGACAAGGGCAGTTCGTAGTTCAACCCGATTGCCCAACTCAAATAATTTGAGCCCGAGCCTGTATTTTTCTGTTTCATCGTTCTTATCAAGGATCCCAATAGTATGCATCTGTGCCAAAAAACGAAACACCGTGCTTTTATTGGAGCCGATCTCTTTGGCTAATTCGGTAACACCCCACTCGGGTTTCTGAGGAGTAAAATACTCCATGATGGCGAATGTTTTCTGAACCGAATTCTTTAACTCCTTCATTTAAGCTAGCATTTAGTTAAGCCACACTTAGGCCAACTTCACCGAGTCCTTTGAAAGTCCCCTTAATTTGATCTCCCGGATGAATAAAAGAAGCCGGGGTTGCGGCCCCTGCCAGGACAACCATTCCAGGTATAATTTCCATCCCCTGTTCACTAAGGATCCTGGATATGGCTACCAACGATTCCAGGGGGTTGTCAAGAATGGCATTTGAATTACCGGACTGCACTAATTCCTTGTTAATACTAAGGTTGATGTCCAAATCACCTACATCAGTGCTAGGAGGGTGCCATTCCCCAATGACATAGGCAGCCGACGAACAATTATCGGCAATGACATCTTCCAGTGAAAACTTGAAATTTTCATATCTGGAATCGATCACCTCTAAGGCAGCAGCCACACCGTCGAGGTAGTCCGTAGCTTCATCCAAGTCCAGGGTGCGATCGATCGTCTTCCCGATCAAAAAAGCTATTTCGGGTTCTACGCGCGGGTGGATAAAATGTTCGCTGTTCAGGCTACCGCCATTCTGATGGTGCATTTTATCAGTTAACCTGCCCCATATTAGGTCATGGACACCCATTTGTTCCATCTTTGCTTTACTGGTAAAACCCAGTTTATACCCACTAAGGTTTTCTCCTCGTTCAAATCGATGGTCTATTGATACCGCCTGAATATCATAAGCCTCCTTCAAGTCGATTTGCTGACTAAGGCTTATTTGTTGTGTGACAGTAGCCGAATGTGCTGCCCGGTCGAGAATATTTCCTATTTCTTGTATCGATCGTTTCATATAGTAAAACGATGTTTTTTATAATGATACAGTAAAAATAGTAAGAATTCACGAGAAAAACAGACACATGAAGAAATCTAATGAGGCGTCATAAGAAACAATCAGGATCTCTGTAACCTCCGGCACAATAGGACTATGAATAGGCTGAGCTTTAGTCGTTCTTTAAACTCTTGTAAATAGATGTAATGACTTCGGAACCGTCTATAAAGCCTTGACCATAATCAGCATCCCATTCTTTGGACAACCCCATAGCCAGTGCCTCTTCTAAGGATTTCCCCTCATCAATCGCAGCCGATACCCGATCTCTCAGTGTCTTAACAATGTCGTGGAATTCTTGTAGTAGTGCCTTATTCGCCACCTTCCCATGTCCGCGAATGATCTTTGTATCCTCATCTACCATGGCGAGTGCCATGCTGAGATTCTGTATGAGTCCGTCCACGTTTCCTCCAGATCCCAAATCGATATACGGATAGCCATTAGGAAAATTATCCCCCATATGGATCACATTACTTTCCGGAAAATAAATGTATGAATCTCCATCTGTATGAGAATCGTTCACGTGCATCACATGCATACTCTGACTTTCATTTAAATGCAGCGTGATCGCTTCGGTAAAGGTGATTTGAGGGAGAGCCTTGTGTGGCCATGGAGTTGTCATTTGCCCTCTTCGCTCCTGGGGAGTTGACATTCGTTTGCGCACATTATCATTAGCCAGGATAATAGCCCCAGACTCTGCAAAATTCCTATTCCCGCCAACATGGTCGCCATGCCAATGCGTATTTACCAAAAACCGCACCGGTTTGTCCGTGATCCCGGAAATAGCTCCCTGTATTTTTTCAGATAAAGGGGCAAACTGATCATCGATCAGATAGGCGAACTCCTCCCCTATTGCCAGACCCATATTACCTCCGGCACCATATAACACATAAATATTAGCCGTGAGTTGTTCTGAGGTGATCTCCACACCGTCGAAATTTCTTTGGGCTACTAGTGATGAGGTAATGCCAATGAACAATAATGCGTATAAGTATTTCATTTTGATAATTTTTAAGTCAAGATTCTTAAAGGTAGCATAAAATGTTTTTTGGAGGTAAGAATATTAGGTACATTCGACCCTTAAATTTTTAGATTTTACTTGAAATATTTACAAACAACTTAATAACGTAGTGTCATGAAAAAATTAATTGCTTTTTCCTTAGGCCTGATGGCTTTTACAGCTGTTGGCCAATCTACCTGGAAAGTAGACAAGGCCCATTCCAGTATTCGGTTCGATATATCCCATTTGATGATTTCTGAAGTAACCGGCACCTTCAATGATTTTGACATTGAGGCGGTTGCTGATGAATCTTTCAACGAACCAAATTTTACAGTAACAATCCAAACAACAAGTATCAACACCCATAATGAACGCCGTGACAATCATCTTCGCAGTGATGATTTCTTTGCTGCTGAGACCCACCCGACGATCTCGTTCACAACTTCGTCCTATGAGCAAACAGGAGATAATACTTTTTCTCTTACAGGAGACCTGACAATGCATGGAACGACCAAATCGGTGACTCTGGATGGAAGATTGAATGGTGTAATAACTGATCAACGTAGCCAAAAGTTGAAGGCCGGCCTGAAAATTAAGGGTACGGTCAATCGCAAGGATTTTGGTATTGGGAGTAAACCCTTTCCTGTAGGAGAGGAAGTAGATCTTACCATCAATCTCGAGATGGCACAACAATAGAAAGTGCATTAAAAAGCCACGTTAATTCGTGGCTTTTTAGTTTTATACATATTTGAATAATGCCTCATCCATCTTCGATTTTTTTGTTTACTAGAATATATTGATTTACACGTTTTTCAAGAAGATCCAACGTTACAGTCCCCTGCCCCAGTAATACTTCATGAAACTCCCGAATATCAAAGTCGGCACCCAATTCATCTTTAGCTTTTTTCCGAAGTTCCCTGATCTTTAATTCCCCGATCTTATAGGACAACGCCTGGCCGGGCCATGAAATGTACCTATCTGTTTCCGTATTGATCTCGTGTAGTGACAAAGCCGTATTAGAAGCCATAAAATCTACTACCTGATCTCGGGTCCACCCCTTGGCATGAATCCCGGTATCCACAACCAGTCGGGCTGCGCGCCACATTTCATAGGTGAGTTTGCCAAAATGTTCATATGGGGTAGTATACATCCCCATTTCATCTGCGAGGAATTCGGTATACAGGCCCCACCCTTCCCCATAGGCCGATAGGTAAAGGTCTTTTCTGAACTGCGGTATGCTATCTCCCAGTTCCTGATTCAGTGCACCTTGAAGGTGATGTCCGGGGACTGCTTCATGAACGGTAAGTGAGGGCAGTGTATACAGAGGTCTGCTGGGAAGATCATAGGTGTTCACCCAATAATAGCCTGGATCCGTACCTCCTGATTCAGAACCTACATATCTGCCGCCAGTATATTTTGGTGCAATGGATGCCGGTACAGGAGCCACCCCATAGGGTTGCCTGGGCAATGTTTTAAAGAACCGGGGCAACTGTTCATCCGCTCGTTTAGCCATATCCCTGGCGATCATTAATAATTCTTCGGGAGATTTCGCGTAAAATTGAGGATCGGTCCTTAGAAATGCCAGGAAGTCGTCAAAACTACCTTCAAATCCAACTTCTTCGATGATCTCCTTCATCGCTGCACGTATGCGCGCCACTTCCCCTAAACCAATCTGATGGATGTCATCCGCAGTGTACTTGGCACTGGTGGTATAGAAGTTAATGCGGTTTTGATAGTACTCCTGGCCCTCCGGGGTTTCACTTACCCCGATACTCGTTCTTGTAGCAGGGAAGTATTCTTCTTCAAAGAATATCTTGATGCGCTCGTATTGCGGGATCAACTTGTTATTAATTACTTTCTCTGCAGCAGTTAAAACAGAATCTTTTTGAAGTCCGGTAAGGGTTTCAGGGAGGTTTTTAAAGGGTGAATAGAAATAGCTCTCTTTTATATCTGATACGATATGATCTTCATATGTGGATTCATATCCCTTAAATATTACCTTAGGCTGGGAAACTCCTTTCTTCAGTCCTTCCCTAATATTTACCAATTGATGGTCTACATAGGTCGGCAGCGCGTTTAATTTCTTCAGGTATTTTTTTGCCTGCTCATAATTTGTGATCGGTCTGACCATATAGGGCCAGCTGACGTGAAATCCTGAGTCTGAAAGCAAGGGATTAAGGAATCGTTCGAATTCGTAGTAGTCTATCCTATCCTGTAAGACAAAGGCAAGCAACTCTGCCGATATGGCATCCGATTCTTCAAGTTCATCGATGTTAATCGCCTTAACCTTTTGCAATAAACTATCTGCGAATTCAGCTGTCTTTTTATAGCGCTCTCTTGTCGGTAAGCCCATTGGATAGGTTTCTTCATCATAGGCTTCATAGTCTTCATACGCCCGGATCAAGTCGGCCAAAGGTGCTTCCTCCTTGACGGAGTTACATGAAAAAAAGAAGAAGGTGCAGAGACCTAGACAGATTAGAGGAGTCTTCATAAAATTTGGTTGATTTGCCACAAATTACAACTTTTTAAGGAGTAGATTTAAATAGGTTCCAGATGCTTGAAAAGCATACAAAAATGTTCAGTTTCTTTTGTGTATTTTTGTGAGATTTCAAAAAGTAGATGTTGATTATGAAAAAGATTATATTCTTGTTGCTTGGACTGGCATTTGCCTGTAATTCTTCACAAAAGCCTGTCTCGGAAGTGCCTGTAAAACCTGAAATGGCTCAGGATGCAACGGCATTCGCAATGACTATTACCGAAGAGGAGCTGCGTGAACATTTGGAAGTGTATGCTTCAGATGAATATGCCGGACGAGAGACCGGAACCCCGGGTCAAAAACTGGCTGTGGAGTATATTAAAAGCGCTTATGAAACATTGGATATTCCTGCTGCCAAATCTGATGGGAATTATTATCAGAAAGTACCCCTCGAACTTACGAAACTGCCAGATGGAAAAGTAAGTATCAATAACACTACCTATTCCATAGGAACAGATTTTATTACTTTTTCACGATCCGAAAGTTCACACCAGGGACTCGTCTTTGCAGGATATGGTATTGAGGCCGATGGCTATTCTGACTATGCCAACCTTGATGTGTCAGGCAAGGTGGTTATGATAAAAGCAGGAGAGCCAAAGAATGAAGATGGCACCTTTGTTATTAGCGGGACAGAAGAATCTTCTGTTTGGAGCAATATGAGCGAGGCTATTGGCAAAAAAGCTGAGATCGCAAAAGAACAAGGAGCTTCAGCCATATTCTACCATGACCCGGTGAACTATCCAAGATTTGAGGGATATTACAACTATATGCGAACTAATGACCGGGGTCAAATGCAGGTGAAGTCTGATGATGACAATACGGTAATGATCTTAATGAATACAGATCTGGCTAAAAAAGTATATCCGAATATCGAAACTGCCACAGCAGGGGAAGTACTCGATATACCAATAAGTTTTAGTTTAAAGTCAGACAATGAAATTATTGATACTGAGAATGTTGTATCATTTATTAAAGGAAGTGAAAAGCCCGAGGAATACGTTGTTATTTCTTCTCATTTGGATCATATAGGCGTGAATGCCGACGGAAATATAAATAATGGTGCAGATGATGACGGCTCCGGAACAGTAGCCATGCTAGAGATCGCTGAAGCTTTTGTAGAAGCAGCCAAAAACGGACAAGGCCCCAAAAGGTCCGTAGTATTTCTGCATTTGACAGGAGAGGAAAAGGGCTTGCTGGGTTCTCAATATTACACGGACCATGATCCTGTATTCCCATTAGCCAATACGGTGGCCAATTTAAATATCGACATGATCGGTAGGATCGATCCAAAACGTCAGGGAAACCGTAATTATGTCTATCTGATCGGGTCCGATAAATTAAGCCAGGAGTTACACAAACTTTCAGAAAATGTAAATGCTAAATACACCAACATTGAGTTGGATTATAAGTATAACAATGAAAATGATCCCAACCGATTTTACTACAGAAGCGATCATTACAATTTTGCCAAGAACAACATTCCTATCATTTTCTATTTCAACGGGACTCACGATGATTACCATAGACCAAGTGATACAGTGGATAAAATCGACTTTGATCTCTTAAAAAACAGGGCTCAACTGATCTTCCATACGGCCTGGGAAGTTGCAAACAGAGATAACCGGGTAGCAGTTGATACGATGGCTAAATAGGATTACAATATAAAGACAATAAAAAAAGTCCTTCCGGGTGGAAGGACTTTTTTTGTTTACTTCAATTCGTTCAGTGCTTTTATTGTTAGTTCCTGTGCTATATGATCTTTGTATTTTATCATAAAGGCAATTTTTCGTTTCCGTGAGAGGTTTTTTAGTTTATTTTCTAAAGACATTGCCTCACATTTAGTTCTAAAAATTTTAAACCAAATCAAATCCCACGGCCTTCCTATCGAGGTATATCCAACCCCATATTTATTATGTTGCTCCATCCTCTTAGGCAAATTTTGAGTTTGTCCGAAATAGAATTCTTTGATTATTCTTGAATATAGAATATATGTGCAGTATTCCATGTCACCCAAATGTCAAATTTGAAAGTGAAATTTGGAATCAGATAAAAGAAAAAGCACTGACAAACTCTTCAAGTTATCAGTGCTTCTGACACAATCGCCGCTCTCGGGTAATCCTGACCGAGTGCAGCGAGTGTCAGGAAGGGTGGAAGACCGGTTTCGAACCGGCGACCTCTGGAACCACAATCCAGCGCTCTAACCAGCTGAGCTACAACCACCATGATTTAGGCGATGGCAAAGTTACTTTTTTTTATCATTTGGTCAAATGATTCCATCGGAATCTGAAGCAGAATGGGCGAAAATCGACATTAAATTTTAAGAATTTACGTTGATTAACATATGTAGTGTTTTTCCTACAATATCGGATGAATGACACTCTTTTTCCGCTAAAACATCATAAATAGGGCTATTGACAACAATTATTATAACCCCCTTAGCTCTTACCTTAATTTTATAGCACTAATAAACGGCCCCTAAACGTCCAATATAAACCTGACCATGCTCATGAGAATCAGCTTAAAAGGCCTCTCTCTTTATGTGAGTATCCTACTTCTTCTCCCCTTCTGGGGTATTGCACAAGGTGCTGAAGAACCTAAGAGCACATCCGAGGGTTCTCGCCAGCATGTTCCGGCACATATATATACCAAAGACACTACATACATTCATAAACTGATTAATATGGCGTCCGGGTTACGGTACCATCATACGGATAGTGTAGCTATCCTGGCCCAAAAAACGCTACAATTAAGTAAGGAACTTGCCTATACCAAGGGTAAGATCAATGCCCGGATTTTATTAGGCGCATATTACTCAGACAAAGGAAATTCGGACAGTGCTTTCGCACAACTCAGGAAAGCAAGGAAGCTTGCCCAGGATACAAGACATACAAACCTGGAGGTTAAAAGCTTGAATTACATGGCCAATGAATACGGATTTAACGGGCAATATGCTCACTCCTTAAAAACTTATCTCGAAGGAATTGAACTTGCAAAAGCGGCAGGAAACAAGCCCATGCTATCCATCCTTTATGAGAATGTGGCAAATGTGTATGCCGATCAGAAAGATTTTGAAGAAGCCCTTCAATACTACAATCTTGTTAAAAAGATTAATGAAGATTTGGGTAATGAAGTATTCTCAGCAGAAACGAACAGTAACCTGGCATCTGTTTATGCCGACATGGAGAAACTGGACTATGCCATGTTCCATGTCAACAAGAGTATTGCAACCTTTGAAAAAGAAGACATACCGGAATGGTTGGCATATGCCTATGAAATTAAGGGGAAAACCTATTTAAAGGACGGGGAATTCAAATGGGCGCTTTATTGGTATAAACAAGCGGAGCTTTTGCATAAGAAATTGCACGATGACCGAGGTAAAATAAACCTTTACAATGGCATTGCTGCGGCTTATCTCGGGCAGCAACAAGACAGTATTTCTTTGGACTACGCATACAGATCAATGGCCTTGTCTAATCGTATTAACTACCTGGAAGGGAAACAAGAATGTGCCAAACTACTCTACAATCTCAGTAAGAAAAATGGAGATCTGCTTTGCGCTCTGGAATATCATGAAATTTTCCAGGAGCTATCGGACACCCTGAGCAAGAACAAAACCAAAATGAGTCTCGAACTGCTCAAGACGAAAACAGCATATGAGAGCCAGAAAGAGCATTTGATCACTGAGAATGACAAGGCATTGGCCAAACAAAGGCGCTATATAAATCTCACTTTATTTATCATTTTAATTATCGGGCTCATTGCCTACCTGATGTTCAGGAGCAGGAAGATACATCAAGCATTGAATGTAGAATTAAATGCCCAAAAAGAGATCCTGGAAGAGCGTGAATCCCAGCTACGCGAAAACGATGAAACTAAAACAAAGCTCTTTTCAATCATTGGCCATGATCTCCGTGGACCAATTGGCGCCTTACAGGGCTTATTAAATCTATATACACAGGGAGATGTAAGCAAGAACGAATTTCTTGACTTGATCCCGAAACTACGCAACGATATTGAACATATTTCCTTTACCTTAAATAACCTCCTTTCATGGGGTCACACCCAAATGAACGGAGCTATTACCAAACCTGGCTTAGTCGCACTGGAGGCAATTATTGATGATAATATCAATTTGTTGTCTGAACAAGCCGCTGGCAAGTCGATCCGCATTTCTAGTCTCCTTTCGGGAAATACGCAATCCTGGGCAGATGCAAATCAGATAGATATTGTCGTGCGAAATTTAATAAGTAATGCGATCAAGTTCACGCCAGACAATGGTATGATCACCATTAATGCGCGTGAGGCCAATTCGCATTGGGAAATCTCTGTTAGGGATACCGGAGTGGGTATGACTGAAGAGGTGCGTAAGCAGCTTTTTTCCGAAAACACTAATGCCAGCACCAGCGGAACCCAGAATGAAAAGGGTACAGGATTAGGCCTTTCTCTCTGCAAGGAAATGGTAGAGAAAAACCAGGGACAAATTTGGGTAGAAAGTACACCCAGAAAAGGCAGTTGTTTCTTCTTTACACTACCTAAAGCAAAAGACAAGTTCAGAAAAGCCAGTTAATTCAGATCGTCCAGATCATTAACTACCGGATAGCGTTCAACCGTAAATCCTTCAGCATATTGCACCCCAGATAACCTTCCTAAGTCACGGCTGCGATAGATAATACTATCAATAAAATTCTTGCTGCTAATTGGTGTTTCCGGTTCATCGCTGTTAGGATCATAGAACTGAGAGGCATAGGCCTTAATGGCCTCCACCTTTTTCTCGATAAATTCCGAAACATCTACTACAAAATCCGGTTCCAAATTTTTCCATTGAATATAGTGATACACCCTAGATGGACGCCAGGGATCCTGCCATTGATCATCTCCCTCCAATTTAGAATCGATCTTGGATAATCCGCTTAGAAAGCAGGCATCACTGACCAGCTTACTACCGCGGGCGTGATCAATATGACGATCTTCCACAGCATTACAGAGTACTACATCAGGTCGATATTTTCTAATCATTCGAACCAGGGCCATTTGATGCACTTCATCATTGACGAAAAATCCGTCGCGAAACTCCATATTTTCTCGCGCGTGAATCCCGAGGATCTTTGAGGCCGCTTCAGATTCCTTTTCGCGTATCTCCGCCGAACCACGTGTGCCTAATTCCCCCCTGGTAAGATCTATGATCCCAACTTTTTTACCCTGAGCCACACATTTGGCAATGGTCGCGCCTGCCCCTAGTTCTGCATCATCCGGATGAGAAGCGAAAACAAGTATATCTAATTTCATCAATTTCTTACTTTAAGATTTATTGGTAATCTCAACCATTTCCGGTGCCACTTGCATAAGTGCCTGGTGAATGTCTGCGATCAAATCGTCCGATTCTTCAATTCCTACTGAAAATCTGATGAGTCCGTCCGTAATTCCATGTCTCTCCCGTTCTTCTTTGGGAATCAAGGCATGGGATGTTTCTGCCGGTGATAGGACTGTGCTCTCCACGCCTGCAAGGCTCATAGAAGATTTTATCAGCTTTAATGCCTTTCTAAAAGCAACCGGATCTATTGAAGGATCCAATTCAAACGACATCATGCCGCCAAACCCGTGCATTTGAGCTAGTGCTAATTCGTGGTCCGGATGGTTTGGAAGTCCGGGATAATATACCTTAGTGATATGCGGGATTGCCTCCAGGTATTCAGCCAACATCATGGCATTTTCATTTTGCCTTTGGACGCGAAGTCCCATAGTTTTCAGGCTGCGTTCTAAAAGCCAAACCGTGTAATCACTTAAACTACCTCCCAACCGAATACCCATATCGTGTATCCGATCCCGGTATTCCTTTGTTGTGGCAATGGCACCTGCACATATATCTGAATGCCCTCCCATGTACTTTGTCGCACTGTGTATAACTACATCAATACCCAGGTCTATAGGATTTTGGTTAACTGGACTGGCAAAAGTATTATCGATCATAGATACTAACCCATGTCGCTTCGCCATATCGGCGATCGCTCGTACATCTGTAATGGTTAACATGGGATTAGAAGGAGTCTCAATATAGATCACCTTAGTATTTGGACGTATCAAACGTTCAAAATCCTCAGGGACAAGTGAGTCTGTAAACGAATAGGAAATTCCGAATTTTTCAAACTGCTTGACGATCAGGTTATAGGTTCCCCCATAGATCAAATTCTGAAGGACAATATGATCCCCTGCTTCTAGAAAAGTCATCATACCTGTGCTTATAGCTGCCATTCCGCTCCCGAAGATCAATGCATCTTCCGCATGCTCCAGAGCTGCTATTTTCTTGCACAAGGCTTCCTGGTTGGGGGTGTTGTAATATCGAGGGTACCTCTTTTGATCTACATCTTCAAAGGCATAAGAAGTACTCATGTACAAGGGTGAAATAGCACCCTGAAACTGCTTATCTTCTAATTCTCCATAATGTGTGCAAAGGGTATTTATACCGGGTTTTTTTGGCTTCATACGGGATGGAATTTGAAAATTAAAAATACAAAAATCAACTTAGACCTGAACCTTTTTCCATCGGCCCTTCTTAAACCAGACCATGGCGATCACAGAAAGCAATATCTCAGCTAAAAGTATGGCAAGGAAGACACCGAGCGGCCCTAGTTCAAAAGTGATGGAAGCCAGATATGCAAAAGGTAGCTGAAAGATCCAGAAGGCAATAAAATTGATCTTAGTAGGAGTGCGGGTATCCCCAGCCCCATTGAAGGCCTGTGAGATCACCATACCATAGGCATAAAAAATATATCCTGCTGCTATGATCTGCAGGCATAGGGTGCCATTCTCAACAACAATAGGTTCTTCATTAAACAATCGAATGATATTTTCGGCAAAAAAGAGATAGATCAAAGACAAAATGGCCATAAACCAGGCATTGTATTTACCCGTGATCCAGGCCGAACGTTCGGCCCGATCCGGCTTTTTAGCTCCGAGATTCTGACCTACCAAAGTAGCAGCAGCATTACTCATGCCCCAGGCAGGCATAAAAGTAAACATCATTACTCTAATGGCTATGGTATAGCCTGCCAATACATCACTCCCGAATTCCGACATGATACGCATTAAAAAGACCCAACTGGATGTACCGATAAAAAACTGGGCAATTCCACCTAAGGAAACTTCGATCAAATTCAGCATTGTTTTTACTCTTACAATCATATCCCGAATCCCTAGTTTGATCCGACTCCAGCCAAAAAATAAAATTCCCAATTGAAAGAGTACTGCTGTACCCCTGCCGATATTAGTTGCGATCCCTGCCCCCATCACGCCATATTCGGGGATCGGTCCAAGGCCAAAGATGAATATAGGATCTAGAATAATATTTAGTCCGTTTGATAAAACTAATGTCCACATGGCTATGGAGGCATCTCCGGCCCCTCTGAAGATGGCATTGATAAGGAAGAGAAGCAAGATGGTAATGTTGCCCCCGATCAGCCATTGAGTATATCCATAGCCCTCGGCTATCAAATCAGGTTCACCGCCCATCAGCCCTAAGATTTCTTTAGCATAAAAGATCCCGATTATACCTACAATGACCGCAACTACTACGCCCAGTAATATTGCCTGTGCCGCCGCCTCCCTGGCCCCTTGAACATCCTTTTCCCCTATCCTCCTTGCAACAACTGCCGTCGCTGCCATACTCAGACCGATGGCAATGGCATATACCAAAGTGATCACAGATTCTGTCAGACCAATCGTTGCTACGGCATTTACACTTACCTGAGACACATAGGCGATATCCACAACGGCAAAAATGGATTCCATCATCATCTCCAGGATCATGGGAATGGCCAGGAAAAAAATTGCCTTTCGGATACTTCCGGTGGTGAACTCTTTTTCTTTGCCTAAAACAGCATCTACAAAAGCCCGAAAGAGTTTAGCTGGTGTTAGAGAAGAACTGGACATATGCGCCAGGTTAGTGGATATGGTTGTTTCTGATGTAAAGATGAGAAATTAAAGCGAGCCAATACCTTCTAGCTATAGTGCACTTTATAACGCCAACGACTAATGGCGCCAAGAAGAAGAATTGCCAGAAGAGCGTACCATACAAAGTCTGGCGTGATCACCTGAGCCCCGCTTGCATAGGAATGCAATCCGACCAGATAAAAATTGACCCCAAAATATGTCATCATAATACTGCCAAATGCCAGGATGCTGGCAAAACTTAATGCCCAACGTCCACGTAATCCGGGGACTAGTCGCATGTGCAGGACAAATGCGTAAACCATTATTGAAATAAGGGCCCAGGTCTCTTTTGGGTCCCAACCCCAATACCGACCCCAACTCTCATTGGCCCATTGCCCTCCAAGGAAATTCCCAATAGTAAGCATAACCAGCCCTACAGTAAGCACCATTTCATTGATAATGCTTAATTCCTTTAGGTTGAGCTTCATCTTCTTTTTGTTTTTCTCATTCGTCAGGACGATCAGTAGAAGAGAAACGACTCCCAGGATCATACCCACTGTAAAGGGTCCATAACTGCCTACAATGACTGCAACATGTATCATCAGCCAATAGCTGTCAAGTACTGGTACTAGATTGGCTATGGAAGGATCTACCCAGCTCTGGTGGGCGATCCACAGCAGCATAGCTGTTACAAATGCAGAAGCGGCGAGGGTTAACTTGCTTTTTCTGCTCATTAATAGCCCCATACCCATGGCTGCCCAGGAGACATATAGAATACTCTCATAGGCATCGGACCAGGGTGCATGACCGGATATATACCATCGTAAGATCAATCCGGCTGTATGCCAAATAAAGAAGATGTAGATGATCCCAGTAAAGAAATAAGTGGCAATATCCCAAATACGTCTATCCTTGAAAATACGAAAGATCAGCACGAAAAACATCAGTATCCCTATCAAGGCGTAATACTTGTAGAGCCTGTTAAATATATCGAGCTTGTTATATAGTACCTCTGTCTCCACTTTTTTATCGGAAGGGAGCACTTCGCTACCATGGTTGACCTGGTTTTGGTGAAAGGCTTCGAGGAGTTTATTAGCCTCTGAGTAATCTCCCTTCTCCATGCCATTTTGTACAGACAATAGATAAAAAGGCACTGCATTTTTAATAAAATTACTGTAAAGCGTATCCCCTACTACAAACTTGCCGGATCTGTATTCAACAGCAGAGATCCATTTATTGTTATCATCATTCAATAAAGGGAAAATCTTGATGATCTCGCCACTCAATGCCCTATTGAGCAAACCCAACCTCAGATCAATATCCTTAAAGTCTTGCTGATATTTATTGGGTGTATTCGTAGCATATGCATCCTGTACATACGAACTCAGCTTGTAATTCCCCTTAGCATCAAAAAAATCGGTGGCTTTGACATATTCCTGGCCTTTAGGAACTCCTATGATATTCCTAAGACTATCATTTTGTTTTTTCTTGTCAAGGGTGATGAATTGTACATTGTACCAGAGTGCAGGATTCAGCATCATGGATAACATGATCTGATCTGCATTCAGGTCGTTGTAGGATGTTTTAAATCGTAATTTTCTAAGGATCTCCGATGCAAAAGTATTCATTGGTTTCATCCGGCCCCCATCATCCTGTATAACCAACTTACCGAAGCGGGCAGCATGTTCCTCTGATACCGCAGTTGCCTTTAAAAGGGAATCTATTTGCAATTGTGTAGGCCCTGAATGTTGATGGTTTGCAGAAAGAGAATCTTGTGACCATAATTGAGATGTTCCAATAAACAGGGCCAGAGCAAACATGGCGGCTTTTTTGCGCTTAAGATTATCCAGGCTTTTCACTTGTTCCCTGAATCGTGTTTTCCCAAAAAACATGAGCGCCATTAGGCCGAAGTAAAGTAGAAAGTAACCTGCATATGTAATTCGGGTACCCCATGCATCATGATTGACTGACAGCACCGTGCCTTTTTCATCCGGATCAAAACTGGCCTGAAAGAAGCGATACCCTTTATGATCCAGAATATGATTCATATAGATATCATAATCATAAGGACGTTCGTCTTTTACCGAGATCTTACTCATAAATGAGGCATAACCCTTCTCAGTGCCGGGGTATTTCTCCGCTATGAAATCACGTAACTGAATTTGAAATGGGAGCTGATAAACCTTGGATCCATAGGCCGCGGAAAACTGAAGATCACCCACCTTGAAAGCGCTATTCATCTTAGCAATTCCTTTCCCACCAAGTATTTCTCTTATTACCGTTTCTCCGCCTGAAGATATTTGAATTATAATAGCATCTTGTGAGCCTTCAGTAAGCTCATCATCAGGAGTTTGTGTTACTCCAATTCTACCTTTAATTGTAGGTCCGGGAATAACAAATTCCATGCCTCCAATAGTATATAGCGAGCGTAATTCCAGTTTTTGGATCGAGTCTTTCAGTACCGCTCCGGATAACTGATCTGCCATCCGCATAAAGCTGCCTTCAAAAGGAGTTTTGAGCTTGTAATTGCCATTCTCCTCCATAATATTGATCGCCCCATCGGTAGGCGCATTAAGTGCAAAAAGCATATTGTGAATACTAGCTACTTTTCCTTCCTCCAGGTAATGTTCGTGTCGTGTGCCGTCGCCTGCTTCAACAATTTTTAAGAATTTAACACCCTTATCATCCGGAATGATTCCCTCCTGTGCCCCTTGTATAAAGCCCTCATATCTAACTTCAAACGGCTCCCCATTAAAATCGAATTTCCAGGGTAAGCTTGATTTTATCCCTTCCGGAGTGGCAATGATCTCATCTTGTAAAGGTCTCCTCTTTAACTGCCCATCGATCTCTCCATCCACATTGAGTGTGAGGTAGGTCTTGTCGGAATAAAAAATATTCTCGGTGGCCCCTTCCCGAATAGGCATCATGCCCTCATAGCTTATATAACGGGTCACAAAGGCACCGATTATTATAAGGATCCACGATAGGTGCAGAACAAGTATGGGCCATTTCTCCCTACGCCATAAACGGTATTTGGAGATATTTCCAGAAAAATTGATCACAAAAAATACCATAATGGCTTCAAACCATGTGGCATTATAGATATAGATCCGAGCGGTCTCTGTACTGTACCAGCTTTCTATAAACGTTCCGAAAGCCATGGCGACAGCGAAAAGCAGAAAGAGTACCGCCATCAGCCGATTAGAGAACAAGATCTTTTTAAGAAAATTTAGCATGGATTGCTTTAGCAGGGTTTTAGCATGCAAAAGTACATGCTTTTTGGGATTTTAACGCGACATATTGAATTGAAATAGGTCGAAATCGCTGTTTATTCTCATCCAAGCTCCAGGCAAAAAAAAGTGTACTTTTGGACATGCTATCAATTATCCTTATTGGTACCGGCAATGTTTCTGCTAAACTGGCACAAGCCTTCTCCCATTCGGAAGATGTAAAATTATTAGGTATTTACGGAAAAAAAGAACGAAAGGGAGAGATCCTATCAACGGGACATGAAGTTGAAGAAATAAGTGATATTGATGAAAGTGCCGATATCATTGTGATCGCTGTACATGATGATGCTATCTCTGATGTTCAAAAACAATTCAGGTCGTCCAACGCTTTGGTTGTTCACACGGCAGGGAGCATTCCCATGGATGATTTATTACCTATTAAAAGACGTGGTGTTTTTTACCCGCTGCAGACACTGAGCGCAGATCGGGAAGTCGACTTTAATACTATCCCTTTATGCCTGGAATGTGCAGAAACAGAAGACCGAAAGATGTTGGAGCAACTTGCGGGAACCGTTTCTGAGTCGATCAGTTGGGTCGATTCCGGCAAACGAATACGCTTGCATCTCGCGGCCGTATTTACCAATAACTTTGTAAATCATATGATTCGGCAAGCTGAAAAAATATGTGAAGCACATGACCTTCCTAAAGAAATGCTACACCCATTGTTAGATGAAACTGTTGCTAAAGCTAAGATCTTAGGGGCTGCGAATGCACAAACGGGACCAGCAGTGCGTGGTGATAGATCAGTCATTGCAAAACACCTGAAATTGCTGCCTGATACAGCCCAACAAGAGCTGTATAAAACCATATCTGTATCAATACAAAACGAGTATGAAAGCCAATTATAAAACCCTTCTTCCAGCAGTTAGAGCCTTTGTTTTTGACGTCGACGGCGTATTTACGGACGGCACTGTTCAAATAACTACATCGGGTGAATTATTACGAACCATGAGTGTAAAAGATGGCTATGCAGTTAAGCAAGCGGTTGAAGCCGGGTACAAGATCTGTGTGATCACAGGGGGTACAAATCCCGGCGTCGAGAAGCGACTTGCAGGCTTGGGGGTCACCGATATCCATTTAGGTATTCATGACAAGATCAAAGTGCTCGATGATTTTATAGCAAAGAATGATATAGCGGCTGATTCTATTGCTTATATGGGCGATGATCTTCCGGATATAGAGGCCATGCGAAAAGTTGGGGTGGCATCCTGTCCTAACAATGCTGTCGCTGAGATCAAAGCCATCAGCGATTATGTGTCGCATAGAAATGGAGGCGACGGTTGTGTACGGGATCTTATTGAACAGGTCATGAGGGTACAGGATAAGTGGATCAAAGGAATATTGTAGTATGATTACGGGTCTTTCGGCATATTCAGTAGTATTAGCTTCATCTTCTCCCAGACGACAGGAACTACTTGCAGCTTTAAAAATCCCCTTTGAGGTCCGGGTCATACCTGTGGAAGAGAACTTTCCTGAAGGGCTTGTTAAGCAAGAGATCACCAATTATCTGGCTGTCTTAAAAGCCTCGCCCTTTAAAAATAAAGTGCAACCCGATGAGATCATTATTACTGCCGATACCATTGTATGGTTTGAAGATCAGGTGCTGGGCAAACCCAAAGATGAAAATGATGCCATTAGCACGCTGAGAAGTCTTTCTGATAAATGGCATGAGGTCTATACATCAATATGCTTTACCACACCAAAAGAGCAACATGTAGTTCACGCCAAGACGGAAGTAAAAATGGCATTTTTATCCCCGGAGGAGATCATGTACTATATCGAGGAAGGCAATCCCTTGGACAAAGCAGGAGCATATGGCATCCAGGAGTGGATAGGCATGGCCGGAATTGAGGAAATACGAGGCTCCTACACCAATGTAGTTGGACTTCCCACACAAATCCTCTATAAATCGTTAAGGGCCATGGTATGACCGTATTTTAGCGGTATTTTTGAAAAATATATGCATGAAAAACTAGGTCTTTAAATGAACACTTTTATTTCAACCAACCAAGAGGCACTCATTGCCTCCACTGTCGTATTTGTCATTTATCTTCTGATACGATTTATTTCTTTGAAAACCATACGAAGAGTGGCCAAAGCCGGGCATTTTGATGAAATGCGTACGCGTTTAGTAGGCAAGTATGTCATATTTGGCTTAAGCGCTTTTCTTATAATCGTATTGATCTTTATTTGGGGGGTCAAGTTTAAGGATATCAGCATCCTGCTTTCTTCTGTTTTCGCAGTGATTGGAGTTGCTGTATTTGCGCAATGGTCGATTTTGAGTAATATAACAGCCGGTGTGATCCTGTTTTTTTCCTTCCCTTTCAAGATAGGAGATTACATACGGATCTATGATAAGGATCTTGATTATCAAGGCGAGTTACTGATCGAGGATATTAAGGCATATCATATGCACTTACGTACTACCTCAGGCGAATTATTGACCTTTCCCAATAACCTTTTGTTACAGAGGGCCATATTGTTATTGCATTCAGAGAAGGATCATACGGAAGAAAGTGCGACGGATTGAGGTGTTAAAACCTTCTAAACGTTTTTATAGTCCACTCCCATTCTTCCTATATTTGAATGCCACCATTAAATCAATTTTATGCGATTCCAACCCACCCTGCTACTTTTTTTCTGTCTCTTCTTCCTCAAGATTCATGGGCAGGCGCCTGTTAAGCCATCGTCATCGGATATCTATCATTCAATTCAGAAGCTCAATTTTCTTGGATCTGCACTTTATATAGCTGCACATCCCGATGATGAGAATACACGCTTAATTTCTTATCTCTCAAATGGCGTTAAAGCCCGTACCGGATACCTTTCTATTACGCGTGGTGATGGGGGCCAAAATCTAATAGGCCCTGAATTAAAAGAACTTCTGAGAACCCAGGAATTGCTGGGTGCGCGCTCCATTGACGGCGGACAACAATTTTTCACCAGGGCAGTAGACTTTGGCTATTCAAAACATCCGGATGAAACCCTCAGAATATGGAACAAAGAGGAAGTATTAGGTGATGTAGTCCGAGTCATAAGGCAGTTCAAACCTGATGTTATCGTAAATCGCTTCAACCATCGCACTCCGGGAAGTACCCATGGACAACATACCTCATCAGCTATGTTAAGTACAGAGGCTTTTGACCTTGTGGGATCAGAGAAGTCCTATCCCTCACAATTGGAAAGCTTGGAAACTTGGCAACCAAGGCGTTTATTTTTTAATACATCCTGGTGGTTCTACGGAAGCAGGGAGAATTTTGAAAAAGCTGATAAATCGAATTTGATCTCGGTAGATACGGGTGTCTTCTACCCAATCCTGGGACTCTCTAACAACGAACTGGCATCTATGGCGAGCAGTCAGCATAAATGTCAAGGGTTTGGCCGATTGACAACCCGGGGGTCCGAAACGGAATATCTGGAGATCATCAAAGGAGATCTTCCTCAAGGAGAACAAAACATATTTGAAGGTATAGATACGAGCTGGTCAAGAATCGAAGGCGGCGACAAGATCGGCGAGATCTTATACGCAGTAGAAGAGAATTTCAATTTTACCAACCCTTCTGTGCACTTGAATGAGCTGCTTAAGGCGTATAGTTTATTGCAAACTGTATCAGATGATCATTGGAAAACAATTAAAAGTGAAGAACTAAAAAGTCTCATTGGATCTGTTAGCGGACTCTACCTGGAAGCGGCAACGACTTCGCCGGTGACTGTACCTGGAAGCGAAGTGTCCGTTAAAGTAGAAGCTCTAAATCGGAGTGACTTGCCCCTGACCCTGAAGGCAATAAAAATCAATGGCAGTGACATCGACTCTGCAGAGTTGGCCCTCCAGAACAACAAAAAAGAAAATATTGAATTTCAAGTTTCAGTGCCTGACAATGCTTCATATACCAGTCCCTATTGGCTTAATAAAAAAGGCTCTCTTGGTATGTATTCTGTAGAAGATACAGACCTGATCGGTAAACCTGAGGCAGCGGAAGGCTATATCGCCCAATTTGATCTCGATTTTAATGGAACAATGATCAGCCTGGAGCGCCCGCTGGTTTATCGCTATTCTGAACCAGATCAGGGAGAATTATACAGACCTTTTGAAGTATTACCTGCGGTGACAAGCTCCTTTGAAGATAAAGTTGTTATTTTTTCTAATGGGGCTACACGGAGTATTCCGGTGAAGATCCGGGCAGAGAAAGATACGATCAGCGGGTCTGTTTCTTTGGCCATTTCCGATAATTGGAAGGTGGCAAATAATCAGCAGGAATTCAGTCTTTCTCAGAAGGGGGAAGAAGTCACGCTAACTTTCGATGTGACCCCGCCATTGAACCAGGATGAGCTCTGGGCTAAGGCCATTGTTAACCTGGAAGGTCAGAATTATAATAGTGAATTGGTGACTATTGCCTATGACCATATACCTACGCAGTCCGTCTTATTGCCGGCGGAGTCTAAATTTGTACGGCTAAACATAGATAACTACAGTGAAGCCATAGGATACATAGAGGGTGCCGGAGATGGCGTTGCAGAAAGCCTGGTGCAGATGGGTTGTCGTGTGGATGAGATCAAACCGGAATCCATTCAAATGGGCTCCCTTGATAATTACGACGCCATAGTTTTAGGCATTAGGGCATATAATGTAAATGATGTATTGAAGTTGAAGCAACCTGCTTTGATGGACTATGTGAAGAATGGAGGTACGATGATCGTTCAATACAATACGGCTGGGCGCTGGGATTCTGCCTACAAAGAGATCGCCCCCTTTCCACTCAAGTTATCGAGGGACAGGGTTACCGATGAAAATTCCCAAGTTGATATTATTGCCCCAAAGCATCCACTGATCACACATCCAAATTCTATATCCCTGGCCGATTTTGAGGGCTGGGTGCAGGAAAGGGGCTTGTATTTTCCCAATGAATGGGATCCTGCCTTTACAGCGGTACTTTCTATGCAGGATGAAGGATATGATGCAATGAAAGGGAGTTTATTAGTAGCTCCTTTTGGCAAAGGCTACTATATTTACACCGGACTAAGCTTTTTCCGGGAATTACCTGCAGGAGTTTCCGGAGCATATAAATTATTTGCCAATATGCTTTCCATTGGCAAAGCAGATCCTGAAGAGACACATGATACCAAAGGATAGATCCATATTTGAAACCTTTTCCTGGAAGAAGGAGTACTCGGTCGTACTTATCCTCAACGCCCTGTATATCGTTATTTTCTTTTATCTCATGATCACATACGGCTAGATGAGCGGACTCGATTGGCTGATATTGGCAGGAACACTCTTATCAATAGTGTTTTACGGGGTTTGGAAGACCCGTGGCAGCGCCAATGTCGAAGAATATGTAATGGGAGGCCACCGCGCCAAATGGTGGACGATAGGCCTATCTGTCATGGCGACCCAGGCTAGTGCGATCACTTTTCTTTCAACACCCGGTCAGGCGTTTCACGATGGAATGGGATTTGTTCAATTCTATTTCGGACTGCCACTGGCCATGATCATCATATGTATGGTCTTTGTTCCCCTCTATCACAAATTAAAGGTCTATACGGCCTATGAATTCCTGGAATCCCGATTCGACCTAAAAACCCGCACCTTGGCGGCGATTTTGTTTTTAATTCAACGAGGTCTGGCTGCAGGAATAACCATTTTTGCACCTGCCATTATCTTATCGGCCGTTTTAGGTTGGAACTTAAACACGCTGAACATCATTATTGGGATCCTGGTAATAATTTATACTGTCTCAGGGGGTACCCGAGCAGTTAGTGTTACTCAGAAACAACAAATGTTTGTCATTATGTTGGGGATGTTCATGGCATTTTTCTTCATTCTCGGTTTCTTGCCAGGCGATATCACCTTTACAAAAGTTTTAAAGATCGCAGGGGCCAATGAAAAGCTGAATATTCTGGATTTCGATTTAAACACTTCAAGTCGATATACGTTTTGGAGTGGCATAACAGGGGGAATGTTTTTGGCACTAGCCTATTTTGGGACGGACCAGAGCCAGGTGCAACGCTACCTTTCGGGGAAGTCTGTTCGTGAAAGTCAGCTTGGATTGATATTCAACGCCCTTTTAAAGGTTCCCATGCAGTTCTTTATTTTGCTGGTAGGTGTCATGGTCTTTGTTTTTTATCAATTCAATGCTTCCCCTTTAAATTTTAATCCGGCGGCCACTGAAGCCGTGATGAACAGCGATTATTCACAGGATTACCAGGTGCTTGTAGATGCACATGAAAAATTAGAAATAGATAAGCAAGCTGTTCAAGGCTTATATTCCCTGGCGATTGATGAGAAAGATCATGCCCGTGAAAAAGAATTGGGCGAGCAAATGGTACTGATCAACCAGGAAGAGCGAGCTAACAGAGAGGCCGCTAAGAGTGTTATAGCCAAATCAGATTCCCTTGTACAGACAAATGACAAGGACTACGTGTTTATTCATTTCATTTTGAATTTTCTTCCGCGAGGCTTGATCGGATTGCTTTTGGCAGTGATCCTGTCTGCGGCCATGTCAAGTACGGCCAGTGAACTTAATGCCCTGGGGACAATAACAGCGTTGGATCTCTATAAGCGCAACAGGAAAACTGAGGAGAATGAAGCACATTATGTAAAAGCGTCTAAAGGGTTTACCCTGCTTTGGGGTGTTATAGCGATATGTATAGCTTGTGTTGCTGATCTTTTTGATAACCTGATCCAATTGGTCAATATTATCGGTTCGATATTCTA
Source organism: uncultured Eudoraea sp. (assembly GCA_947258555.1). Lineage (GTDB taxonomy): Bacteria > Bacteroidota > Bacteroidia > Flavobacteriales > Flavobacteriaceae > HDS-28. The sequence continues at coordinate 16,487 of CAMYJF010000035.1, read as the reverse complement.
CGGAAACGTACTGGGAATTTTCCTCTTGGCCTTCTTTTTTAGATGGATCCGGGGGAATGCTGTGTTTACCGCAGCCATAATTACCCAGGTAATTGTGATTGTTGGATTTAAATTCGACTGGATGTCTTATCTCTGGCTCAATGCCTTTGGATGCGGACTTGTTATAGTACTGGCATTGATCCTCGAAGGATTCGACAGACTCCTTAGAAACCCTCCCATACAGACATAAAAAAACCCGGGAAAATCCCGGGTTCTAATTTTTATTTTCAAGGAGATTACATAGCTCCCCATTCTTTTAAACTGGCTGAGTTCATACGTACGTAATCGTCATTACCTGCTTTCTTGGCCACTTCCAGGGAACGCTTGGCTGCTGCAATAGCGCCTTTGGTATCACCCATTTTGGCATAAATGAGCGATTGAACGCGCATCATCCAAAATGCATTCTCATTCATTTCAACAGCTTTATCTATCCATCCTTTGGCCTTTTCAAGATCCTTTCCTGACTCAAGATAATAAGAGGCCGCGCTGAAATATTCGTTTCCACTCGGACCTGCCATAACCGATTCGATACTTTGGGTAGCAAGTGCATCTGTTGGCACTTCGAAAGGAACCATCACTGAGGATTTTTCCCAAAAGAAACCAAGGCTTGCACCCGTGTTTGTTAATTCCCCAATAACGATCGTGAAAGTTTCTACATCCCATGGGAGGGCATTTACTTGTGCTGAAACTTTGGCTGCAACTTTGGCATCATCCCATTCACCAGGGGTTCCTCCCCCATTGGCTTCTGTATATAGGATCACATCCCAACTGCTCATACCAGGAATTGTCAATAAGCCATAGGATCCTGCCTTTACATCCGTACCACCAAATTTGATGTCATCGCTAAAAGTGATCTTCGTTCTTGCATTGGCTCCGGTTCTCCAAAGATTGTCATAGGGTACCAGATCACCAAATATGGTTCTCCCCTTCATGGAAGGTCGTGAATATTCCACTGTCACATCAGTGAGTCCGACTTTCTGTTCGATCTTAGAAAATGGACTTGGAGCCGGTGTCTGCATCTGTCCTTGCAGCGAAATTGAAAGGACAAAAGCACCTGCTAATAAAAATAGTTTTTTCATGCTCTAAAGTGTTTTATTATTGCGAAAATAAAACTACGGATAAACCCGAGCAAGGAATGTTAAGGAATCCTTAAATAAGACATCTATTGCCTGACAAATGGCTTGGAGACAATCTGCCCTTCGAAATAAAAGGTAAGGTAATATACCGCCTTTGTAAGCGTAGATAAATCGATGTCGTTATTTGTGATCTCGGTAGCAGGGGTATATTTAACCTGCCTGCCCGCACTGTCAAATATAGCCCGGCCATATAAGGTTTCAGAAATGCCATTCTGATAGCTGATCATACTACTTCCAAGCGTGCTATAAAGAAGTACGTCGCCTTCCGGCCCCTCCGGAATTGGTTCGGGTTCGGGTTCAGGCTCAGGTTCAGGTGGTGGATCTGCAGGCAACATATCACTGGTAGTGAAAACAAACAGTTGAGATTCCAATGTAATGGGTGGCGAGGCATTTACAAAGCGCTCAGAGGTTAAAAAGTATTTGTTTACCGAAGCATAGGTAATTGCTTCGATCTGCATAAAACTTAGAGGCAAGGTAATGCGTTCTGCTGTACCAAAAACAAAGGTGTCTGTAAGGTTTTCAATTCGTACAACAAAAGGAAAAAGTTGTTGGGAATAGCCTGAGAGAAAAACTACTTCACTGAGCGGGTTATAAACAGCGCCCGTGATAAGACCATTACTGGCAAAACTTTCGAGTCGCACTGCCTCATGATCGCCTGGAGTTTTCGGAATTTGATAGGCCACTGTTCCATTGCTCTGCCACTGTTTAGTGAATAAAATGATATTTTCTCCTAATACGATCATGGCCTCTGCATCCCAGTCGCTGTTTGCGCCTCCGCTGAAATCCATCTGATCTTCGTAGACGTAATTGATCTTCTCGGCCGATACGGTATCAGATCCATCAAAATCCTGTTTGGCTATTCGATAGATCCCAAGATCTGTACGTGTTCCCTGGTTATTGCCGATATCGCCAACATATATATACTGGTCGTCCTGCGCCATGTCTTCCCAATCAATGTTTTCAGCATTGCTTATAGCAACAGTGCGTGTGATCGCCAGCGATAAGGTATCTATGACAAAGAGATTGGCTTCATTCCCTGAATCATTGTGTGTTATTAGTGCATTATCATGAAATAACAAGCCCGAACTCTCCCATACTTCGCCAGGTAGCACACCCAGGCTGTTGGTATCGCTTTGGCTCCATAAGAAGGAGCTCGTCAAAAGGCTCAATATGAAAAAGGTGATGTTTTTCATAGCAGGGATCACGAAGGGAAATTACAAAAATGGTCGTGACCTTGCTAAAATATTAGACATACAGCTATTGCAACAGGGAAAAAAGTATTTATTAAGTTTTGTTTAACTTTTTTGTTTTATTATTAAACATTTTGTAACTTTAAGCCATGTCATTCTACCAATTACAAACAAGTCAAGGGTTAACTGTTTCTCAAAATGAAGCTTGGGAATTTCTTTGTAATCCACAAAATTTATCGGCCATTACGCCAGATAGCATGCAATTCGAGATCCTGTCCGGGGTAACTATACCCATGTTTAAAGGACAGATCATTCAATACAAAGTTTCCCCCTTCCCGGGATTTAAAACCCGTTGGGTTACTGAAATAACCCATCTTAAATCCGGGGATTATTTTGTTGATGAGCAACGCTTTGGCCCATATTCATTATGGCACCACAAGCATTTTCTCAAGTCACATGAAAATGGGGTGATCATGGAGGATGTGATAGATTACAAATTGCCGCTTGGAATCCTTGGCCGCGCAATGCACGGAGCCTTTGTCCGCAAGCAATTGCAAAAAGTATTTCAATTCAGGTATGAAAAACTTAAAAGCCTTTTCGGCGAGATCCCCGACGTAGAACCCATTATTCAATTTAGAACTATATGAAGAAAACAATCGTACTTATCGGGGGGTCCTCTGGGATTGGTTTGGCTCTGGCCAAAATTCTGCAGGCCGATCATAATGTTATAGTAGCTTCAAGAACCAAAGACGGCTTAGAAAATTTAGATGTAACTCATATTACCTATGATGTCTTACAAATGGCGCCTCAAACTTTAGAGCTTCCGGAGCAAATCCATGGCTTCGTTTATTTACCTGGATCCATTACCTTGAGGCCGGTCAAAATGCTCGATATCGATACCTTTAGAAAAGATATGGAGATCAATTATTTTGGCCTTGTCAATACAGTCAAATATATTCTGCCGAAAATGGCAGAGGGTGGCAGTATGGTTTTCTTTAGTACTGTTGCCGTCGGCACAGGAATGCCTTTTCATACAAGTGTTGCCGGGGCAAAAGGAGCAATAGAGGGATTTGCAAGAGCATTAGCTGCCGAATACGCCCCTAAAATTCGATCTAACGTCATAGCACCCTCACTGGTCGATACACCTTTGTCTAGTCGACTACTCAACAATGAACGTAAACAAGCGGCAATGGCCGATCGCCATCCCCTTAAGCGGGTAGGCAGTACTGAAGATATTGCTCAGACTGCCTTCTTTTTACTCAGTGAGAATAGTAGTTGGATAACGGGACAGGTCCTGGGCGTCGATGGAGGTCTGTCCGTACTCAATCTTTCTTAGGATGAAAATTAAAACAGCGGTTTTTTGGTTTCGACGTGATTTGCGTTTAACCGATAATTGCGGCCTTTTCCATGCACTAACAGAATCAGATGCTGTACTCCCTGTCTTTATTTTTGATACTCATATCCTGGATCAATTACCTCAAGACGATGCCCGAGTCACATTTATCTATGATAGACTGTCACAAATAAGGGATACCCTGAAGCAACAATACGAATCGAGTCTGGCCGTCTTCCATGGAGACCCATATGAGATCTTTACCCGACTGCTTGACGAATATGATATAACATCTGTCTACACCAATCACGATTATGAGCCCTATGCCATAAACAGGGATAGGCAGATTACAGAGTTGCTTGCACCTGAAGGCATCCCTTTCACCAGTTATAAAGACCAGGTAATCTTTGAAAAGAACGATGTGCTCAAGGATGACGGAACGCCCTACGTTGTATATACACCCTATATGAAGCGATGGCGAAGTCGTTTTAACCCAAATACTCACATCGTCTCATATGAGAGTGAAAAAAGGCTGAATAACCTGATAGCAGACACCGCCTTACCCTTTCCCGGGATCTCGGAAATCGGATTTACAAGATCTGAAATTGAAGTTCCCTCCTTTAATATTTCCTCAGACCTAATCAATAGCTACAAGATAACCAGGGATTATCCGGGTCTTCCTAAGGGTACTTCATATCTAAGTCCCCACCTGAGATTTGGCACGGTTTCAATTCGTCAAATCATACAACAAGCCCTCGGCGCCAAAGAAGATACATTCCTGAAAGAACTGATCTGGCGGGAATTCTTCATGCAGATCTTATGGCATTATCCCCATACTACCACACGTGCTTTTAAACCTCAGTACGATCGGATCATCTGGAGGAATGAGCCGGAAGAATTTGAGAAATGGAAAACTGGAAATACGGGTTATACCATGGTCGATGCTGGCATGCGCGAGCTCAATGCCACTGGTTTAATGCATAACAGGGTACGAATGCTTGTTGCCAGTTTTCTATGCAAACACCTCCTGATAGATTGGCGTTGGGGGGAAGCTTATTTTGCCGAAAAACTGCTGGATTATGAGATGAGCAGCAATGTGGGTAACTGGCAATGGGCGGCCGGGAGCGGCGTAGATGCTGCTCCTTACTTTCGAATTTTCAATCCGATCACCCAAATCGACAAATTCGACAGAGATCGGAGCTATTGCAACCGCTGGGTCCCTGAAGCGAATGGAGCTGCCATGACCACACCAATGGTCGATCATAAAATGGCACGAGAACGATGTTTGAGTGCATATAAATTGGCGCTGACATAAGTAGTGTTTTTGTATATTTAGGATTCTTAATTTCAAAATAACCAACATGAAAAAATTACTCCTCCTGTTACTAAGTCTGGCCCTTACACAAACCATGCAGTCCCAGCGCATGAGTTCTTCCAAAAAAGCCATTGTAGCTTCGGTAGAAGCGCATAAGGACAAGCTGATCGCTATAAGTGATTCCATCTGGGCACTAGCTGAAACAGCATTTGAAGAAGATGACTCAGCCGAGATCCTTGCCTCTTATGCAGAAAAAAATGGCTTTCGCGTCCAACGCGGAGTGGCCGGTATGCCTACTGCATTTGTTGCTACATACGGATCAGGCAGACCCGTAATAAGTGTGCTTGGCGAGTTTGATGCCCTGCCGGGAATTTCTCAAAAAGCACAACCCACAAAATCCCCTTTAAATGAAGGGGCAGCAGGGCATGGATGCGGTCATAATTTATTTGGAGCCGGAAGCCTTGGTGCTGCCATTGCTGTTAAAGAAATGATCGAATCAGGAATGATCAAGGGTACTATCAAATTCTTTGGCACCCCATCAGAAGAAAAATACTTTGGGAAGATCTGGATGGTTAGAGAAGGTCTCTGGGATGATGTAGATGTAAATGTAAGCTGGCACCCCGGACCTAATACAGAAGCCGATGTACAAAGCACCTTGGCTTTAGTTGATTTTAAGGTCGAATTCTATGGGCAGGCAGCTCATGCCTCAGGAGATCCATGGAATGGCAGAAGTGCATCGGATGCCTTAGAATTGTATACAACCGGAATAAACTATTACAGGGAGCATGTAAAGCCAACGGTTCGGATCCACTATCATATTCAGGACGGTGGCCAGGTGGTTAATGTAGTACCGGATTACTCCAAACTTTGGGTGCGGGTGCGCGATACAAAAAGGGAAGGTATGATGCCTGTCTATGAACGCGTCATGGCAATGTCGGAAGGCGCCGCGATCATGGCTAATGTAGACCACAAGATCAGCCTTATTTCAGGGATATACGAAGTTTTAGTCAACCGTAAAGGGGGCGAGATCATGCAGAAGAATCTGGAAATGCTCGGACCCATTTCATATACAGAAGACGAGATAGCTTTTGGTAAAAAGATACAGGAAGAAACGGGGAAACCGCAGGTGGGCCTCGATAGTAATATCAAGCCTCTTGAGGCAACTAAAGAACACCCGGGCGGAGGATCTACAGATGTAGGCGATGTGAGTTGGAATGTGCCGAACATAAATCTGAGTGTCACAGTAGCTCCTAAAGACACGCCCTGGCACTCCTGGGCAGTAGTGGCATGTGGAGGTATGAGTATTGGGCATAAAGGGATGGTGTATGCAGCCAAAGCCATGGGAATGACCATGATAGATCTTTTTGAAAATCCTTCAATGGTTGAGGCAGTTAAAGATGAATACAAAGAACGCAAAGGTGAGACAGTGTACGAAGCGATCGTACCAGAAGGACCCCCGCCAATTGGAAATAACTAAAATATGGAAGCTAAAGAAAAAAGTAAAGAATATGTCAACGGAGATCTTACCGTTGTCTGGAAACCTGGAAAATGTATTCATGCAGCTGTTTGTGTGAATACCTTGCCCGAGGTTTACGATCCCAATGCCAAACCCTGGATAAAGGCAGAAAATGCCAGTATTGATGCCTTAAAAGCACAAATTGAGCAATGTCCTTCTGGAGCTCTTACCTACAAGATGGCCGGGGATTCTGATTCTGCCGGTGATGTTGTTTCGGAGGCTACATCTGTGGAACTGATCAAAAACGGACCCATGATGGTAAAAGGAACTGTTTCTATCGCTTTCCCTGACGGAAGTAAGATGGAAAGAGAGCGGTCCACGGCTTTCTGTCGCTGTGGGGCTTCACAAAATAAACCTTTTTGTGACGGCGCTCATAAAAAAGTGGGCTTTGAGGGTTGATCAATGTTCAATGTTATGGAGATCCGATTTCCTTCTAGTTTAACCGCCTTTTTAGGGTGTCTAATATTTCTTCCAATGAATGAAATCAATGGGCAAGACCTGGTATCTAAACTGGAGGTATATTCCATGGATGACGGTAGCCGAACCCTCATCTACGAAGAAGAAGGGCATTTTGAAGCTCCGAACTGGAGCCTGGATGGACAATTTTTTGTGATCAACCAGGAGGGCCGACTTTATAAGATCCCTTTAGATGGTAGCGATAAAACCGTCATACCTACAGGAGAGGCCGTGCAATGTAACAATGATCATGGGATTTCCCCTGATGGCACGATGCTGGCAATTAGTAATAATGACCTGATCCCTGGAAAGGACAGTGGTACCTCACGTATTTATGTGCTACCCATAGATGGCGGAACTCCACAACTTATAACCCCTTTGATGCCGTCCTACTGGCATGGCTGGTCTCCAGATAACCAACGATTGGTCTACACGGCAGAGCGTAATGGCACGTATGATCTTTACGAGATAGATCTGGCAACAAAAACGGAAACGCAACTCACCGATCACCCCGAATTGGATGATGGCCCGGAATATAGTCCGGATGGGACTTATATTTACTTTAACTCGTTTCGATCGGATTCCATGGAGCTATGGCGACTAAACAAACGGGGCGGCAATTTGGAGCAACTCACTAATGATGAATTCTCTAATTGGTTCCCGCACCCTTCCCCTGATGGTAAGTATCTTGTGTTTATTAGTTACATAAAAGATCAGCGAGATCGACATCCGCCGCTGAAAGATGTAATGCTCAGATCACTGGATCTTGAAACTATGGAAATAAGGACATTGTGCACCCTTTTTGGAGGCCAGGGAACTATAAACGTACCTTCATGGTCTCCGGATGGTAAAAAATTTGCCTTTGTCTCCTATGTGTTGAAATAGACAAATACCAATAATTTTAATCCCATTGCTATGAAAAAATTCCCCTTAGGTCCTATTTGGGATACTCAAGATCCCTTCCTTTTTTGTGCCTATCACCTGGATCATTACCCAAAAGGCAATGAAGAGATGGGACCTGCCGAGTCATTAGAAGGACGTGCTCTGGGCAGTGACTTCCAGATCAAGGACGGATGGCGTATGTATCACGGTAAGAAAGTTCCGGGTTTTCCCTATCACCCGCACCGCGGATTTGAAACGGTTACTTTAGCCAATAAAGGATATTGCGACCATTCAGATTCCCTGGGCGCTGCGGGTCGCTTTGGAAACGGTGATGTCCAATGGATGACGGCAGGTATAGGTGTACAGCATTCCGAAATGTTCCCGTTGATAAATCAAGATTCAGACAATCCCTTAGAGCTTTTACAGTTGTGGTTAAATCTACCAAGGGCGAAAAAATTTGTTCAACCGCATTTCAAAATGCTTTGGAGCGAAACTATTCCCGAACTCGACGAAGATGGAGCGCAAATCAAATTGATCGCGGGTACTTACAATGGACAGGATGCACCAGGCGCTGCGCCGGATTCATGGGCCGCTGATAAGAATAATCACGTACGCATTATGCTGGTAACGCTGGTACCACATGCTACGTTTACTTTAGCTAGTATTCCGGAAGGCATAAACAGGTCTCTTTATTATTTTGAAGGAGAGACTATAGAATTAAACGATGAACCTATCCCAGAACTTTCAGGGCTTTACATAGATGGCGAAATGGATTTGCAATTTCGTAATGGGGATAAGGAAAGTAGAATGCTGATCCTCGAAGGCAAGCCAATTGGAGAACCTGTGGCAAAATACGGTCCGTTTGTTATGAATACGGATCAGGAGATACGTGAGGCAATGCGAGATTACGGTAAAACTCAATTTGGTGGTTGGCCCTGGCCTGTTGCAGAGCAGGTACACGACAGAGACCGTGGCAGGTTTGCGCTATACCCGAACGGTAACTTGGAAGAAATGAACTAATTAAGTTCGCTTCGGGTGATTTTTGCCCCAATTGCCTTTAGACGGGTATCGATATCTTCATAGCCCCGATCAATTTGTTCAATATTGTGAATTGTAGAAGTCCCCTTTGCAGACAAGGCGGCTATCAACAATGAGACTCCGGCCCTGATATCAGGGGAGACCATTGTTGTCGCTTTTAAAGTCGATTTAAAATCATGACCAATAACGGTTGCCCTATGCGGATCACAAAGAATGATCTTGGCGCCCATATCTATTAACTTATCTACAAAAAAGAGTCGGCTCTCAAACATCTTTTGATGGATCAAAACTTCTCCCCTCGCTTGTGTCGCTACTACGAGAATAATACTCAATAGATCAGGAGTAAGGCCTGGCCATGGGGCATCTGCAATAGTCAAGATAGATCCGTCAATAAAATGTTGAATTTCATACCCATTTTTATGTTCGGGAATATAAATGTCATCCCCCCGGCGTTCAATGGTGATCCCTATTCGTTGAAAAATGGTAGGGATCTGCCCTAAATTTTCCCAGCTGACATTTTTAATCGTCAATGCACTTTGTGTCATCGCGGCGAGTCCGATCCAACTTCCGATCTCGATCATATCAGGTAACATAGTGTGCTCCGTGCCATTGAGCTTGGCTACGCCTTCAATTGTAAGCAAATTAGATCCAATGCCGGTAATCCTGGCCCCCATTCTGTTAAGCATATTGCACAATTGCTGCAAATAAGGCTCACATGCGGCATTGTATATGGTGGAAGTGCCTTCTGCCATAACTGCTGCCATGACAATATTTGCCGTACCTGTGACTGAGGCCTCATCGAGTAACATATAGGCACCCTTCAATTGGTCTGCCTCCACGCCATAGAAATGTTCTTCCCTATTATAACGGAAGGTAGCCCCCAGGTTAATGAATCCTTGAAAATGCGTATCCAAACGGCGCCGGCCAATTTTATCGCCTCCGGGTTTTGGAATATACCCCTGGCCAAAACGCCCCAGTAGTGGCCCTACGAGCATAATGGAACCGCGTAGGCCGCGGCCATCTCTTTTAAAATCTTCTGTTTGCAGGTATTCCAGATCTACAGAATCTGCCTGAAACCTGTAGGATCCCTTGCTGAGTTTTTCCACCTTTAATCCAAGATCGCCCAAGAGGCCAATAAGTTTATTGACATCCAGAATATCCGGAATGTTGTGGATAGTTACGGGTTCTGCAGTAAGGAGGACAGCGCAAAGTATTTGAAGCGCTTCATTTTTTGCTCCTTGCGGCGTGATCTCGCCCTTTAGTTTATGTCCGCCTTCAATTTTAAATGTCCCCATTAAAGGTGGTATCTATTTATGTCGCTTTTTATTGCGGCCTGAATTGCGATGGCTTTTCTTTGCGGTTGCTCCGCGGTTAGATTTACTGCTTTTAGCCTTTAGGAATTGGTCACTCTCCGTGAGACTTTCACCTCTTTTGGCCAGATCAATTTTACCCTCGCTCAATTCAAATAAATGATTGAATATTACCTTGTCATCAACCGTGTCTTTATTCCAATTGAGATAGCATTTTTTCATGTGATTCGCAATGGCGAATTCCAAACCGGATCTGAGATCACCTTCCTCCCAGTTTATGGCTACGTCGATCATCCTTTTTATATTGTTCCCGTAGAACCTGTATTTAGGATGGTTTTGAGGATATTCCAAAGGCTCCGGACTTTGCTCCAAAACTTCTTTTATTGGAATTGGAAAGGGCGATTCAACTTTAAGTTTAAAATCGGACATGATAAAAAGTTGATCCCATAACTTATGTTGGAAATCCGGAACATCTCTGAGGTGAGGTTGCAGATTACCCATAACACTTATGATAGCCTTTGCTACCTTGTTTCGTTCTTCATCATCCGTAATAGATACCGCATGGTCAACCATTTTCTGAAAATGACGACCGTATTCCGGTATTATCAACTTGGGACGTTCTGAATTATATTCTAAATTTTCAACTGGATTCAAATGTCTTGTGTATTAGCGTTATACCTATACAGGCCAGGACGGCTTGTAAACGCCCGCAAATTACTAAAATTATGGCACAAAGCAGCTATCAAAGAGATATAACACCTTCAATGCGGCTTACCTGCTTATAGTAATTGATCACAGCTTCCGGGTCCGGCAAATGGATAGTTACAGATATGCTGGTGTATTTTCCTTTCCGAGACTGGCGCGATTCTATCACCGCCCCTGAATTGTCAAAGATCTTGTTAATTGTCTGGATCTTATCATCATCTGTAGTGACGATAAACTTGTACAGGTAATCAGAGGGCCAGGTAGTGCTTTCTGCCAGTTCTTTTCTCAATCGATCGTAAAAATCCTTTTCCTCTTCCTGATCCATATTCAAATTTTTGCAAATATAGCTCTTAACACCCAATTTTTAGGGCATTTCCATTATCATTACTTTTGCCTTTATTACAAATATTTTGGAAGTAAAAAAAGTAGTTATTACAGGCGGGCCTGGTACAGGTAAAACATCCGTGATCCAGCATCTGGCTGAGAAGGGATTTACCTGTGTTCCGGAGATCATTCGCACCATGACAGAGGCTGCTAAATTAAAAGATAACAAGAATGAGGTCGCCACAAACCCCTTGGCTTTTGTAGACGATCCCATGGCCTTTAACCGCAAATTACTTGAGGGGCGAACACAGCAATATTTAGATGCCTCCAAGGAAGACCAGGATTTGATCTTTTTCGATAGAGGGATCCCCGATGTCCTGGCTTATATGGATTTTTTTAAGCAGGTCTATTCTGAAGAATATATTCATGCCTGCAATTCATATAGATATGATATGGCGATCATTCTTCCTCCATGGAAAGAGATATATTCCAGTGATAGTAGTCGACTTGAAAATTTCCGGGAAGCCGCCGAAATACATGAACATTTACTCGCGACCTATAACAGATTTCATTATGATCCGATTTTTATTCCGAAAGGATCTGTAGCCGAAAGAGTCTCCTACATTTTAGAGCTGATCCGGAAATGACAGCAACTGACAATCTCATAGCATTATTAAAAAAGCACTGGGGGTACGACAAGTTTCGAGGCTCACAGGAAGATATAATTACGGCTGTCATAAATAATAAGGATGTACTGGCTCTTTTACCGACCGGTGGCGGTAAATCGCTGTGTTATCAATTACCTGCCGTTGCCCAGGATGGCATCGCCATTGTAATATCTCCCTTGATAGCATTAATCCAGGATCAGGTCAGCAGTTTAAAAGCCAAAGGAATTAAAGCGCTTGGACTGACTGGCAAAATGAGTCGGAATGAAGTAATACAAAGTTTAGATAATGCAGCTTTTGGCGGGTATAAACTATTGTATCTATCACCCGAAAGATTACAACAGGAAATTGTCCTGGACAGACTGGCCGAATTAAATATTTCTTTGATAGCTATTGATGAAGCCCACTGCATCTCTCAATGGGGTCATGATTTCAGGCCTGCTTACTTGCAGTGTAGTAAAATAAGAGATATCCATCCGGAAGTACCCATAATAGCCTTAACAGCTACGGCCACTTCACGTGTTATTTCAGAAATACAATCAGGCTTAGCACTAAGAACTGAATACGTTTATAAGGATTCCTTCCACCGACCTAATTTGGGGTATACAGTCTTATATACTGAAAACAAAAAAAGGGCTCTTTACGATGCGATAAATGATCACAATGGGAGTAATATAGTCTACGTCAGGCTAAGACGTTCAGCTGAGAAAATAAAGGATGCGCTTATCCAAAAGGGCATTACGGCGCATGCATATCACGGGGGACTCAGTTCTTTAGAAAGAAAAGCGGCACTTACCTCCTGGATGAAAGGAGAAGTTACAATTATGGTGGCTACTACTGCATTTGGTATGGGCATAGACAAATCAGACGTCAGGGCCGTCATTCATTATGAGATACCGGAAAGTATTGAAAGCTATTTCCAGGAAAGCGGTCGGGCGGGTCGTGATGGACTGGCAGCAAAAGCAATTATGATCGTTGGCCCCAATGACGAAAGCCAATCTCGACGCCAGTTTCTGTCCTATTTACCAGATCTGGATATGCTAAAAAAGGTTTATAATAACCTGGTCAATCACTTTCAGATTGCCTATGGGGAAGGAAAGGGTATAACCTATCCCTTTCATTTCGGAACATTTTGCATTGCCTATGATCTGGAGCCCAGGATGTGCTTTAAGGCACTGGAAATATTCGATCAGCAAGGAATATTTGCACTTTCTCAAAATTTCAGGCATAGGAGTATGGTGCAATTTACATCCTCCAAGGAGCAATTATGGTCGTATCTGGAATCTCATCCCGATATTAGAAACATCCTTGAAATGATCATCAGGAGCTATGGTGGTGTGTTTGATGCCATGACCTATATTAATATAGCCAGCCTTACAAAAAAGGGTGCTGGATCAGAAACAGCTATAAGAAAGGTATTAAACCAATTGGCAACTGACCAGATCGCAAAGGTCGAATTCCAGGATCACGATGTGGAAGTTACCTTCTTAGAACCCAGGGAAGATGAAAGATCAATTTTGAGGAGAAGAGATCCCATCGAAAAAAATCGTTCTGTCAAAATTGAAAACCTGGAGCATATGCTCAAGTATATAGACAATCAGAATCAGTGTCGCTCTGCTCAATTGCTGGCTTACTTTGGTGAGGAATATGATAGCCATTGCGGTCTTTGTGATGTATGCGTATCAAAAGATCCACTAAGAAAACCAGAAAAGGTATCCGTTAAGAGGGATATTGTGGAAGTACTGGGTTCCACTCCATTATCTTCAGATCAATTGGCAAAAACCATTCAGGTAGACAAAGACCTATTAATAGAATGCCTTCAGGAACTTTTGGAAGATGAATTTATACGAGTTACATTGAGTAATCAATATGAATTGAAATAGGCCGATGAGAGCACTTCGGATTGTATTTATGGGCACCCCTGAATTCGCCTTAGCATCGCTAAGTAGCTTGATGCAAAGTCAGCATAGGATTGTCGGTGTTGTTACGGCACCTGATAAACCTGCAGGGCGCGGTAGAAAGATGCGCTATTCGGCCATCAAAGAATACGCGCTCTCACATGAGCTTCCCCTACTCCAACCCACTAAACTCAGGGATCCTGACTTCGTACAGTCCTTAAAAGATCTGGAAGCCGACCTTATAGTAGTAGTAGCATTTCGCATGTTACCTGAAATCGTTTGGGCCATGCCTTCAATGGGAACCATCAATCTCCACGCTTCTTTACTTCCTGATTATCGAGGTGCTGCACCAATTAATTGGGCGATCATTAACGGGGAGGTAGAAAGCGGGGTAACCACCTTCTTTATTAATGAGCATATAGATACCGGAGCCATATTATTACAGGAACGTGTACCGATCGACCCTGAAGATTCGGCCGGGGATCTTCATGACAAGCTTATGATAATAGGAGCCCATGTCTTGAAAAAGACAGTGGACATGATAGCTGAAGGTGAGGCAGTGGCTGTTCCTCAAGATGATACAGCCATGCAGCACAAAGCTCCTAAGCTTAATCCCGATAATTGTCGAATAGACTGGACAGGCAATGCAGAATCGATCTATAATCATATCAGGGGTTTGAGTCCGTATCCAGGTGCATGGTGTGAAATGTGCAATGGCGATGTGGTGTCTCATTTAAAGATCTACCAATGTGCATATCAATTAGAGGAACATACACTGGATCCAGGCAGGCTGATAAGATCTGGAAATGAGTTGAAAGTTGCCGTTTCTGATGGTTTTATATCCCTCCTGGAAATACAATTGCCAGGGAAACGAAAGTTGGCGATTGAACAACTAATCCATGGTCTTCGATTCGAACCAGAAGCCAAACTAAGGTGAAGCCCCATTGTTATTGACTTGGTTGAATTTCAACAATTAAGGCCATGTTTATCAACAAACAACCGAAGTTATTAACAAAAATGCCTATTTCCCCCCATTTTACTTGCTCCGAGAGCAAATCCGTATAATTTTGTTAACGCTTTGAAATTAGTAACAACAAATAAATAATTTAAATTATGAACAAAACAGAATTAATTGATGCTATGGCTGCTGATTCAGGTATCACTAAAGCAGCAGCAAAAAAAGCATTAGAGTCTTTCCTTGGTAATGTTGAAGGTTCTCTTCGTAAAGGAAATAGAGTATCACTGGTAATGTTGAAGGTTCTCTTCGTAAAGGAAATAGAGTATCACTGGTTGGATTTGGATCTTGGTCAGTAAACAGAAGAAAAGCTAGAGAAGGAAGAAACCCTTCTACTGGAATGACAATTCAAATTGCTGCGAAAAACGTGGTTAAATTTAAAGCAGGCTCTGATTTAAGTGGTGCTGTAAACTAAGTAGCTGCTAAAAATATATAAAAGCACTTCCTATTGGAGGTGCTTTTTTTTTGTCCGAAACACATTTTTGTAAATTATACTATTTATCTTATTTTTAATTATTGACTTCATTAAATGATAGGACCTAAACCAAATAAGGGAAAATTATTGATAGCAGAGCCTTCGCTAACCGGAGACGTCTCTTTCAACAGGTCTGTTGTATTGCTGGCAGAACATAACGATGAGGGGTCTGTGGGTTTTATATTGAATAAACCCCTGGACTATTCCATAAGTGATCTAATTCCTGAGATTCATATATCACTACCGGTATACAATGGTGGACCTGTAGAACAAGACAATCTTTATTTTATACACAAAGTCCCGGAGTTGATCACTAACAGTGTAGAGATCTCAAACGGCATTTTCTGGGGGGGTGATTTTGATATTACAGTGCAATTGCTCAAGTTTCTTTTTGGGGTATTCAGGTTGGGCTTCTTTGCAACTAGACCAGGAATTATTGTCCAAATCCTGGATCGTACTTAGCAATGAATATGAAAGTGATATTATTCAAAAGACTTCTGATGCTTTTTGGAAGGAAAAAATGAAGGAATTGGGCGGCGAATACTTGTTGTGGTCCAACGCACCTGAGAACCCCAGCCTTAACTAGTCGTTTTAATACTTTTATTTAAAAGTTCTAGAAGTTGCCCTGTAAATTCAGTGCCAAATTCGCTTTTCCTGTAATGGCTGATCGGCTGAATTCCTATTCGGGTATTTGTCAAGAATACTTCATCGCATTGTTGTAATTCGAAGGGCGAAACTGCTACCTCTTCTACGCTATAGTTCGGAATTTGCGCAATCATCTTGATAAGCTGTCGCCTGATTATTCCATTGTAGCAACCATCTTCTAATCGCGGTGTGCGAACTGAGTTACCTTTTACCAGGAAAATATTGGCATCCAGGGCTCCGACAAGCATATTGGCATGGTTGAGTAATAAACAATTTTGATAACCATTCTCTCGTGCAAATACAGCTCCCGCTATTTGTAATGCTTTGTGGTTAGAAGTAATGGCGCTAATGTGCCTTTCCCCGATCCGATACTCCTTATATAAGGCTACGGTATAAGGGGTTGTATTAAGTGTATACGTTACACTGGGAATGGACATAACTTCAATGCAAAAATGTACTTCATCTTTTTCAGGTAACAACCCTTCTCCGCTTGTGCGATACACAGCAAGGATAGCAAGACAAGAATCATCTTCTATGGCATTAGC
>CAMYJF010000034.1 GCA_947258555.1 uncultured Eudoraea sp. | reverse complement strand
ACCCAATAAGTAGTAGTTCCACTACGAGAATTAGAATTCCAATCTGTATTGATCTTGGATATTTCATTATGCTTTGATTTACGTACAACAGCCTTGTATAAACGGTCGTTTTATAGCTTTTTATTCTTTGTTATGACGAGTTCTTTTTACTTAACATAAAAATACCAACCAACGTAATCGCAAGGATCGTGAAGGGGTACCAGTAATGAGAATCAGCTAAGTACATCCCGTAGCCGTTTATCCCTTGAGCAATAACCACAATAATTAATAGAGTCCATTTTGCCCAAATCTGATTGTTTCTAATTCCAAAATGAGTAAGTGCAAACATGCCGATTCCGGCACTCATCAAACCACCTCCAGCTGAATGGAGTATTAACATGGAGAGTTCTTCTGACCGCTGCAGAAGTTCAGAAGGATCAGGGTTACCTAGAAAGTTCAGATGAACCTCCAGGTAATTATTTATGAATTGATCTCCGAGTCCTCCAGTAAACACCAGAGCACTTGCTATATATAGTAATATTAATCCTGATTTTTTGATATTGGACTAAAAATTCATTACAACGGTATCAGCTATGGACAGGCACCTGAAGGCACTCACAATACTAGGCTTAATTAATAAATTCTAAGTTAGGTAATTAAACCAAGCCCTGGTTAAGCTCCTTCGGAGCAAATTACAAATTCCAGTAATGGCAAAATTTTTATGGCTTTCTCCAAGCATGCCTTTTCCGTTAACGAGAAGTGCTTTGAAACCAGTGGTGCTCTGGTCTAGGAAAATGATATATTTAATTCGATTCTGCTTTTCAAATGCAAATTTACGCTAGTACTACCTGCTGTTTACATTGGTTAATTGGCGATTATATAAAGTTGGTCTTTTTTAAGCGCTATATCTACCATATGACCATATTCCAAGCCGTTTATTTTTGGAAGGATTAATTCGAGTATGGTCGGCT
Organism: uncultured Eudoraea sp.; assembly: GCA_947258555.1. Classification (GTDB taxonomy): domain Bacteria; phylum Bacteroidota; class Bacteroidia; order Flavobacteriales; family Flavobacteriaceae; genus HDS-28. The sequence continues at coordinate 20,887 of CAMYJF010000034.1, read as the reverse complement.
TTTGAAAATGATCTTCTTTCGTTTCGGGATCGGGCATATAAACCAATCCTTTATAGGTTTTATCATTATAATGCAATATTTTGGCTTCTTTATTTCATATGAGCAAGGTGAAATATCTAAATTGATAGTGCCCATGAAATAGTTGCTCAAATCAAGACCTCGTTCTAGAAAATAGTTAAATTGTTGTTTTAAAGTTCCTTCCGGATATCTTTCATCCTTGCCTTTTCCAGATGCAACACCATGACCTGACTGTATTTTACCGCGAACTAGAGCGTATTCCATGGATTCCGTCTTGTTTCTTTTCTTAGCCTTACGTTAATTATAGGGGGTATACTAACGATTTCATAAAGTATAATTTACTATATCGATATCATATCCCTCATATACTTTTTGATATTGGTATCGGTATATATTTTGTGAACTGCCTCGGTATACAACTCTGTAAATCTCTCATTTCTAATAAGATTACCAAAAAGAGATTCTTGTCTAATAAAAGCTAATGGGTCGGTTTTGGTTTGTTTGGCCGCTTGATGAAGGTCGGTGCTTAGGGCATCGATAATTTCGATTGGATGCCCATGTCTATCCATTCCTTTATCACTGTAATAGCACCAGGCAGCAATAACTAATGTCGCGAATTTGATGCTACCGCCAATGGCTAAATTCTCATGAATAGTCGGAATCAAAAATTTGGGCAATTTGGCGGAGCTTTCCGAACATATACGGCTGACACTGTCTTTGATATTGGGGTTGGCAAAACGTTCGAGCAGACTGTCTTTGTAGTCCGACAGATCAATGCCTTCGATGTTGCCTATAACGGGTGTGGCTTCCTCGTCTAAAAAGGCCCTGAAATAGGAGGCGAAGAGTTCGTCTTCTATACAGGCATTGATAGTGGGGTGCCCATGAATTGCTCCTAAAAGTCCCAAAACGGAATGCCCCGCATTGAGCAGGCGTAGTTTCATTTTTTCATACGGCCCCACATCGGGTACGAATTGTACGCCTACTTTTTCAAAGGCAGGCCGTCCGTTCGAGAATTTATCTTCTACTACCCATTGTATAAAGGGTTCGCAGGTAACGGGCCATGCATCCTGTACGCCAAAATCTTGTGCCAGGGTTTCGATATCGGCTGGTGTGGTTACCGGCGTAATACGGTCGACCATGCTATTAGGGAAACTGACTTCTTGTGCTATCCATTTGGCCAAGTCAGGGTCTTGGGCTTCCGCAAAAGTGCCAAGCATCTTCCGCATCATATCGCCATTGTGTTCGATATTATCGCAAACCAAAATGGTAAAAGCAGGCAGTCCTGCATCGCGGCGTCTTTTTAAGGCCGCAGTTAGAAACCCATAAACGGTTTTTGGATCCTGCGGGTGTTGCAGTTCGTGTTGAATGTCAGGGTTATCAAAATTGAATTCCCCCGTATTGGGATTAAAATTATACCCTCCCTCGGTAATGGTCAACGAAACGATTTTAGTTTCGACAGCTGCCATACTGGTGATTACAGGTTCGGGATCCGTGGTGCCCATTTTAAAATCGACTATCGACCCGATGACTTCAGCTTCGATCTTTCCGCCGGGGTGTTTGACCATTAGGGTATAGAGGTGGTCTTGCTTTTTGAAAATGTCGTGCAGTTTGGTATCCGCCTCGCGTAATCCGATTCCGCAGATTCCCCAATCTGGGGCATCGCCCAACTGTTGGAGTTGGTGCAAATAGTAAGCAAGATGGGCGCGATGAAAGCCCCCTACGCCGATGTGTACGATTCCTGATTTATCCGAAGAACGATCATAGGTCGGTACGGGCATACGGCTTCCCACTTCCTGTAGATTTTGTTGATTGAGTTGTAATGGAATTTCCATGTTTATGCCGTGGTATTAGATTTCCCCCGTTTTAGCGCCCAATAAGCCAACACGAAATAAATGAGGGTACAAATGAAGGCGTAGGTGTAAAAGAGTTCCCGATTTTCAATATAATTGGCTTCCGTACCACTTCCGAATAAAACATTACAGGCCAAGACCAAGGTGGCAACCAAAGCCGAAATTGCTACGAATTTTAATCCCTTGGAGAATAAAGAAACATCCTTTGAAATCACAGGCTCCTCTTTGGCTTGCTGTTCGTGAAAACGTTCAATGGTTTCGTTGCGCAGCTTTTCCTCTTTTGCTTCCTCCGGATACTTTTCCTTCGCCCCATTCCGGGAAGCGAGCAAGGTATACACCACAATGGTAAAAAACCAAGTGGGGATAAACAGGTAAAAGAAGGAAATCACGTCTAAAGCTTGCAGTCCGAAACCGAAGACTAAGCCCAAGCCCCAGGAGGCGACGGCAGGCATACTAAAGGTCAGCTTTCGGTACGAAGACCAGTAGCGCGTATAGCCAATTCTAGGGAAAATCTGATGTTCAGCAAACACGATCGCCCCCACAGGAACTACCAGTAGCCCGGCATAGGTGAGTAGCGGCAATATTTGTGAAAACACAAAGGGGAAACAGGCGATGACTACGGTGACCACACCGACGACAATCGTCGTTAGCTTTCGGGAATGGTTATAGAAAATCGCTTGCGCGGCCAAACCTGCTCTGTACAGATTAGTAATCGCAGTCGTCCAACCTGCAACGATCACAATCACGAATCCCGACCAACCGAGGGCGTAATAGGCCACATCGCCCGGGTCGAGTTCTACGATGGATTTCCCTAAAATGACGGCGGCACCAGCGCCCATGATTCCGGCAGCGATCCATGCAACATAGTGACCGAACATCATTCCGGTACTGGAGGCGTATGCGTAGTTTTTCTTTTTTGCAAAACGCAAGAGGGCCATATCAACCAATCCGAAATGGGTGATGGTATTGGCGGCCCAGCCAAAGCCGATGACTTCGACCAAGCCGATTCCGGATTCGCCGTCGCTGTTGATGCCTGTCCAGATACGCTGGTCACCGAGGGTCATAATATCGGTCCACCCTGCCGGTACTGTTTTAGCCAAAACATCCAAGGACAAAGCGGGGAGGAGCACCATAGCGCCACTCGTAAACATCACAAAAAGCCAAGGCGCACAGAGGCCCGAAAATTCAGAAACGGCATTAAAACCATAGAGCGCAATGGAAACCACAACGATGCCCACCGCCAATACGATTAAAATAAACCAGAAGTTGGTGGGGTACCAATTGAGTTGCGCAGGAATATCAAAAGCAAACCGAACCGCCGTGGAAGAGACCGTTATCATCGCTGCCGAGATCACTGAAAAGATGATGACATTTGCCCAATTGTACAACTTGGTCATCGAATCACCTGCAATCTTATTCAGATAGGTATAGAGGCTCAAGCGCGTATCAACGGCAATAGGGGAGGTGATAAAGCGCCAGCTCAGTACGGCCAGAATATTACCAATCAACAGGCCCAGGATAATATCCATCGTTTTGGCCCCTAAGGCTACAAAGGTCGCCCCAATGACAAACTCCGTCGCGGCTACATGTTCGGCAGCGTAGAGTCCTGCGAAATGTGTCCAATCGTGTAATTTGTGTTTGGAAACCGGTAAATATTCTTCGTCAAGGTTTCTAAATTGTTTAAAATCCTCAGTTGTATTCATATCATAGTTTGGCGTTGGAAATTAGATTGTTATAAATATTAGCGGGATGAGTTTTACTTTTTATAAAAATATTTTCATGTAATGTGTCACAACCTTCCTGGCTAAGCTCCTTCGGAGCAAATTCTAAAATACAAATTCCACCCCGTCCGCCAAAGTACTTTTAGAAAAGTACGTCGGTGGAAAGACCAATATCAATAACATGACATACTTTGGAATTTGTCATTTGTCATTTGGGACCTGCCTGCCGCGTGTCCGATAGCGCAATGCTATTGGGGCAGGCAGGTTTACCAAGCGAAGCTTGGTTTTATAGGCGTTGTTAGCTTTAGTTTAAATCCATTTTTTTAGTTGAAAAATATAGCCATCCCTGGAATTTACTCAACTATAAAAAGAGACTCCTCTAAAGATAATTTTAATGACTTTTCGCTGGGTTTCCATATCTCAGTTCTATACGTAAAGCTACTATCCATGGGATGACCTCCCGCTGAATGAACTAATCCTTCATCAATTCCCCAGTGAGTGAAAATAGAACCGGTGATTTTACCTTCTATGTTCGGAATGTAAAATTTATAAGGTCTCAATTGATCATCTAGCTCAAAGCTTGCATAGAAAATGGTATCTCGATAAAAGGATAACCTATTTTCAGTATCAACTTTCACTTCAAATTTTTGCGGAGTACAGCTGAGATTATGTAATAGTACATAGATGTTATGTTCATTTTCAAATTCCCATTCCTTCAATTGGTTCTCTGTAAGTGTTCGTATCGTATCTCTTTTATCGTAGTATCTGATCGAGCCACCGAATTTATTTATCACTGCCTTTGCGTGGAAAGAATCATTCTTTTGTTCTATCACCAAATCAAATTGCTCGATATCACGCCATATTTCTGATTGGTACGGAATGGCCATCTGTGGTTCGTTATGCTCTGCTTTAATGTACAGTGATTTCAAGTTGCACCATGCCTCTTTACCGCCATTAGCTTTAATCATTTGCTCAGCCAGTTTCACTATCTCCTCCTCTCCTGAAAATGTTTTAGCCTTTTTTACAGATCTTTTACACGAATTAATCGTAAAACAAATTAAAATAAGAATAAGAGGTCTAATTAAATTTGGATTGGGTGAAAATAATTTCATGTCAAAATCTATAAAAAATTACACTTATTTGAATTTAACCTTTCAGTTGCTCCATGGAGGCTAACGGTTTGTATATGGTTTCGTTGTGGAATCGTCCGCTAGGCCTATTCCGATAACGAAATATATTAAGATTATCTCAGTTGGTAATAATTAAAAGGTAACAATGAACTATACACCTTGTTGGCAAACGTTCATTTTTTACCGATTTGTTTTGTTGGAATAATTTTTAGCTCGGAAAAAGCTCTGGTAAAAACTAGATACTTTCCGTCATTAGTTATTGTTGGAAAGTTCTCCGTTTCATTTGAGTTGATTTCGTTGCCCAATTTTTTTGGGAAAGTCCATTTCCCATAATTGAAATAAGAGATATATAGGTCAACTGATGTGCCGTCTTTATTTTTTTCCTGAATACTGACAATAATATAATCCTCATCAGGAGACATACAAAATTCATACACTGTCCAGTCTTTAATATTTCTCCAATTATTTACGGGCTCGAATAATTCAGGTTCTAGATATTTTTCATCTTTAAGCTCCATTTTATAGGAAAATGTTTCACTCCAATCCGGTAGGTCTGAAGTAAAAAATAAGGTTCCATCTTTCGTTATACAAGGTTGGGAATTATAATTGTAGATTAAACTTTCGTACCCTAATTCTTTTGGTTTTGAATACTTATTTCTTGATAATTCAATTTCCCAAAAATTATAGTTTGGGTTCTGAGTAGTATCTTTTTTTGTTTTCTTATTCGAAATAAAAATTAGCCTATTCTTTTTTGGAACTTTAATTTGATATGTATATGAGTTTTCATCATTAAAATACGCCATTGCTTTTGGTTCTTCCCATTTTCCATTAACAAAGCATGATTTATATGGGATAAATTTTTCTATTTCAGGTGCAAAAAAAAAAAAAAAATAAAATGTATTATAATCATCAGAAAATGAACCTTTGAATGTATTTCCTTCCACCCATAGTTCAGGAGCAAAGTCAGATATAGAATCAAAATTTTCGAACTGAGTAAGTCCGTTTGATACTTTATTATCCGAACACTTACTCAAAAGAAATAGTAGTGACAAGAAAAAAAATGTTTTTATTATTTTCATTAGAACTTAGCTCGATGGTTGCCAACGGCCTCGGCTATGGACAGGCGCATTTATGAAATTCCAAAATACAAATTCCAAGCACCAATATCAAAAGCATGACTTACTTGGAATTTGTCATTTGATATATGTGCTTGCCCGAAAATGGACTGGGCCTAAATTTGTAGGACAAGCAGGGTTTACCAACCTTCCGGCAGTGGATCGAGTAATTGCACTATAGACGATGGAAGAGGGGATTCTGGCAGTTTGCGTAGCAGATTGGCGTAGTCGCGATCCTGAAAACCTTTTGCCGCATTCCAATATAGCTCTGCAGCGCTTCCATTACTGTGGGGCCGAAGTTGCACAATAGGCCATTCTTCCTCGCCAAGTATAAATGGTGTCATATAGTCTACTGCGAGCCTTATGCTCCGGCCTTCCAGACTGCGATAAGCAAAGACGTCATAGTCGAGATGGCGGCCAAGACGTGCCACAGTTAGTAGAGCCCGGGCATTGTAAATGCTGTAGTTTAGCGACCTGGTGCGGATGAGCTCCTGCGGTTGGCGTCCATCGATGAAGACTTGGGCAAATATGCGCGCAGGCATGCCGTCAAGTTGTTTGCGTGCCAGATCGAAGTTTTCGCCATAGAGCGCGTAAAGAATGAGTTGGGCGTTATACCAGGATCCATGGTTGTTCGGTTGCATAGACTCTTCTATACCTGTAGGGCTTTCCACCATCCAGGTTGCGAATTGGCTAAACCAACTGCGCAATGCGCTTGCGTCTTCTTCTGTCCACCCTGGAAAGGATTCCAGTAGAATCGCGCAATCGATCACCCAGCGCATTCGCCATGCCTCAAGGACTCCCGATGGGCTATTATAATTGTGGCCACGGCGTTTCTGGCCAAACTTCACATTGGGATTCATCTTCGTTGCAGGATCGAGGAACCAAGCGCGAAGTTGCTCAACAGCGCTTTCCGCATAGCGATCCTCACCAGTAAAATACCAGGCAGGTACCAGCGACGTGACTCTATCAACCATGGCTTCAATCCGCGAGACGTCGGAAGTATAACGATCAGGGTTTGTTTCTCCGTCGCGCCAAATGTAGGGGCCATCTGGATCCTCAGGATTCGGCCACCAGTAAGGACTATAGCTGTAGTAGTCGTGAGGGTCGCCGCTCGGTGGTAGGGCTCCCTCGTCAACTACGTTGGCGACAGCTTGTTCAAGTGCTTCATCGGCTTCTACGACGATTTCTCTTAGGGCTGACACAAACACTGGGTTTCCCTCTGAAATCTCCGCTTTTACTCGCGGGAGTTGATCGCCTTGACCAAGTAGCAAGTATGGCGTGGCAATGGGTTCGCTGTCCTGGGCAAAAGCGAATGCTGTACCCAGCATAATTGAGAATAACATAGAAAGGCAGTGGAAGCGTCGCATAGGCAGTGTAGTCATGGCGTAAAATTTTAATAACAGGTTTGAGTTGAAAATTTAGTGTACTTATAGCTGACGTTTAGTACAAGCGGTCATGTTAAGGCTGCTTATGCATTGTTAGCACCAGTTTCTACTTTTTTTCTTCACGCAATATTTTTTCCATTTTACGACCTCTTGCCAATTCTTCGATCAGCTTTTCCATACGTCTACATTGTTTATACACTTCAAATTTATCCGCTATTTCTTCAATTCGATACCCACAAACGACTCCTTTGATCATGTGTGCATTGGGATGAATTTCTGCTTTTTCAAAAAATGTTCTGAAAGATACTTTCTCATCAATAAGCGCTTGTAATTTATCTTCATCAAAGCCCGTGAACCATTCTATTACTTGGTTCAGTTCTTCTTTGGTTCTGCCATTCTTCTCCAATCTATTCAGGTAAAGAGGATAGATGGTTGCAAATATCATATTTGCGACTTTTTCATTTTTTTCGGCTGTAACTATCATTTATAATTGATTTTGAATGGATCGCTGCTAACAGTAATGTGTATGAAAAGTAGCGAGATTTATTCATTAACTCTTCGGTTTCTATGAATGTATTAAAAAAGCACATGATGTGATGACCTGCGCTTGATGATCTATTTTTTTTATACATTGTTTTGCAACGTTTTTTATCCGGAATACTCTCGTTTCTGCTCAAATCCAATTTGTATTGTAAATAATCAAACTGCCAAACAAAAACGCAAATGGTGAAATAATTCTAAAATGAACTGGTTTAATAATATCAGCACTTCTCATAGCAAATTTATGATGTAATTTTCTCGGCACACAATAAAGAATCAAGGCAGTTATTAGCATAAACCAACCTAAAATTTTAAATATTTCTGGGGATTTACAAAAATCTGAATATAAAATCAGAGCTATTCCAACAATCAATCGGATTGTAATTTCTGCATAGTTTATAAAATTTGTACTGGCGAATTTCCTTAATAATTCTTGTGCTTTTATTGGTTTAAGAAGCATTAATAATCCAGATGCAATGATGAATAATCCAAACAGAATTACAATCCATTTTGCAAGTTCTATTATCATAAATTAAGTTTGTATTTTCCGAAATCAATCACCAATTTTCTGCGGATTTAGTTTTCAAATGCTGCACAACGGTTCATAGCTTTTGTTGTGTGTAGGCTTTTGATTTTTCATCATGTCCACGGATTGTACGAACCAAAATTCCATATATGCCCTTCTGGATCTTGACAACTGTATCCACGACCACCATAGTCCTCGTCTTTTATATCTAATACTATTCTTGCTCCGGCTGCAATTGCCCTACTATAATGATCATCAATTTCTTCAACTAGTATATACGGGGTTTGTGTATTAATTCCATTTAGGTCTTTTGGTGTCTTTACGAATTTGCCATATTCGTCATCATTTTCAGACCCTAACATAATCATAGCACTACCAAAATTTAACTGTGCATGAGCGATAGTTTCATTTTCACCTGGCACAACCAAATGCTTTTCAAAACCGAAAGCATTACATAGCCACTCAATTGCTGCTGGAGCATCTTTGTATCTCATGGTTGGAATAATAACAGATCCGTTTTGTTTCATTTGATTACTATTTTTGGTTATCGTTTTTAGCTTACACACAACGGCCGTGGCCCTGCCTAAAGGTAAATTCCAAAATACAAATTCCACCCCGTCCGCCAAAGTACTTTTAGAAAAGTACGTCGGTGGAAAGACCAATATCAATAGCATGACATACTTTGGAAATTGTCATTTGTCATTTGGGACCTGCCTGCCGCGTGTCCGATAGCGCAATGCTATTGGGGCAGGCAGGTTTGCCAAGCGAAGCTTGGTCTAGCTTTGGCCAGTGATTGGCTATACACATTGTTGTGCGGTCGTATTTGTCTTTTGTACTTCGTTTATGTTCAAGAATATTAAATCCATCTTCTTACATCTTCACAATATCTTTTATATTCCTCTCCAAAATCTTTTCGCAAGCGGGGTTCTTCAACAAGCATTGTAAAAATATTGAAAGCGACAAAGACAAAGAGCGAATAAATTCCAAGCTCAACTGACTGAAGAAAAATAACTTCACCAATAAGGATAAGTATCACGCCAACATACATTGGATTTCGCGAAAACTTGTACAGTCCACTTATAACTAATTTCTTCGTTGGGTCCATCGGAGAAAGCGTCCCTCGTCCTTTGACTGCGAAACTTATTATGCACCAAAGCATTATCACGAAGCCTATTAGAAATGCAATTGTCCCGAAATAATGATGCAAATGCCATACTTCGTCAAACATGTTATTTATCCTGAAACCTGTAATCCATAATGGTATCAGTCCTGCCACTAAACCAGGTTGCAGAATTGTGAAAAGGAAGTTTCGAATGAATAATGATAGCATTTATAGTTCTTGCACAAGTGCAATATTATTCCCACAAGTATCATTAAATACTGCATATTTAGTTGTTCCCATTGTAGATGGTTTTAAACTGAAATTCACTCCGAGCCCAGTTAGTCGTTCATATTCAGAATCAACATTGTCAACATCAAATTGAGTGTATGGAATTCCAGCTTCCATCAATGCATCTTGATAGACTTTAGATGGCTCAAAATGAATCGGTGCTGGCTCCAGCAATATTTCTGGTCCATCTTGCGCTTCTTTAGATACCATAGTCAACCATCTATTTCCACCCTCCAATGGCTCATCCCTCTTTTTAATGAAACCCAGTTTTTCTGTATAAAATTTCAATGCTTTCTCTTGGTCTCGAACTGGAATGCTAATTAGTGTTACTTTCATTTTCTGTTATTTTTACATTGCTTCCAACGGCCCTGGCTAGGCTCCTTCGGAGCAAAATACAAGTGTCAAATGACAAATTCCAATTTCTTCTAAAGGATATTTTCGCTTTGGAATTTGGAATTTGTCATTTGGGACCTGCCTGCCGCGTGTCCGATAGCGCAATGCTATTGGGGCAGGCAGGTTTACCAAGTGGAGCTTGGTTTTATTTTTTCCTGAAAATAAACTTTAGGTCTGTTATTCTAACCAACTCTCCACTTCAACCAGCTGTTCCTTAAATCGGATCAGCCGGTTAGGATCGCAAATGCTGGTGTTCAGCTTTCCATCCTTTCCCAACTTGGCGAAAAAGACATAGGTCTCTGCCCTGTTGAAATACATATCACATAAGCGCCAGCGCTGGGTGATCTGTAGTTCCGACTTCCGAAATAACTTCTTTGGCCCTTTGTACGATTTAATAAGCCGGAGCTGAGGGGTCGTTCCAAAACGCTTTTCTTCAGATACATTCCAGGAACTTCCCATAGTGGCTTCATCCATATGTGTGGATGATTCACTAAAGCCTGTTACTTCGGCAAAAAAGACCAGGTCTGCGCGATCATACGCTTGCTGGATGACGAGTCGGTCCCATTCAGACTCGCTCAGATCTTCTTTTACGGGTGTTTGTGGACATTCACATGAGACGGGGGTGGCAGACGGCATAGCTAATGCCATCAAGCCAATGATGAATTGAATTAACATGATTGGTGGGGTTTTTTCGGGTTTTCATTGCTAGTTGTTCTCAGCAAAAACAGTTCAAAACTCCCGGGTAATAATTCTAAACTTCTGGTTTTTAGGGAACTATGAAGCTATTTTCACTATACGGCCACCGCCCCTTTGATATGTGGGTGGGGGTCGTAGTCGAACAAGGTAAAGTCTTCAAACGAGAATTCAAAAATATTCTTCACCTCAGGGTTCAGGACCATTTTAGGTAACGGCCTCAGCTCCCTGCTTAATTGCAGGTCTATTTGCTCCCGGTGGTTGTTGTAAATATGTGCATCCCCAAAGGTGTGGATAAACTCCCCTGGCTCATAACCTGTAACCTGGGCGACCATCAAGGTAAAGAGGGCATAGGAAGCAATGTTAAAAGGGACACCTAAAAAGATATCGGCACTTCGTTGGTATAACTGACAAGATAGTTTCCCATCAGACACATAGAATTGGAAAAAGGCATGACAAGGAGGTAAGGCGGCTTTGCCTTTAGCGACATTGTCGGCAAAAGACTTGCTCGTGTCCGGCAAAACGCTTGGATTCCATGCAGACACCATCATACGCCGGCTATCAGGATTGGTCTTGATCGTATGGATGAGGTTTTTGATCTGATCGATGCCATCCCCGTTCCAGTTGCGCCATTGAGCCCCATATACCGGACCCAGATCGCCCTTTTCATCAGCCCATTCATTCCAGATCCGCACTCCGTTCTCCTGCAGGTATTTCACATTCGTATCGCCATTTAAAAACCACAGGAGTTCATAAATGATCGATTTCAAATGCACTTTCTTGGTCGTGACCATAGGAAAGCCCTCCTGGAGGTTAAACCGCATCTGGTAACCAAAAATACTGACCGTCCCCGTTCCGGTGCGGTCTGCTTTTTCAACTCCCTGTTCTAAGGTATGTTTTAAAAGATCGTGATACTGTTTCATACTGGGGTGTAAAATTAAAGAAAGTATTCGATGGTGCGAAAGGGCAGTTTTCAGAATTTATCAACGAAGCCTATCCAAGGATCATCCCGGCGATGGTTGCGCCTAATAAAGAAGCAAGTGTGCCTCCCAATACGGCTTTCATGCCAAATTCCGACAAGACTTTACGTTGTCCCGGTGCCAGGGAACCAATGCCCCCGATCTGTATACCGATGGAGGCAAAATTGGCAAAACCACAAAGCATATAGGTAGCCATGATAACCGATTTGTTATAGGTCAAATGTCCGGCATTGGCCACATCTTTCAGCCCGGCCAGTTGTATATAGCCTACAAATTCACTGGCTGCCAGTTTTATACCCAGCAACTGTCCCATCAACATAATGTCTTCTTTCTGCACGCCTATCAGCCACATAAGCGGTGCAAATACCACCCCAAGAATTGCTTCCAGGGAAAATTTATCATAGACGGAATTTGCGGCGATCCAATCATTCAACGAAGTGAAGTCGCCTATCCATCCTAAAATCCCATTGATCATAGCGATAAAGGCGATAAAGACCAATAACATGGCCCCTACATTCACGGCCAGCTTCAGTCCTTCTGTTGTACCGTTGGCAATGGCATCTAAGAAGTTTGCCCCGATCTTTTCTGAGGAGACATGAACATCCGTATTCACTTCTTCGGTCTGCGGGTATAACATTTTGGAAACGACAATGGCTCCGGGAGCGGCCATGACAGAGGCAGCTAATAAGTGCTTGGCAAACTGGAGTCGCAAGGCCGGATCATCCCCGCCTAAAAAGCCGATATAGGCGGCCAGTACGGCACCAGCAACCGTAGCCATCCCGCCAATCATCACCAGGAGGATCTCGGAACGGTTCATTTTTTCTAAATAAGCTTTTATCAATAAAGGCGATTCGGTTTGTCCCAAAAAGATGTTCCCGGCCACGCTCAAACTTTCAGCCCCGGAGATCCCCAGGGTTTTAGAGAGCAACCAAGCCAGGGCTTTTACTACTTTCTGGATTAAACCCATGTAGAAAAGTACAGAGGTCAGCGCCGAGAAAAACACGATCGTTGGCAAGACCTGGAAGGCAAAGATGTAACCAAAAGAATCCATATCGGAGACCAGGCCTTCAAATAAGAACTGACTCCCTGCCCGGGTAAAATCCAATATGCTAACAAATATTTGTCCTACGGCTTCAAAGCCCACTTTAATAAAAGGAACTTGTAAGACACCTACAGCGATCAGTAATTGCAAGCCCAGACCTATTCCTACCGTACGCCAATTGATGGCACGTCTATTTGAACTAAAAAGCCAGGCGATAAAGATGAGGACAGCCATCCCCAACATACCGCGCCAGAGGGTATTGATAGAAAAACCCTGATTAGGAATAATATCAGCAACCGGCGCAGAGAGGTCATTGATAGTAGTAGTCTCTACGGTAGTTTGTAAACTGTCTGCTAAGGTTTGGTTCTGGGCCTGTAAGACAAATAGGCTAAAAAGCAGGAGGAGGGTGATCCAATTTTGTCGCGGCATGGGTGGCTTATTTGCGTTTGGATATTTCGTCACGCAACTTGGCGGCCTTTTCGTAATCCTCATTGGCCACGGCACTCTCTAATTCCTTGCGCAATTCCTCCATGCTAAGTTCTTTGTAAGGGGCTGGACTACCGGGATCGATCTCTACGGTTTCGCCTTCCTGTAAGATCTCATCAACCACAATACTATCGTCTCCTTCTTCTTTATCCTGTTCTTTCGATGAGAATTTCAAAAAGATTCCCGCCTTGTCCAAAATCGTTTTATAGGTAAAGATAGGTGCATCAAATCTCAGGGCCAGGGCTATGGCATCGCTTGTTCTTGCATCGATGATCTCTTCCACACCGTCCCGCTCGCTAATAATGCTGCTATAGAAAACCCCATCTACCAATTTGTGAATGATCACTTGCTTCACGACTATCTGGTAGCGGTCGGAAAAATTCTTAAAAAGATCATGAGTTAAAGGCCTCGGTGGCTTTATCTCTTTTTCTAAGGCAATAGCAATGCTCTGGGCTTCAAAAGCGCCGATCACTATAGGCAGCTTCCTATCCCCTTCAACTTCATTCAAGATCAGGGCATAGGCGCCATTCTGGGTCTGGCTATAGGAAATACCTTTTATTTTCAGACGGACTAAACTCATAAAAACAAATGGCCGGATACGGCCCTTTAAATAAAAAGGGATGTGCTGTTCGGCAGAAATCCCTTAAACGGTACAAATTAACAAAAAATACCCATTTTATTACCTGAATCTGACATAAAATAGATGAAATAATACAGGGAATAGAATTAGCATTTGGGGCAAATTTTCCTATTTTTGTTCGCCTTACATTTGGATAACAAAAGACGCCAACTGCATTATGAGAACGATCCAATTCCGTCAAGCCATAGCCGAAGCCATGTCTGAAGAGATGCGAAAAGATGAGAGCATCTATTTAATGGGCGAGGAGGTAGCTGAATACAACGGAGCCTATAAAGCCTCTAAGGGCATGCTCGATGAATTTGGCCCGGAACGGGTTGTAGATACGCCGATCTCCGAACTGGGATTTGCAGGGATAGGTGTAGGATCGGCCATGATAGGGAACAGGCCTATCATTGAATTCATGACCTTTAACTTCGCCTTGGTAGGCATCGATCAGATCATAAACAATGCAGCAAAAATGCGACAAATGTCTGGTGGGCAATTTAATATCCCGATCGTATTCAGAGGGCCAACAGGTTCCGCAGGGCAGCTGGCCGCTACTCATTCCCAGGCTTTTGAGAGCTGGTTTGCCAATTGTCCAGGCCTTAAAGTCGTGGTTCCATCTAATCCTTATGATGCCAAAGGCTTGCTAAAATCTGCTATTAGAGATGACGATCCGGTGATCTTTATGGAATCTGAGCAGATGTATGGCGATAAATGGGAAGTACCAGAGGAAGAATATACACTTCCATTAGGCGTAGCCGACGTAAAACGTGAAGGAAAAGATGTCACCATCGTTTCTTTTGGCAAGATCCTTAAAGAGGCTTTTAAAGCGGCGGACAAGTTGGAAGAAGAAGGTATTGATTGTGAGATCATCGATATCCGAACCGTTCGGCCATTAGATTATGAAACTATTTTTGAATCGGTCAAAAAAACAAACAGATTAGTCATCCTGGAAGAGGCCTGGCCTTTCGGAAATGTAGCTACAGAGATCACTTATCAGGTACAGGACAAGGTTTTTGATCATTTAGATGCCCCGGTTGTCAAGATCAACACCGCAGACACCCCGGCACCTTTCTCCCCGGTACTTTTACAAGAATGGTTACCTAATTCTGAGGACGTAGTTAAGGCCGTTAAAAAAGTGTTATATCAGTAACAGCTTCCAGAAGCGATACCTACCTTCGTTTACGAACAGGGACCTAATTCCCTTATAAAATATTCTATTCGGACTATCTTTACCTAACCCCAAGCGAAAGACCTTTACGGCACCTTACGATCCGGATATGAGAAAGATCCTTTTCCTCCTTATTTTGCTGTTTTCCTGTTTTACCTGGTCTCAGACCAAGGTAAGCGGTATTGTCATAGACGATAACCAGGATCCGGTGGCCTTTGCCAATGTGTTTTTTAAGAATACGACCGAAGGCACTATTACCAACGAAGATGGGCGCTTCTACCTGGAATCTGAAGAAACACATGCCCTGCTTGTCGTCTCTTTTATCGGCTACCAAAAGGCGGAAATTGAGTTGGATAAGAAGGTCACCTATGACATGGAAGTCATGCTCACCCAGGGTGAGCAATTAGATGAGGTAGTTGTCTACGTAGGGAAGCAACCCAAAAAAAATAACCCGGCCATCGATATCCTGAAAAAAATATGGGCCCGGAAAAAGTTTAATGGCCTAAAAACCTACAAGCAGTATCAGTACGATAAGTATGAGAAGATCCAGTTCGACCTGAATTCCATAGACAGTGCTTTGATGAAAAGCAAGATGTTCAAGGGGATGGAGTTTGTCTTCCAGGATCTGGATACATCGCGCATCACAGGAAAAACCTATTTACCCATTTTCCTGAATGAAACATCGTCCAAGGTCTATGGCAGCAATGAGTTACAACTGGAGAAGGAAGATGTGCTGGGGAATAAAAACTCCGGCTTTAACCAGAACCAGGCCATCATCGGCTTTGTGGAAGATCTGTATGCAGATTATGACATCTATGACAACTACCTAAAATTCTTCGACAAGAGTTTTACGAGTCCGCTCTCTACCACGGGCGTGGATGTATATAATTATGTGCTTTCGGATAGTGCCTATATAGACAATAAATACTGCTATCACATTATCTACTACCCGCGCCGAAAGAGCGAACTTACCTTTAAGGGCGACTTCTGGGTGAATGACAGCACCTATGCCGTAAAAAAGATCAACCTGGAAGTCACTAAAAGCGCCAACATAAACTGGGTAAAAGACATTTATATTGAGCAGGAGTTTGATGTAGTCAATGACTCTGTATTCCTGCTGAAAAGGGATTATATGCTGAGTGATTTCAGCCTGACCAAGAAGGAGGAATCCAAGGGGGTATATGGTAAACGGACCACAGTCTACGGGAATCACGATTTTAGCACGACACGCAGCGAGGAATTCTACAATACCAAAACAGACCCCTATAGTCCGGCCGTCTTCAATCGCGAAGATACCTTTTGGGAATCCAACAGGCTGGAAGGGCTTAACGAAGATGAACAGGGCATTTATGCCCTTATCGACACCCTGGTGACCGTTCCTAAATTCCGTACGTATTACAATTTGATCAGTATTCTGGGCTCAGGCTATGTGGAGATCGATAAATGGAACCTGGACATAGGGGATATTTATAGCGTCTTTGGCTATAACGAAGCGGAAGGTGTACGTATCCGGGGTGGAGCGCGCACCTATTTTGGGCAGAATGACCTCTGGCGACTCCAGGGCTATATGGCCTATGGCTTTAATGACAAAAAGGTGAAACACGGTTTCTCGGCCAAGTTTTTATTGGATCGAAAAAGCAGGCTTACCCTCACTGGAGGCAACAGGAGGGATATAGAACAGCTGGGCCTTACCCTGAATTCTACGACCGATGTTTTAGGAAGGAGTGTGGCCTCCGGATCCGTGCTTACAGTGGGGGCTAATGACAGGCTGTCTAACATTAATCTGAGCACGCTGGCCCTGGAAGTAGAGCCTGTGACCAACTTTAAGATGCGTTTTGGGGGCACCTTTAAAACCTTGCGTTCTGCATTACCAGAAGCATTTAACCTGGACTATATTGATCCGGGATCGCCTACAGGTATCTCCTCGAAAATACAGCAATTCGAACTACAAACCAGTCTCATTTACACCCCTGGCAAACGCACTATTGGCTATGGTGTAGAGCCACGGATCATCAATGATACCTATAGCACCCTACTCTTAAACTACACAGCAGGCCTTGATGGATTCCTCGATAGCGATTTCAATTACCAGAAACTGCAATTCTCCTATACGCAGCCGTGGCAACTAGGAGGCTTTGGTCGCTTGTGGACAACCGTAGAACTGGGCAAGATCTTTGGGGAAGTACCTTTGGGACTACTGAATGTGATCCCCGGGAATCAGACCTTATTTACTATCTATACTACTTTCCCAAACCTGAATTTCTACGAATTCGTAACCGATGAATATGCAGCCCTCCACTTAGAGCATAATTTTAATGGGAGGATCTTTTCCAGACTGCCGGTTTTGCGAAAACTCAACCTGAGGGAGATCGTTGGTTTACGTGGAGCCTGGGGAAATCTCTCTGATGAAAACATCGCCCTGAGCGCCCCGACCAATATTCCCTTAATAGCCCCAACCGATAAGATCTATTGGGAGTATTCTGTTGGTGTGGGCAACATTTTTAAGATCTTCCGACTCGACTTTAACTGGCGGGGCAACTACCTGGACAACCCCGATGCAAGCAAATTCAGGGTTACCGGAACCTTTGGCTTTCATTTTTAGCACCTGATTTTTAAGGCAAATCGACTTAGACACTCCTTTTAATTTCGGATGTGTTTTACTACTTTTGCAGCCGTTTTAATACTATAACTAACTAATCAATATGGAATTTATCGTACAGTTTCTACCTGCATTTGGCGTTTTGGCCTTGTTGTTTGTGATATTAAAAAATAATTGGGTCTCAAAACAAGAGGTAGGTAATGAAAAAATGGCAAAAATCGCAAAGCATATTGCGGACGGTGCCATGTCTTTCTTAAAGGCAGAATATAAAATATTAGTAGTTTTTGTTGCAGCAGTGGCTGTACTCCTTTATTTTAAGGGGAATAGTGAGGAAGGGTCCAATGGAATGGTAGCCCTTTCTTTTATTGTGGGTGCTTTATGTTCCGGATTAGCAGGTTTTATAGGCATGCGCGTTGCTACAAAAGCCAATGTCAGAACCACACAGGCGGCACGTACTTCTCTAGGGAAAGCCCTGGAAGTGGCATTTGCCGGGGGTTCCGTAATGGGATTAGGAGTTGTAGGATTAGGAGTATTAGGCTTGAGTGGCTTATTTATGATCTACCAGGGTATATGGCCAGGTGCTGATAACCTTTCTATGGTATTGAATGTATTGTCCGGATTTTCTTTAGGAGCTTCATCAATTGCCCTTTTTGCCCGTGTAGGTGGAGGGATCTATACAAAAGCTGCCGATGTGGGAGCCGACCTGGTAGGAAAAGTAGAAGCTGGTATCCCGGAAGACCACCCCTTGAATCCTGCAACTATTGCAGATAATGTAGGTGATAATGTAGGGGATGTAGCCGGTATGGGAGCCGATCTATTTGAATCTTATGTAGGATCTATAATAGGAACCATGGTATTGGGAGCCTATATTTTTACTCCCGATTTTGAAGGACTTGGAGCAGTTTATTTGCCCTTGGTATTGGCAGCTGTCGGAATTGTTATGTCTATCATCGGAACCTTTTTTGTAAGGGTAAAAGATGGAGGTTCGCCACATAAGGCACTAAACATTGGTGAGTTTGGATCTGCGGGCTTAATGGTCGTAGCTTCTTATTTTATAATCAATGCAATGATCCCGGAATCCATTGATGGTTTACCCTTCGGTTCCTGGGGAGTTTTCATGGCTACTATTGCAGGTTTGTTGGCCGGTTTGGGAGTTGGAAAGATCACAGAATATTATACAGGTACCGGAACAAAACCGGTGAATGCCATTGTACGGCAATCAGAAACCGGAGCAGCCACAAATATAATTGCGGGCCTAGGAGTCGGGATGATGTCTACAGCAGTACCCATCTTATTGATCGCCATAGCGATATTGGTTTCTCACCATTTCGCCGGATTATACGGTATAGCAATTGCAGCAGTTGGGATGCTTGCCAATACAGGTATTCAGTTGGCGGTAGATGCTTACGGACCTATTTCTGATAATGCCGGAGGAATTGCTGAAATGGCTGAATTGCCAGGAGAAGTACGTGAGCGCACGGATAAACTGGATGCCGTTGGGAATACTACTGCAGCTATTGGAAAAGGATTTGCGATCGCTTCTGCCGCTTTAACGGCACTGGCCTTGTTTTCGGCATTTATGAAAGTAGCGAATGTAACCTCAATAGACGTTTCACGGCCTGATATCATGGCTGGTTTGTTAGTTGGAGGTATGTTACCTTTTGTTTTTTCAGCCTTGTCTATGAATGCTGTTGGTAGAGCTGCCATGGCGATGATCGAAGAAGTACGCCGTCAATTTAAAGATATTCCTCAACTTAAGGCGGCATTGGAAGTCATGCGTAAGTACGACTCTGATATGTCTAAAGCTTCTGATGCTGATAGAAAAATATTTGATGAAGCGGATGGATATGCAGAATATGAAAAATGTGTGGAGATCTCAACTAAAGCTTCCATTAAAGAAATGGTCCTGCCAGGACTGTTGGCACTAGCTGTTCCTGTTGCTGTTGGCTTTATTGGAGGCGCAGAAATGTTAGGAGGCCTGTTGGCCGGAGTAACTACAGCAGGTGTGCTTATGGCTATTTTCCAGTCTAACGCTGGAGGTGCCTGGGATAATGCCAAGAAAATGATTGAAGCCGATGGCCGTAAAGGAACAGATGCTCATAAAGCTGCTGTCGTTGGTGATACAGTTGGAGATCCTTTCAAGGACACATCAGGGCCTTCCTTAAATATTTTATTAAAGTTAATGTCTGTTGTAGCCCTTGTTATTGCTCCAAGTATTGCCATGTCTTCGGAAGCTACCAGTACGTATGCAGGCGAAAGAATGGTAGAGGAAGCTAAGAAAGAGGTTCGCGTACAAATGGAAAAAGGGGATGATGGTATGGCTACGGCAACCATTACCACTACTACCATGGAAGATGGGGAGGAAAATACGTCAGAGAAAGTTATCAAAGGCACAGAAGAGGAAGTAAAGGCTGAGATCGAAAAGATCCAGAGCGAAGCGGAAGAAATGGGTGTTATGCATGAAGGACACGAAGCCAAAAAAGAGGTTCAGGTAGATATGGAAGCCAATGAAGATGGTTCGGTAAAAGCTACGGTAACCACGACTATGATGAAAGATGGCAAAAAGGTAGTCACCAAGAAAGTGATCGAAGGTACTGAGGATGAGGTCTTGAAGCAGATCGAAGAGATGAACAAAGCCGAAGGCAAAGATATCAAGGCTAAGATCGTCAAGAAAGTTGAAAAAGTAGTCGAGGAACAATAAGATCCCGGGGATAGAATACGAAAGCCTCAAACCTGGTTTGGGGCTTTTTTTATGGGATCAATTCAGGGCTAAAACAATCCGTGGATCTCACCGTCTATTTTTGTGATGACCTCACCTAAATGTTCCGGGTCATCTACAAAGTTTAGGTTATCTACATCAATGATCAAGAGCTTCCCTTTTTCATAACTTTCTATCCACGCCTCATAACGTTCGTTAAGTCGACTCAAATAATCAATAGAAATAGAATTCTCATAATCCCGCCCTCGCGTGTGTATCTGGTTTACCAGGTTTGGGATAGTACTGCGGAGGTAGATCATCAGATCCGGAGGCATCACCAGGCTTTCCATTAGTTCAAACAGGCTGGAATAATTCTGAAAATCCCGGTTTGTCATCAAGCCCATGGCATGAAGGTTAGGCGCAAATATGTGAGCATCCTCGTATATAGTCCGGTCCTGGATCACATCTTTACCGCTTTCACGTATGTTTAAAATTTGACGGTATCGGCTGTTCAGGAAATAGATCTGC
>CAMYJF010000033.1 GCA_947258555.1 uncultured Eudoraea sp. | reverse complement strand
CTGACATCCGAAAAATCAAATTCCGGGAATTCCAGTTGCTTAAAAAATTCAGCTTCCAGATCAACTTGTGTTGGGATTAAGGCATCACCTTCATTAAAAAACCGGATCACCTCATCGATGGTTTGCACGCCAAACACATCAATTCCTTCCACAATGGCGGCTTCTTTGGCATTTTCAGCAGGAAGTATAAACCCATAAAATCCTTCTTCCTTGGCTTTTATTGCAATGGGTAATGCCCCTCTTATGGGCTGCACTTCGCCATCCAGGGAAAGTTCCCCCATGATCAGGTAGTCGGAAATTGACCCGGCATCAATTTGTCCGGAAGCGATCAGTATACCCATGGCCAGGGTAAGGTCATAGGCTGATCCTTCTTTCCTCAGATCGGCCGGTGCCATATTGATAGTGATCTTTTTGCCCGGGATCTTATAGCCATTGTTCAACAAAGCCGCAGCAATTCGATAATTGCTTTCCTTAATGGCATTATCGGGTAAGCCCACCAGGTGGTAGCCAATGCCTATGTCTATATTCACTTCAACCGTAATGGTAGTGGCTTCCACGCCAAACACTGCGCTGCCATACACCTTTGTGAGCATCTCTCCTTCTTTTGGGATCAATGCAACAAGTATACAGGGCAATCAGGCAAAAGACTTGCAGCGTGGATTCTTGTAATTAAATAGGTGAACTACGAATCTTGAGATGAAACCTCAATCTCATAACGGAGGGATATGGGCTCGCCAAAGGAAGTAAAGCGAAACGGCAGCCCTATGAGTAATTCAAAAATCGGGGCGACACTTTAATCCTCTGGCGTAAAAATGAGCAGGGATTTTTTGTTCTCTTTGATCTCTGTTTCATTTAAAAGCATTTTCCGAAACTCACCGGCATTGTACATTTTCGCCTGGTCGCGATAATGCCGACTGAAGGGATTTCCGGATTGTCCGGTAGGGAGTATACTCATACTATTCTCGATATCGGAGAAATCAATAACGCGTCGTGTCGAAGGTCCGGAAGTGACGGGATAATACCCATCCGAGGAATACGTGAAAGCCATATTATTAATTACTTCCCTGGTGCCGTTTATTGGAAAGGGACCTACATTAAAAAAGGAGCGAAAAGAGGCAATCTCTCCTATCGGGTGTTTGTGCTCGAGGGTATGTAACTTATCCCATGTCCAGTTTTCCATTTTTCCTCCAAGATCCTCCTCGAGCGATTCCATCGCTTCTTTGAAAGCCTGGTGAACGATCTCGTTCTGTGTTTCAATGACATCCGGAGTTTGAATATTATCGAACCATACCGAACTGGCTTTTTCAGAGAGTGGCGCTATGACCCTCTTATGCAAATGCGTATTCAGGAAATGGCCAAAAAGTTCAGTCCCCATCTCATCTTCAAAGGTATTCCGGAGGTAATTATAGATCCAGCGATGATAAATTGAGGCTTCGTAGCTGTCCAGGTCATACGTGCCATCCCAAGTACTCAAATGATCCAGCAATTGGATCTCTTCATTATTTAGGTCTGGTACCAATACCCATTTGGAAAGATTAGTTACAACATCCGGGTTGACAGGTGATGTCACATCCGTGATCATTTCTCCAACAGCATCTCTGTCCCAATCGTCTTTTGATTCCAGCAGATCTACGATGCGCTTTGCCCTGTTTTCCGGTAGATAATATCCCGGGTATTGTATCCCTGCGATCTCTGCCGGCTGGTTATTGGCTGAATAGACGTAATTCCAGGGTGGATTAACAGCCTGTGGATTTTCATCAAATTCTAAAAAGCCTTCTTTTTCCTGTTCGCCGGAGGCCCCGTCCAGGATAAGTTTTGTCTGCGTTCCCCCCGGCATGGTATATAGTTTGCCGACTGCCCACCATGCCACATTTCCTTCTGCATCCCCGTACATTATATTCAAACCGGGGGCGTGGATACCAGGCAGATGCTTACGAAACGATTCCAGGCTTGTAGCTTCACTGATCCCATGCAGGGATTGCAACAAGCCATTCTCTTCCTGGGTATAGATCCATGCCATGCTAATGGGGTCATCGCCCCTCACCTGGTCAATTACGTCATTAATTACCGGACCATGCTGTGTTTGTTTATATCGGAATTCCACAGGATCTTCTCCTTTTACCTCAATGCGTTTGGTCACCCATTCATATTCCTGCCATCCCGCAGCTGTCCTGTATTCATTTGTATCCCTGGGATTCTGTGATTCCTTGTAGAAATCTACATCGTCGTTCTCAAACATGGTCATACCATAGGCCATCCTTCGATCATGTGCCAACATGGGAAAGGGTATCCCTCCAAGGTAATATCCATATTTCTCGTATCCGGGAGCATTCACATGTGCCTCATACCAGACAGAAGGTTGGGCAAATCCAATATGCGGATCATTAGCAAAAAGTACTTTACCAGATTTTGTTTTCTGGGGTGCGATCACCCAGCTATTACTCCCTTCAAATTGTGGTAATGGTAATTTGTCCAGGGCTTTACTAACATGCCCCAATATATTCTCTTCAATAGACAAGGCAGAAGTGCCATTATAATTTTGAATGAATTCTGTTTCCGGATCCACATCAATTTGCAGATCCTCCAGATAGGCAGGACCCAGCGTATTTTTTATTTCGGTCAAAAACGGATCAGTCTTATGGGCTTGCGCGAAAGTAAAAGCCATATAGCCCACACTGTTATAGATGTCCCGCATGGTGAAGGGTTCTTTTTCAAGACCGGTAAGCATAAATTCAACAGGGGTCGGACCCTCGTCCAAAAATTCATTGATCCCATCCAAATAGGCCTGTGCAAGCACAAAAGTGGTATCCCGTCTGTCTATATCATCCAAGGTGCGCCTGCTTGCATCATCGATGCCAAGAGAAAGGAAAAATTTATCAGTCGGGATTAGATCAGGTCCAAAAACCTCGGACAAGCCCCCTCGCGCCACCCGTCTGAGCAGCTCCATTTGCCAGAGTCGGTCTTGGGCATGAACATATCCCAGGGCCGTAAAGGCCTCTCTTTTTGAAGCAGCATAAATATGGGGGATACCATATGTGTCGTAATAGACGCTCACTTCACTTTCAAGTGTGGGTAATTCAATTTCTCCCTTATAAGTGGGTTTCAGGCTTTGTCTGAATAGAAGTATCCCGATGACAAGGATCAATACAATGCCCAGGATAATGAGTAGGATTTTGTTTCGTCGTTTCAAGTCTGATTTTTGTCTAAAAATAGAACTTAAATCAGGATAAAAAAAAGAATCTTAACTCTGGATTTAAGAACCGGTATGGGCCTGCAGTGTTCTGGATTCTTCAAAGTTTTGAATCCCAGAACTTAGCCATTCGCGGTAGGTATCTGCATCTGTATTTTGTATGGCAGGTTTCAATACTTCCAGGTCCGGACTTAATAAGACATAATAGGGTTGGGAGATTGATCCAAAGTTCAGGGTCTGGAAGGTACCCCACTTCTCCCCTATGGTGTTGATATTCTTTATTTTCCCGGAACTATACTGAAATTTAAACTGTTCCTTATCCGGAAGTGGTTTTCGGTCGTCAATATAAAGTGAGATCAATACGATATCTTCATTCAACATCGGATAGATATCTGATTCACTCCAAACATTCTCTTCCATCTTACGGCAGTTCACACAGGCCCAACCTGTAAAATCCAAGAGGATAGGTTTGTTGTTCGCCCTGGCCACGGCAAGGCCTTCCTCAAAGTTTTTATAACATTCTATACCCAAAGGGCAATCAGTTGACTGAGATGAGAGCGTATAAAAATCCGGCGGTGGAAAGCCGCTTAATGCCTTTAAACTGGTTTGATTTGCCAAGCCCAACGACAGGTAGGCCACAAATAAAACTGACAATATCCCGACGATCTTTCGGGTAATGCTTATTTTTTCTCCCTTGGGTTCATGCGGAAAGCGAATAAAACCAAAGAGATAGAGGGCTGTCAGGATAAATAAAAGGATCCATATACCCAGGAAGATCTCACGTTTTAAAATACCCCAATTCCCTACCAGATCGGCATTAGATAAGAATTTAAACGCCAGTGCCAATTCCAGAAAGCCTAGTACTACTTTGACAGTGTTCATCCAGCCCCCCGATCTTGGTAAAGTGTTTAGCCAGCTTGGGAATAACGCAAATAATCCGAAGGGCAGTGCTAAGGCTGCTCCAAAGCCAAGCATTCCCATGCTGAGGTTATTGGCCACATCGCCTACTGCGAGGGTTGTAGAACCTAATAGTCCGCCCAAAATGGGCCCTGTACAGGAAAAGGATACAATGGCCAGGGTAACGGCCATAAAGAATATTCCTAAAACACCTCCAGCCTGCGAAGAGGCCTTATCCATCTTCGTAGACCAGGAACTGGGTAAGGTAAGTTCATAATACCCAAAAAAGGAAAATGCAAAAAAGACAAAAATGAGAAAGAAGGCCAGGTTCACCCAAATATTGGTAGCTATCGTATTTAAAATTTGCGAGTCTACTGAATCAAAGAGATGAAATGGCAAGCTCAAAAGGCCATAGATCAAAATGATAAAGAAAGCATAGAGCAAGGCGTTAAATGTTCCCTTTGTTTTTTGGGATTGTTTGGTAAAGAAGGAAACTGTAAGAGGGATCATCGGAAAGACACAAGGTGTAAGCAAGGCTATGAGTCCGCCTAAAAACCCGAGTCCGAATATTGTCCAAATGGAATTTGTTTTCTTGACATCGCCCGCCAGGGTTTTATTCAGTAGATCCTTATTCTTCAGATCTAACCGTAAGGCTTCGCTAAGTGCCATACTACGTGCATCCACGTTGGCGCTTACCGGGGGTACTGCTGCCTGCCCTTTTAGATAAAAAGTGAAACTATCCTCAACAGGGATACAGACTTCTTTGCATACCTGGTAGAATAATTCTACTTCAATTATGCTGACTGACGGGTCGATCAGTTTGATCTTTTGACGGAATATGGCCTCTTTCTTAAAAAAGGTCTCATCTACATCAAAAATGTCGCTGTATGCTGTTTGTGTTGCACTCTCTGAGGTCTTTCCTATAAGTTCATAGGCTTTCCCAGCCTTTATATACGTAAATTCACTGGGCAAGGAGCCTCCTTCATCAGTAAACTGGGAGTATACATGCCAACCTTCAAGGATCTTCCCGCTTAGGACTAGCTCATACTCTGTTTCTGACAAGGCATTGACAGATTGTGACCACAATACCGGCTCATCTTCAGTCTGTGCCTGTAGAAATACAGCTAGAAAGCAAAATAGCAATGTTAGTCGTAGCTTCATTTGATCACTTTGATCCGTAAAATCCTTTTTGTCTTGTCTGTCACTTTGAATCGTTCATCTGCTCGTTGCCCGATCACCCATACGATCTCATCTCCATCGCAAAGCAGCATTTGTCGGGGTTTCTTTAGAACATCAAGCTTGATATCCTTATAGAATTTGGAGAGTTTCTTTCGCTTCCCTTCCATTCCTAACGGGTAAAAATAGTCCCCTTTTTGCCAATTCCTTACGCTTAGTCTATGGTTTAACGATTCTTTATCAATATATAGTGTATCTGAATCCCCCTTATCAAAAGTAGCTACTTCCTCGATTTCCAGCATCCCACCAAAGGAATCGTCAATTTCATCTTCAGTTTTTTCACCCTCTATCTGGGGAGTGATTTCCTCCAGGATCCATGTATTTCTGTCTTTCAAAAGAACATGTGTTGGGGAGTACACTTTTCGCCCGCTTTCCGCTTCCAACATATCTTCGATAGCCAACCAATCTTTGAAGCCATAAGGGTTCAGCAAAGGATATAGATAAGCAGTTGGAGTGTCAAATGATCTCAGCTTAGCTAAATCGATTATAATTCTTTTATTTTGATTTGTAAATAATTGTTTTTTAGTAGTTTGTATAACTTTATCTACCAAAATACTTGAATTTAACAAATGTCTCTGAGTGGTTTCAAAGGCCGACAAAATCTCCGGGTTTATTTCCTTAAAAACAGGTACCAGGGAATGTCGAACTTTGTTGCGTAAATAGTCGTCTGATTCATTCGAACTGTCTTCCCTCCAAACCAGTTTATTTTCAGTTGCAAAGGCATGGATCTCCTCCCTGCTAAAAGCTAATAGGGGCCGCCTGATCTTATCGCGTTTAGAAGGGATCCCTGTGAGCCCGTTCAGCCCTGTACCCCGTAAAATGTGAATAAGAAAAGTTTCCATATTATCGTCCTTGTGGTGGGCAGTGACCATAAAGTCATAATCTTCCTTCTTCAGCAGTTCCTTGAACCAATTATAACGCAACTCTCTTGCTATTTCCTGTAGCGAACCCTTTTCCCTGCTCTTTAAGGCAGTTGTATCAAAAGATGTAGTGTAATATTGTACGCCCATTTCCTGGGCCAGGGAGGCCGAAAATTGGGCATCTGCATCCGATTCGTCGCCCCTGAGCTGATAATTAACATGTGCCAGGGCAAAAGACAATCCGGCTTTATGGCATAAATGCGCTAATACCGCACTATCCAGCCCGCCACTGCAAGCAAGAAGAAAGCCAGCTTCCTTTAACTCTGGGAAGGAATTTTCAATATGTGTAATAAAGGCTGATAACACCCTTCAAAGGTAGCTAAGATTACTAAGACGGAATTAGTCCAGCTGACTGAGGAAGGCATCCACTGCACTTTTATGGGCTTCTGCCAGTTCTGCCTCTTTGATCCCCTTACCAGCCTCAAACGCATCGAAAAATGCCGGCAGGGAGAACGTAGCTATTATCTCCCCTCCAAATCTGGGAAGCATCTTTTCAACAACGCCTAAAGCGCCTATCCCGCCACGTTTCCCGGGACTTGCAGACATTAGCAGGATCTTGGTTTCGGCTAAGAAGGATAGGTCTATACGCGATAGCCAGTCCAGCACATTTTTAAAGTAAGCGGAAGGATTGCCATTGTGCTCATTCACAGAGAGCACAAGTCCGTTGGCATTCCGGATATCGTCCCGTAATTCATTGAGGGAGTTGCTATAGCCTTTTTTTTTCTCCAGATCAATGCTGAACATGGGAAAAGGGAAATTAGCCATATTGAGCAACTGGATCTCATGCCCTTCAATGAGTCCGACAGTATGCTTTACTAATTGATAATTTACTGAAGTGGAAGAATTACTTCCCGCCAATGCGATGATCTTTGCCATTCTTGTTCAATTTAGAAGTCCCGCGAAAATACATAAATCACTAATACCTCATTATATTTTGGTTAATTTTGCGCCCTGAAACATCCGAAAAAAAGGATTTCAGGTATATAGTGTAATGAAGGTCACAAAAGCACAGCGATTATTTTTTATTGATGCCATGCGGGCATGGGCCATCCTGATGATGTTACAGGGGCATTTTATTGATGGCCTTTTAGATCCGGCATATCGGGATACAACCAATTCAGGTTTTAACCTATGGCTCTATTTCAGGGGTATCACAGCTCCCGTCTTTTTCACTATGTCTGGGTTCATCTTTACCTATTTACTGATCCGTATGCCTTATAAGGGGTGGACTAATCCCAGAGTAAAAAAAGGAATAAGACGCGGAGTACAGTTAGTTTTTATAGGCTACCTGTTGCGACTTAATTTGCTGGGCTTGTTGAAGGGTGAGATCTATAGTTCATTCTACCTGGTAGATGTATTACATTGTATCGGGCTGAGCATATTAAGCATAATCGGGCTTTATCTCTTGAGCATCAAGGCCAGATCCTGGGTTTTTCCCGCCTCCCTGATTGCCCTAACCTTAGTGCTATTCACTTTTGAACCGGTATACATAGAATTTACGTATCCCATGCTACCGGATGCGCTTGCCAATTACTTTACAAAAACCAATGGCTCTGTCTTTACGATTATTCCCTGGTTGGGATATACGGCATTCGGCGGATTCTTGTCGTTTTTCTTTAACCGGTATTTATCTCATAAAAACCTCTATAAGGTGGCTATTCCCCTGGCTGCAATAGCCGGGTTTATCCTTATCTATTTTTCCTCAGATTGGTTTGCCTCTCTTTACCAAATAACAGGGGTAGAAGCCTTTAATGGTGTAGCCAACAACAATTACCTCTATATTCGATTGGGTGATGTATTCGTAGTATTTGCTGTCTTTATGATCTTTAGGGCTCTGCTCACACATAGGACTATAATCGCAATTGGCCAGAATACTTTGTCCATCTATGTGATCCATTTTATTATACTCTATGGAAGTTTTACAGGATTAGGCCTTTATCATTTCTTCCATAATGCTGTACCACCGTTTGTAGTTATTCCGGCAGCATTCATTTTTATGATAGTATGTTCTGTAGCAGCACTTAAGTATGATTCAAAACAATTCCTGATCAAAGACTGGATTAAAAAAATTGGAAATTTAATCTGGAAAACCGTTACTTCCGGTTACGAATTGATCACCCGCTTTATAGGAATGGGTTATCGATTCTTACTAAAACCATTTGCTAAGATCCGTGGCTAGCTCAGATATGGAGCGGCCTGTCCTCAGTGGCGGCTAGAGCGGCCTCTTTGACTGCCTCCGCATAGGTAGGATGCGCATGGCTCATACGGGCAATATCTTCAGCAGAAGCCCTGAATTCCATGGCCGTTACCGCTTCTGTGATCAGATCGGCACAACGCGCCCCGATCATATGCACTCCCAGCACTTCATCTGTTTGGGCATCGGCTAAGATCTTTACAAAGCCATCTGTATCCATACTCGCTCGTGACCTGCCTAAGGCACGCATAGGAAACTGACCTGCTTTATACCCAATGCCCGCTTCTTTTAATTCATCTTCTGTCTTACCCACGGCAGCAACTTCAGGCCAGGTATAGACCACGCCCGGGATCAGGTTATAATTGATATGTGGTTTTTGACCCGCGATCGTCTCGGCAACGAATACGCCTTCTTCCTCTGCTTTATGGGCCAGCATTGCGCCTCGAACAACATCGCCTATGGCATATATATGTCCCTGGGAAGTCTGAAGGTGTTCGTTGACTTCAACCTGTCCTCGATCATCAATATTCACGCCTGCTGCCTCGGCATTCAAACCATCTGTATAAGGCCTTCGCCCGACAGAAACCAGGCAATAATCACCTGTAAAGGAAACCTCTTCTCCTTTGGCATTATCTGCCAGAATGATGACTTCCTTCCCTTTACTTTCAACAGATTTAACCTTGTGGGACAGGTGGAACTTCACTTTTTGTTTCTTCATGACCTTGGTGAGCTCCTTAGAAAGTCCCCTATCCATACCCGGAATGATCCGGTCCATAAATTCGATCACACTAACATCTGAGCCAAGTCTTTTATATACCTGGCCGAGTTCAAGTCCGATCACTCCCCCGCCAATGATAATGAGGTGCTTTGGGATCTCTTTTAGTTTTAGCGCTTCAGTAGATGTAATAACCCGTTCCTTGTCCAGTTTTATAAAAGGTAAAGTTGAGGGTTTAGACCCCGTGGCTATAATGATATTTTTAGCTTCAATGACTTCGCCTTTACCTTTTCCTTTTTTGATCTCGATCTGATTCGCATTGACAAAGCTTCCTAAACCTTCATAGACAGTGATCTTGTTCTTATCCATCAAAAATTCAATGCCTTTGGTGGTTTGATCCACAACAGCCTGTTTCCTCTCGATCATTTTTTTCAGATTCACCTTCACCTCTCCCGGAATCTCAATGCCATGGGTTTCAAAATGGGATACAGCCTCTTCGTAAAGATGACTCGAATCCAATAGTGCTTTTGATGGAATACAGCCTACGTTCAGGCAAGTCCCGCCAAGGGTGGAATATTTTTCAATGATCGCAGTTTTCATCCCCAATTGGGCACAACGAATAGCGGCGACGTAACCGCCGGGGCCAGAGCCGATGATGGCAACATCATATGAGGTCATAGTAAATGAATCTTAAAATTGAGGCTCAAAATTACCATTAATTTTTGGTATTGAGATCGATAGCCGTTGTATACTTTACCTTGTTGATGACAAATGAACTTTGAGTGCTTCCGATATTATCCAATGCCGTCAATTTCCCTACAATAAACTCCCTGAATTCTTTCATGTCATTCACGTGGATCTTTAAGAGATAGTCGTGATCCCCACTTATATGATGGCATTCTGTTACTTCCCGTAACTGCATGACCTGTTTTTCAAATTGGAGTACATAGGGCTTAACATGTTGTGTCAGCTTCACTTGACAAAAGGCCGTGAAATTCCTACCAATTTTTTCCTTGTCCAGCAAGGCCACGTATTTGCGAATAATACCGTTTCTCTCTAAGCGTTTGATACGCTCGTATACGGCCGTTGTTGACAGTCCCAAATGATTAGACAATGCTTTTGTAGTCTGTTTGCTATCGTCCTGGAGCAAATCAAGCAGTTTTTTGTCAGTTTCATCGAACATGGCAGTGATTTTTTTTCTTTATATCCTACAAAAATATAGGATATATTGTAATATTTTCTATATTATTATCTTTTTTCTTTTGTTTTTTCTATGATAATGGATTTTCATTGTATTTAATTCTTGTATTATATAATTTTGAATTAAAATACATCTAATGGATAAGAAAGCTTCAGACCGGATACTTGAATTGCACAATTTTGGAGAATTTGGTGGCGTAAATCCGTCAATTTCAGATTCCTCCACCTATACCTTTCTTACGGCCAAACAAATGTTTGACACCTTTGAGGGAAATACAGAGGGATGCTATCTCTACAGCCGGCATTCATCTCCTTCCAATCTCTACCTCGGAGAAGCCTTAGCCGCCATGGAAGGTTCGGAAACGGCCATAGTTACCGCTAGCGGCATGGGCGCCATTTCTGCGGTAGCGCTCCAATTGTGTTCTGCAGGGGATGAAATTGTTAGTGCCCGTACTATATATGGAGGTACCTATGCCCTATTCAAGAAGTTCATTACCAAATTTAATATCGGCACCTCTTTCGTAGACATCACAGATCTGGAAGCGGTTGAATCAGCCATTACACCAAAAACCAAAGTTCTATACTGCGAATCCGTGAGTAATCCACTCCTCGAAGTGGCCAATATACCGGCATTGGCAGAACTTGCCGATAAATACAATATTCCATTGGTGGTAGACAACACCTTTACACCCATGTCTATTCACCCCCTTAAGCTGGGCGCACATATCGTTATTCACAGCCTGACAAAGTTTATAAATGGGTCAAGTGATTGTGTGGCCGGTGCGGTATGTGGGACAAAAGAATTTTGCCTTTCGCTAAAAGATGTCAATTCCGGCGCGGCTATGTTATTGGGAAGCACCTTGGACAGCTTAAGGGCCGCCTCAATTCTCAAAAACATGCGCACATTGCATCTCAGGATGAAAAAGCACAGCCTTAATGCCGGTTACCTCGCAGAACGATTTAAGGAAGACGGCTTACGAGTAGTGTATCCGGGCTTGGCAGATCACCCCGGACATGAGACATTTTCAGATCAAATGGAAGTGGAATTCGGATATGGCGGGATCCTTACCCTGGATATTGGTTCACTGGACAAGGCCAATTCACTGATGGAGTTAATGCAACATCGCAATCTGGGATACCTGGCGGTAAGCCTTGGATTCTATAAAACACTCTTTAGCGCGCCCGGCACCTCTACTTCTTCAGAAATTCCGGAAGAGGAACAAGTGGAAATGGGTTTGTCGAACGGACTCATCCGATTCTCCATCGGTTTGGACAATGATATCGAACGTACCTACCAGGAAATGAGACGTTGCATGGTAGAACTGGATATCCTTGAGAAGGAGCTGATAATCCGCTAATCCTTCGCTTTCAGATTTCCTTATTTTCTTTTTTACTTGAGGTGATGAAACTGACCTGAGGCAGCTGTTTGCACAACCGTGTCAAAAACGCTAATATTACCAACCGCTAATAACTGACCGATGGCCAAAGACAAGTTAAAGAAACTTCGCGCTGACGAACATATCGTTGAGAACATAGAACTGAACATCTGGGAGGCCCTGATCCCCGTGATCGCCCTTGTGGGAATGCTGGCCTACAATGTGTATGTGTTCGGGGATGAAGCCATTAGTGGTTCTAATCAATTCATACTCCTACTGGGAGGCGCGGTTGCAGCCATTGTAGGATTCTTTAATAAAGTATCCTATAAGCAAATGCTCGCTGAAGTGGCTGAAAATGTCAGGTCCACTACTGGCGCTTTATTGATCTTACTTATGGTAGGTGCGCTAGCCGGGACCTGGTTAGTAAGTGGTATTATACCGGCGATGATCTATTATGGCCTACAGATCTTAAATCCAACAATATTCTTAGGTGCATGTGTTGTCATTTGTGCCATTATCTCTATTGCTACGGGAAGTAGCTGGACAACGGCTGCGACTGTGGGTATCGCGTTGATCGGTATCGGGGACGCACTCGGGATATCACTCGGTATGACCGCCGGAGCAGTTCTTTCCGGCGCTTATTTCGGAGATAAAATGTCGCCTTTAAGCGATACTACAAACCTCGCTCCTGCCATGGCCGGAGGCGAGCTATTTGGCCATATCCGCTATATGACCTATACAACGATCCCTACCATTACTATTACATTGATCGTATTCATCATAATCGGGTTAAACCTGGAAACAACCGGGCAGGCTGATACGGCAGTTATCCTGGAATCAATAGATAAATCATTCAATATTAATGGTTGGTTATTCCTTGTTCCTGTAGCAGTCATATTAATGATCATAAAGAAAACCCCGCCTCTGGTAGCCTTATTGATAGGAACCTTGTTGGGTGGCGTCTTTGCCCTATTTTTCCAGCCTGATGTAGTTGCCGGGATCACCGGAACGAACGAACTCACTTTTGAATCCGGATATAAAGGCATCTTAAAGTCGATTACAGTGAACACAGCTATACCAACAGACAATCCGGCCTTAAATGACTTATTCACCGCTAAAGGAATGGCGGGTATGCTAGGGACTATCTGGTTGATCGTTTGTGCCATGGTATTTGGCGGCGTAATGGACGGCATAGGGGCACTATCCCGAATTACAAAGTCTTTATTGTCAATGGCAAAAAGCACATTTGGACTCTTTGCCAGCACAGTAGGAAGCTGTCTCGCTCTAAACGTAACTGCTTCGGATCAGTATTTAGCGATCGTTGTCCCCGGAAAAATGTTTTCCAAGGCGTATGAAGATCGCGGATTGGCTCCGGAAAATCTATCCCGGACACTTGAAGATTCGGGGACCGTTACTTCAGTCCTGATTCCATGGAACACCTGTGGCGCCTATCACAGCGGGGTTCTTGGCGTTTCTGTTGCCGATTACTTCCTATATGCTATTTTCAATTGGCTGAGTCCGATGACGACACTTTTCTTTGCAGCCATGGGGATAAAGATCAAGCAATTGGTGCGCGCATAACACGCATTAATTTCTTAATTTAACAGCGAACTAAAATCTAAGACATATGGCCTCTATTACCTTGGGCGGAACGCCCGTGAATACGATTGGAGAATTACCTGCAGTGGGGAGCAAAGCCCCTGGTTTTACATTATTAAAAAGTGACCTGAGCATGGGCTCCTTGTCTGATTACGAAGGCAGCAAAGTGATACTGAATATTTTTCCAAGTGTAGACACAGGCACTTGCTCAGCTTCGGTCCGACAGTTTAACCAGGAAGCAGCAGAATTGGAAAATACCCATGTGCTGTGTATTTCAAAAGATCTCCCTTTCTCACAAGCTCGTTTTTGTGGGGCTGAAGGAATAGAGAACGTGGAAATGTTCTCCGACTTCAGGGATGGTTCTTTCGGCCAATCCTATGGAGTAACATTTGCCGATGGGAAATTTCAAGGCCTCCTCTCTCGATCTGTAGTCGTCCTTTCAGAAGATGGAACCGTTTTGCATACAGAACAGGTTGGGGAAACAGCAAATGAGCCAAATTACAAAGCTGCTTTAGAAGCGTTGTACAATGCCTAAAGAGAGTTTCTGGAGCAATCGGGTCAGAGGTGTGAAAGTGGCTTTTAAAGGTGCTTTCCTGCTGATACGGACCGAGGCGAGCATCAAGATACAGATAGTAATTGCCCTCATTGTAACGGCGGCAGGGTTTTACTATGAGATCAGTGCTGTAGAATGGATCTTCCAGACCCTGGCAATTTCCCTTGTTTTAGGAATTGAAGGACTGAATACGGCAATTGAAAAGCTCTCTGATTATGCGCAGCCCGACTATGACAAACGCATAGGTTTTATCAAGGATATTTCGGCCGGTGCCGTCATGTTTGTCTCCATTGGCGCCAGTATAGTGGGATTGATTATCTACCTTCCTAAGATTTTTTAGTCAGCCCCCGTATTTTGGTGGCTTACATTAATTTGTACTTTTGTAGTAGAACTTGAGGTTTAATGGCAAGAAAGAAGAAGAAATCTAGGACTTCCACACGTAAAAAAGGCCCTTCCTTTAAACCATCCAAACAAAACAAAATTATTCTGGGGAGCCTCCTGGTGCTCTTAAGTATTGCCTTATTTTTCTCCTTTGTCTCCTATTATTTCACATGGCAGGCTGATCAAAGTCTGCTAGCACAATTTGCAGAACGCAATGAGCAGGCAAAAAACCTCCTTAATAAATTCGGGGCCAGTGTCAGCCATTTCTTTGTGTACCGCGGTTTTGGAATATCTTCATTGATCCTTCCCGTCTTGCTCTGCCTGACCGGACTATATTACTTCTTAAGCATCCCTATCAAAGGAATACTGAACAAATGGGTATGGGGCCTGGTCTTTATGATCTGGATCTCAATAGCACTTGGATTCTTTGCAGCTGAACAACCTTTGCTCGGTGGACTTATTGGCTATGAAATGAACGACTTCCTTCAGGATTATGCCGGGACCATAGGAGTGCTCCTCCTCCTTCTTTTTGGCTTGGTGATTATCATGGTACGCCTGTTTAAGGTGACACCGGCAGAGATCGGCGACTTTATCAAATCAAAGATCCCGGAACGAAAGCCAAAAGAAATTACAGAAGAACCCATCGAAAGTACGCTGGAGATGTCTGTTGAGGATGAAACCCCTGTCCTGGAAGATACTTACACTCACAAGGAAGAGATCCCTGTTTTGGAACCTGAATCCCCTTCTCCGAAAGAACCCATACAAAAGGTTGAACCGGACATAGAAATGAAGGTGGAAGAAGTTACGGAAGAAAAAGAAGAGAAGGATATACTCTCAGACAAGCTGGTATCCGATTTTGGCGAATTCGACCCTACCCTAGAATTGGGTAAGTATAAATTCCCGCATTTAGATCTATTGGATAAGCATGGTTCCACAGGTGGAATTACGATCGATCAGGAGGAGTTGGAGGCAAATAAAAATAAGATCGTCACTACCCTAAAGAATTACAAGATCGGTATTGCCCAGATAAAAGCAACCATCGGTCCTACCGTTACTTTATACGAGATCGTACCGGAAGCTGGAGTGAGAATAAGCAAGATCAAAAATCTTGAAGACGACATAGCCTTATCGCTGGCAGCACTAGGGATCCGTATTATCGCCCCTATTCCCGGGAAAGGAACGATTGGGATAGAAGTGCCCAACAATAAGCCATCTATAGTTTCCATGCGATCAGTCATTGCTTCCACAAAATTTCAGAAATCTGAAATGGAGCTTCCTATCGCCTTTGGCAAAACAATCAGCAATGAGACCTTTGTGGTCGACCTGGCACGTATGCCCCACTTACTTATGGCAGGAGCTACCGGTCAGGGTAAATCTGTCGGACTCAATGCCGTAATTACTTCCCTGCTATATAAAAAGCATCCGGCTGAAGTGAAATTTGTGTTAGTAGATCCCAAAAAGGTTGAGCTAACACTTTACAATAGAATAGAGCGACATTTTCTTGCCAAGCTACCGGATTCGGAAGAAGCTATTATAACAGATACGACTAAGGTCATTCATACGCTTAATTCCTTATGCATTGAAATGGACCAGCGTTATGAACTCCTTAAGCTGGCCATGGTACGAAATATTAAGGAGTACAACACAAAATTCAAGGCCAGGAAGTTAAACCCGAATGATGGTCATAAATTCCTGCCATATATCATTCTTTTGGTGGATGAATTTGCCGATCTGATCATGACAGCGGGGAAAGAGATAGAAACCCCAATTGCGCGCCTGGCACAATTGGCGAGAGCAACTGGGATCCACCTGGTCATTGCTACGCAAAGACCATCGGTTAATGTTATAACAGGGATCATCAAGGCCAATTTCCCTGCCCGGATGGCTTTTAGGGTAACCTCTAAAATAGATTCACGAACCATTTTGGATTCTCCGGGTGCAGACCAATTGATCGGTCGCGGCGATATGTTGATCACGCAGGGGAATGAAATGACCCGCTTACAATGTGCCTATGTAGATACGCCGGAAGTTGAAAAGATCACAGACTTTATCGGATCTCAAAGAGGCTATTCTGAGGCCCACCAGCTACCTGAATATGTAGGCGATGATTCTGGCACAAGTCTTGATTATGATATCGCGGATCGCGACAGCATGTTCCGGGACGCCGCCGAAGTTATCGTAAATGCCCAACAAGGTTCTGCTTCCCTGATCCAGCGTAAATTAAAACTAGGCTATAACAGAGCCGGTCGGATCATAGACCAATTAGAAGCTGCCGGGATCGTAGGTCCGTTTGAAGGTAGCAAAGCAAGACAAGTGTTAGTGCCCGATATTTACGCCTTAGACCAATTATTAAAAAATGAAGTTGAATAAGATGAAACATACCCTGATCTTCCTGAGTGCATTGATTATGAGCCTGAGCCTGACAGCCCAGGACAAGGCGAATGCCCTGCTCGATGAAGTTTATACCAAAGTACAGCAATACGACAATATCCAGGTCGACTTTAAATATGCCCTCAACAATGAAGAGGCAAATATCAACCAGGAAACACGTGGCGATGTGACGATGTCCGGAGAGAAATACGTCTTCAATTATTTAGGAGCACAGCAAATGTTCGATGGAAATATGATTTATACCATTGTTCCGGAAAATGAGGAAGTCACCATTGATGATCAATCAGAAGAAGAGGACACAGTAACCCCATCAAAAATGTTCAGTTTTTACAGAAAAGGACATAATGCCAGCTGGGATATCCTACAAAACGTAAAAGGTCACAAAGTACAGTTTGTTAAGCTGGTACCCATAGATTCCAATTCAGAGATCGCGCATATACTCCTGGGTATTGATGTAGAAACAAAGCATATTTACAAGCTTATAGAAACAGGCAAGAATGGGACGCGCACTACTATCACTGTTAATTCTTTTAAAACCAATCAGCCGATATCAAAAACCTTATTTACTTTTGATGAAAAGAAGTACGAAGACGAAGGGTACTACATCATAAGAAATTAAGCGTTGCGTATACTTGACCAGTACATCCTAAAACGATTTCTCTACAATTTTCTCAGTTCGTTCCTGATCCTGATGTTTATTTTCATCTTTCAGACGATCTGGCTCTTTATTGATGATCTAGCCGGAAAGGGACTTGACTTTATTATAATTGCCAAATTCCTTTTCTACCTATTACCCGACCTGACTGAAAAGGTATTGCCTTTAACTGTATTACTGGCGTCCATCATCACTTTTGGAACCTTTGCGGAAAACTATGAATTTGCAGCTATGAAGGCTTCCGGTATGTCCTTGCAAAGGGCCATGAGGATATTAGCAATTCTTGTTTTCTTTTTAGGTATAATCACCTTCTTTTTCGCCAATAACGTCATCCCGATCTCTCAGCAAAAGATCTACAACTTGCGAAGAAATATTGCCACTGTAAAACCGGCCGCTGTCATTGAAGAGGGAATTTTTAGCGATTTTGAAGGGATGAATATCAAAGTGAATAGAAAATATGGAGATAACGACCGCTTTTTGGACCAGATCATTATCCACAAAAAATCCCGGCTGCAAAGAAATACGACAGTGATCAAAGCGAAATCTGGTGAATTGATCAGTTCTGAGGGTTCAGATATCGTACAGCTGTTGTTAAAAGAAGGCCATTACTACGAGGATGTTGTGCCCCAATCAGGTAATCAGAAACGGAATTTTCCTTTTGCGAAAGCTGAATTTGAAACATATACACTGAACATTGAAATCCCTGATGACGATAAAGACCTGGAAGAAGAACGCAATGTACGAACGGATAAGATGAAAAATATCGGGCGCTTAATTCGGGATATCGACTCACTCGAAAAGAACAATAAAACCCTGGTACGGGCATTTTCAGAAAATATGGTAGATCGGGTCGGGATCTTTAGCCCACTTCTGGAAGTAGATAGCATTGATCAGGCGATCGTCCAAGCTAAACTAGATCAAATGCGGCAGAAAGCAGGATTAAATGATACGCTAAGTAGCATTCCGGCTGACTCGATCAATTCTGCAGCCGATATTATGAACTTGTACCCCGATTTCCAGCAAGCCCAGCTGCTGGCAACAGCCCGAAACAAAGTGGCTAATATGTACAATTCAGTAGCAGGAAAAAAAGATGATTTTGACAGGAGGTATAAGATCTATAATATGCACATCCTGTCGTTACATAAAAAGTACGCACTTGCCTTATCATGTATCATTCTATTCTTTGTGGGCGCCCCTTTAGGAGCCATCATTAGAAAAGGAGGAATAGGCCTGCCCCTTGTTTTTGCCATCATTATTTTTCTCAGCTATTATTTCATTGGCGTTTTTGCCGGAAATTATTCAAAAGAAGGGAATATCCACCCCATTCTAGGTGCATGGCTTTCTACTATAATAATACTACCTTTGGGCATCTTTTTGACACGGAAAGCTACGGCAGACAGGGGACTAACAGATTTCGGCTTCCTCGCCCAACGCATCCGTTCATTTTTCAGATTTAGAGCTAAGAATGATCAGCAGTAAAACGCGAACTATAGAATTGAATACAATAGAAGAAGCCATCGAAGATATTCGAAAAGGCAAGGTCATCATTGTGGTAGATGATGAAAACAGGGAGAATGAAGGCGATTTTATTGCAGCTGCAGAAATGGTCACCCCGGAGATGATCAATTTTATGACTAAAAACGGACGCGGACTGATCTGTGCACCACTGACGGAGGATCGATGCGATGAATTGGAGCTCCAGATGATGGTGAAGAACAATACGGTTATGCACAACACTCAATTTACAGTGTCTGTGGATTTGATCG
Organism: uncultured Eudoraea sp.; assembly: GCA_947258555.1. Taxonomy (GTDB): domain Bacteria; phylum Bacteroidota; class Bacteroidia; order Flavobacteriales; family Flavobacteriaceae; genus HDS-28. Next base: position 3,452 of record CAMYJF010000033.1, on the reverse strand, counting down.
GACATGGATGTACTACAGGTATTTCGGTACAGGACCGTGCCAAAACTGTAAAGGCGCTCACCAACGAATCTACACAGCCCGGTGACCTGGGCAGACCTGGTCATATCTTTCCAATCAAAGCAAAAAATGGAGGTGTTTTAAGGCGAACCGGTCATACAGAAGCTGCCGTGGATTTTGCGCGTTTAGCCGGCTTTATGCCTGCAGGCTTGCTGGTTGAGATCCTGAACGAAGATGGTACTATGGCCCGATTGCCGCAATTGGCAGAAGTAGCCAAAAAGCACGATCTGAAATTAGTATCCATCGAAGATCTGGTGGCATACAGAATGGAGCATGACAGTCTGATCGACAAGAAAGAGGAGTTTGAATTGGATACACGATTTGGTCGTTTTACCTTCCACGCTTTCAAGCAAACAACCAATGATCAGGTACACATTGCTTTGACCAAGGGGAATTGGAAAGCCGGAGACCCTGTATTGACACGTATCAATTCTACCCTCGTAAACAATGACATACTAGGAATACTTACAACAGATGCGGATAGTAAATTGGACCTGATGTTCCAATCGATCAATGATGCAGGCGAAGGGGCTATTCTGTTTATCAATCCCGAATTCCAGGCCTATGATCTCTTGAAACGTATAGATGGGTTGAAACAAAATCAGCTAAAAGGCATCATGAAAGCGCCAAAAAAATCCATGGATAGTCGAGACTTTGGTATCGGAGCGCAGATCCTGCACGATCTGAATATCAGTAAGATCCGTTTATTGACCAATTCTGAACAAGCTAAAAGAGTCGGGATCGTAGGCTATGGACTAGAGATCGTCGATTACGTTCCTTATTAAGATATTAACACCTGACTTAGCACTTCGGCCATTTTCATTGCCCGATCTTGCACTTCTTGTTCACTCCATGATAATTTTATCAAGATGGAAATATTCCGACCCATCCATTTATCTGAATTGGGATAGCTGTTCGAATTTCTATCCTTGATTCGATCGATCATTTCCGAATTGAGCGGGAAAATAGATTCCGGCTTCTGAAAATGCCCCCATTTCCTGTAGTAGTGCCAATTGTTATCGTACCAGTAGAAACAACCATCAACCCCGGCTTCTTTTAATGCAATAGCTGATCTACTTGCAGTTGCTTCATCAGGTAGGAAAATATTTAGAAATGAATAATTAGGAATGCCGGTTTCCGGGATCCTGCGGAAACTTACACCATCAACCTCTGTCAAAGCTGAACGGATCAATTCGTAATTGCGTTTTTGTGTACTGATAAAATCATCGAGTCGCCTAAGCTGCGCCAGACCTACTGCCGCATTTAATTCGGAGATTCGAAAGTTATAACCCAAAAAAGGATGGGCTTCTGCACCTCTGTCATTCCCTATATGATCATGCCCATGATCTGTGAACATATGTGCACGAGTTTGGTACTCGGCATTATTTGTGATCAGGGCACCCCCCTCTCCACATGTAATTGTCTTGACATAATCAAAGGAGAAACAACCAAAGTCACCATAACTTCCCAGTGGTTTCCCTGCATAACTACCTCCAATAGCCTGACAAGCATCTTCGATCAGGAGTAAACCATGAGTGTCACAGATCTTTTTTAACGCACCAAGATCGGCCATAGAGCCGCACATATGGACAGGCATCACAGCTTTGGTCTTTTCGGTTATGACGGCTTCGACTGCAGAAGGATCAAGTGTGAGTGTATCATCAATATCAGCCATAACAGGTATGGCCCCTGTCATCATGATGGATTCAAAAGTGGCGACAAACGTAAAATTGGGAATAATGACTTCATCCCCATGCCCGATCCCGGCCACAGCCAGGGCAGTCGTTAGCGCAGTTGTTCCACTGCTTACCACATGCGCATGACTCACCTGCATTCGTTTGGCAAGAGCCTCTTCCAATTCCCGGGTTTTCCAATGCCCATTGCGCATTCCGTCAAAACCATATCGCATAAGGACGCCGTTGTCAAGCACATCTTGTACTTCCTTTTTCTCAGCATCCCCAAAAAGTTCAAATCCAGGCATAGTGTCAATTATGTAAAAAACCAGAGTTTTATGGCCATCACAACAACCATGATGATCAGGAATATTTTTATAAATCCATCGCCTTTAGCAACAGCAATGCGACTCGAGAACCATGCCCCGAGACCGTTGCCTAATGCCAGCACCAGTCCTACTTCCCAGATAACCTTATCATTTAATATAAAAACCAGGAGGGCAGCCAGTGTATAGGTAAATACCACGGCAACCTTTGTGGCATTGGCGCGCACCAGGTTCATATGATTGACATAGTGCAAGAACAACAGGATCACAAATCCTATCCCGGCATTGATGAAGCCGCCATAGATCCCAAAAAAGAAAAAGGCAATAATGCCGATCCAGAGATGCTTCCCGGTAATTCGCTCTACCAGGTCTGCAGTCTTCATTTTGGGTTTAAAGATGATGATAGCAACAACGACAAGCATTATGATCGCCAGGATGCGGTTAAAAGTCTCCCCGCGGATATCCACAGCGATATAGGCTCCAATTATGGCTCCAAGAAGTGCCGAAATGCCCAGGTATAGATTGAAGGGAAAGGTAGCCACACCTTTACTTTTATAGCCGGCTACGCCGATAGCTGTCTGAATGGCGATGGCCACGCGATTAGTGCCATTGGCAACACTGGGCGGAAGTCCTAAGAAAATAAGAACAGGCAGTGATATCAGCGAAGCCCCTCCGGCAACGGTATTAATAAATCCAACAACAAAGCCCACGATTACCAGGAGCGGATAGTGCCACCATTCTTCCATGGGATAAAAATACACGGTTGAAAAGGATTTTCCACATACCGGTCTAAGAATCCCTGTGCAGAATTTAAATGAAGGGTGATCTAATGACTTAAGAAAACAAGAATATAGGACACCTGACACCTTTTCTCATAAAAAACGGTGGACCAATGAATCGCTTTTTACCATGTCCATTGGTCGGTATAATTCACTGATTATCGAAATAAATCACACCCCCGATAAATGTTCATTTATTTTATTATGATTATAAAATAGCATCCAAAAACCGGACTGATTTCTTAAAAGATTATCTCCGATAATACGGATGAAAATCCCCTATTAAAACCCTGATCAATATTGATAAAAAAAAATATCCCATACAAATTACGAGTTCTTATAATTGGCCTTAGCTCTGCTTTTTTTATAGGAGCCATACCAATGCTTGTTGGCCCGGGTCTAACCGATCCTGAACCTATTGGAAAGTACTTAAATGGTAATTTTCCGGCAGTACCAGCGACACAAAATCCTTATGAGGTAGCTTATGATAATTTAACCTTCGATTCTCCTCTAAACTTTACAATGATCCCCAACCAAGACAAAATTGTCCTAGGGCAACGGGATGGAAAAGTATATTGGTTTGATAATGATCAAAACACAACCACTAAGAATCTCTT
>CAMYJF010000032.1 GCA_947258555.1 uncultured Eudoraea sp. | reverse complement strand
GCTACCTCAGCTATCCCAATATTTGGCAGATAATCCTTTTGTTATGTCGCCAACCTATTCCGGGATCGGAGATCATATCAAGGTGCGTGTAAATGGACTAACTCAGTGGGTGGGGATTGAAGATGCCCCGGATACTCAATCTTTAGCTGCAGATGCAAGGCTTGGAAATAGGTCGGGGCTTGGAATGCTCATGTACAACGATAGCAATGGAGAGACAAAACAACGCGGTGCCCGAATATCTTTTGCACATCACCTGACTCTGGACAGATATGATGACGAATTCTTATCATTTGGGCTTTCCTATAATTTTAACCAATTCAGGATCGATATCCAAAATTTTGACAGCCCGGACCCAAGTGTTACGGATGATCGGGCTACAACGAATCATAATTTTGACGTTGGCGTTCTTTACCGGTTGAATAAGTTTTATTTCAGTGTCAATGCCTCCAACCTGTTGGATAAAGACCTGACAAAATTCAATCCGGTTTTTGAGCCCAACCGTCTTCGTAATTATTATGTCTACACAGGATACAGATATTCAAAAAACAAAAACAGCAAAGTAGAGATCGAGCCTTCTGTATTTTTTCAATGGTTTGAAAGTGACGGCCGTTCGGTAACGGACCTGAACACTAAATTCAGGTATTACGATTTCGAAGATTACTACTATGCCGGGATTACGTATCGTTTTCTTAATGATCAAGTCGGTGATCCGCTTTATATCGCGCCCATCTTGGGTCTGAAGAAAAGTAATTTCTATTTTGGTTACTCATACCAAATAATTCTGAATGAGATTCTTGGGTATAGTACCGGTACCCATGTAGTTACTTTAGGGGTTGATCTTTTCCAGGGCCTCAGTAATTGTCGGTGCACCTACTAGTTATTCCCGAGTTTATTCTAAGTTTGCCTGAAATAACCAATACTACTTTGGGCATTATTCAACTTCAGACTATTCAACTCTATGCCTTCCACGGTTGTCTCCGGGAAGAACGCAAAATTGGAAGTGATTATACTGTCGATATAGGTCTTGAACTAGGTCTTGAAAGGGCATCGAATTCCGATCAGCTTTCCGATACCATAGATTATGTTCAGGTGCATCGCATCATACAAGAAGAAATGAAGATTCCTTCAGATTTACTCGAACATGTCGCTGGACGAATTCTAAATAGACTTCTAGAAGAATTTCAGCAACTGGAGCGCGCTACTGTTTCCGTTGCTAAATTAAATCCACCTATAATGGCATCGTGGCCGAGTGGCTAGGCACAGCTCTGCAAAAGCTTGTACAGCGGTTCGAATCCGCTCGATGCCTCTCTAAACCCTTTCGTTCTGAGAGGGTTTTTTTATCCGCCTTCTTTCTTGGTTTCCTCCTTGAGTAGTTCTATTCCCTTTTCAATATTCAACTGATCCTTCGGCAAGAATCCTTTGACAATAAGAACAGCCCCACAAATAATGAGCAGGATCCCAAGTCCCTTCTTCACCACTCGGATCCGTTCCATAGTTAATTTTTTTCTCAACTGCTTGGCTAATAATATCTTAACCAGGTCAGTGATAAAAAAAGCTGATAGCATGGACCCGAAAAACACTAACATGCGTTGGGGCTCATTATTCAGGCTGGGGCCAACGACAATTATTACGCCCAGCCAAAACATTAGAACCCCCACATTTATAAAATTCAGCAGGAATCCTTTAATGAATAGACTTAGATAGCCTCCTTTTCTGGGTTTAAGATCGGGGTTGCCTCGTATGAAAGCTTTGCTGAAAAAAGTCGTTAGACCATAAACCAAAAGGATCAGTCCTCCAAAGACATAGAGGCCTGGGAGATTTCCCAGGTTTTCCAATAATTGATAACTACTGAAATAGGCTATTAAGAGAAAAAGCAGGTCGGCAAAAATAACGCCCAAATCAAAGAATACACCGGCCCTAAACCCTTTTGTTGCACTTGTTTCTAAAAGCACAAAGAAAACAGGTCCGATCATAAAGCTCATTAGGATGCCTAATGGAATCGCTGCCTGTATATCTTCAAACATAGGATTAATTCATTCGTTTGATCTTTCCGCCAAAAACGGTCTTTTCCTCCATGCGCTCCGGATCCCCATAGACCAGAACTTCACCCCCGGCTTTTACAGTAGCCTGTACATAGGTGCTGGCAAATATCTCAGCGCTGGATCCTGCATTTACATTTACCGTTGTGAATTTTGTTCGCATTTCCTTGCCCTCATAGACGCCACCTGTGTTTATGATCACATCTTGATTGTCTGCTACACCCTCAGCTGTAATAACACCGCCGGTTACAGCTTTTATCAGCATTTGTTCGACTTCCGCCGAAATCAATATCTCGCCGCCTTCCTGTGCCCTTAATTCCAGAACTTCCTGCTTTATTGTTACGTCAGAAGTGATCCTGGCATCCTCATTTACATCTATTACTTTTAACGCGCTTGAGTAATGAAGGTCTATAAAAGTTCTATACCCGCTGAACAGTTTATCAATCTCCATACGTAGTTTTAGCACGCCGTCATTATTTACTACAGCAACTTTTCGAAGATTAGCGCCCGTAATCACGGCCTTATTTTCAGTGGAGGGAATAAGGTTAACGGAAAGGCCATCAAAAGCCTTAATTTCTTCAAAGTCCGATAACTCTATGGTAATGGATGAATCCTGTGCGGTAACATGGGGTGAAATTGCACAAAGCACTAGTAAAAAGAATATCCGCTTCATTGTTTGATGCTTGTTGTTATACTTTAGGATAACTTTCTGTAATTCACCTTTTTACCAATTCAAAATCCAGGTGTCTTTTGACCAGATCCGTATCCTTAACGCGCACTTCAACCTCATCTCCTAATTGATAAGTTCGTCGAGTGCGCTCCCCCACTAAAGCATATTGTCTTTCATCAAAGGTATAATAATCATCCTTTAAATTCCTAATTCTGATCATGCCTTCACATTTATTAGCAATGATCTCTACATACATTCCCCACTCTGTCACACCGGAAATTACCCCTTTAAAAACTTCATTGATGCGATCCTGCATAAATTTAATCTGCATGTATTTTGTGGAGTCACGTTCTGCGCTGGATGCTAGATATTCCATGTCTGAAGAATGCTTGCATTTCTCCTCATACTCCTTCGCCTTAACGCTTTTGCCTCCTTCCAGATAATATTGCAGCAACCTATGCACTATAACATCAGGATATCTCCTGATAGGAGAAGTAAAATGCGTGTAGTAATCAAAGGCTAGTCCGTAATGACCAATATTTTCCGTTGTATAAATCGCCTTGCTCATGCTGCGGATTGCCAAGGTGTCTACCAGGTTTTGTTCCTTTTTCCCTTTTACGTCTTCTAAAAGCTGATTCAGAGAGCTGGAAATTGTCTTTTTATTCTTAAAGTTGATCTTATGTCCAAATCTGCCAATAATACCTTGAAGCGCCATTAATTTGTCTTCATTTGGATCGTCATGTACCCTATAAATGAATTCCTTCTTGGGTTGTTGTTTTCCGATATATGCTGCTACTGATCTATTTGCCAACAACATGAATTCTTCAATAAGATTGTTAGCTTCTTTCCCCTCTTTGAAAAAGACTGAAACTGGATTATTTTCCTCGTCTAAGTTGAATTTTACTTCGATCTTATCGAAAGTTATCGCGCCACTGGCCAATCGACCTCGACGCATAATAAGAGATAATTCATTTAGTTTTAAAATAGCTTGTTTTACTTCGTTCCTTATAGAATACGCACCTTCCCTTATGGAAATTTCCTTGGGAATCAATTCCTTTTCTGTCTCAATTACATGTTGTGCTTCTTCATAAGCAAAGCGTTCATTTGAATGGGTAACCGTTCTGCCAAACCACTGATGGTGTACCTGTGCCTTATCATCTATTTGAAAAATAGCAGAAAAGGTATATTTATCTTCGTTTGGTCTCAGGCTACATGCGCCATTGGATAATACCTCTGGCAGCATTGGAACAACCCTGTCTACCAGGTATACGGAAGTCGCCCTTTCATACGCTTCTTCTTCCAGAATGGTACCGGGCCTGACATAGTGTGACACATCAGCTATATGGATCCCAATCTCATAAAAACCATTCTCCATTTTTCTGAAGGAAAGTGCATCGTCAAAATCCTTAGCGTCTTTAGGATCAATTGTAAACGTAAGTACATCTCTAAGATCCTTTCTCTTTTTAATTTCTTCTTCTTTTATCGAGGTGTCTAATGTATTTGCAAAAGCCTCAACCTCATCAGGAAACTTATAGGGCAAGCCATAGTCCGCCAGAATAGCGTGGATCTCGGTATGGTGTTCCCCGGGTTTGCCTAAAACATCAATGATCTCACCAAATGGAGAATCTGCATCATCTGGCCATTTACTAATAGCCGCCACAACTTTATCCCCACTTTTGGCTCCACTTAAGTTTTCAATTGGAATAAATATATCCGTATACATCCGAGTGTCAGTAGGTCTTACAAATGCAAAATTTTTATGCACTTCTATCAGCCCTACGTATGACTTTCTTGCCCTCTCAACAATACGAACTACTTCACCTTCCATTCGCTTTGAGCGCGATCTGGGATATACATATATCTCAACTATATCTCTATGAAATGCCTTATTGAGTTTGGAAAATGGAACTAATACATCCTTTTCTAAATCATCAACAACAATATAGGCCTGACCACGCATAGCAATATCTACTCTGCCTTGGTAATGGGAAGTACGCTCAATAGCTTGATACTGTGACCTGTTTAGTTGTTTAATCCTGTTTTTAGCAGCTAGTTGTTCAAGACGCTGTATCAGTAAATTACGACCTTCTGTATCTCGTATAGATAACTTGGAGGCAATCTGTCTGTAATTGAAGGTTTTGTCAGGGGATTGTTCGAGAGTGGTAAAAATGCCTTTGGTAATCTCGTTTTTCCGGTGATTTTTAGCCCGCTTTTTCTTTTTCGGCATTAGGAGAATTAAATATCCGGCAAATTACGATTAATATAAGCACTATAACATGGAAAACAATTGTAAACTATTAACAGCATACTTATTATATATCTATCTTATTTAAATATAATTTTAGGTTATGATGGTGTGTTAATAACAGGTATAAATAATTAACCGGATCCTTGCAATTAACAACTAAGCTACTTTTTCCACATTTAATTACGCAACAGGAACCTTTAAATTCAGAAGCTTAGTCTAATTATACACATTTGTTAATAGTGTAATTCACATTCAATTTTTAATAAGTAAATAGATATTTATTGTTGAAGACTCCTGGTAAATGTGGTAGAACTATATAGGTAAGTACTCATAAATTTATGTCGGAGGTATATAGTTTTTTTATAATACATTCCTCTAGTGATTATTCAAAATTTAGTTCTAGGAGTTAATTAAAAAGTTTTAAACAGTTTTGATTCTGTTACCTACTTGATTATCCGAGTCTTAAGAAATTACTTTTTTAAACTGTTGATAGCTCTAATTCGATTCTTTTATATGGCTCTTTGTACCTTTATAGAAACAAATTTAACGATGATGAATATAGCTATTGGGAATGATCATGCGGGAACTGAATATAAATTGGCGATCATGGGATTATTGAAGTCCAAAGGGATGGAGCTGATCAATCATGGAACAGATAGTATGGATAGTGTAGATTATCCGGATTTTATTCATCCTGTTGCAAAAGATGTGGCTGAAGGTGAAGCCGAGTTTGGAGTCATAATTTGTGGAAGTGGAAACGGCGCTGCAATGACTGCAAATAAACATCAACATATAAGAGCGGCTCTTTGTTGGAATAAGGAATTGGTTCAGCTTGCTCGTGAACATAATAATGCAAATATATTGAGCTTACCAGCCCGCTTTATTTCACTTCCCCAGGCATTGGATATGGTATCTTCTTTTTTAGACACAACATTTGAGGGAGGCAGACATGAACGAAGGGTTGAAAAGATCCCATGCGCAGCAGGATAATCAAACCGTACCCTGAAGTATTAATTATAAATAAGTGGCATGCATAGGCATGATCATCCACATTCCCATCACCACAGCGAGACAAGAAGACCTCTTCTTTGGTCAATTGTCCTCAATTCAATAATAACCATTGCCCAGGTTATAGGTGGATTTATATCAGGTAGTTTAGCCTTATTATCTGATGCGCTTCATAATTTCAGTGATGTATTATCACTGGTCATTAGTTATGTGGCATCCCGGTTATCTAAGAAAAGAGCCTCTAAAAACCGAACGTTTGGATATAAACGAGCGGAAATTATTGCCGCCTTCGTTAACGCATCAACACTTTTGGTGGTTGCAATTTTATTGATCATTGAAGCAGTCGAACGATTCGAAAATCCCCAGGTTATTGGCACGGGACTTGTCATATGGCTTTCATTTCTTGCGATTTTAGTCAATGGGTTTAGCGTCTTACTGATGCGATCAAGCGCCAACTATAATATGAACATGAAGTCGGCCTACGTACACTTGTTAACAGACATGATGGCGTCTGTGGCCGTATTGATAGGAGGGATCTTAATGAAACTTTATGAGATCTACTGGATAGATCCGCTCCTTACAGTAATAATAGCGCTCTATCTGATCTATATGGGCTTTGATCTGTTAAAAGCTTCAACTAAAGTACTTATGTTATTTACACCCGAAACGATTGAAGTATATGATATTGTAAATTCAATTTCTTCACTAGAGGATGTAAAAAATGTACACCATGTGCATATATGGCAATTAAATGAACAAGAAGTACACCTGGAGGCACACATAGATTTTTATAAAGACATTAACCTGTCGACATTCGACACCATATTACATGAGATCGAGGAAAAGGTCTATCATGAATTTGGCATTAATCATGTCAATATCCAGCCGGAGTTTGGGAAATGCGATAGTAAAAAAGTAATAGTTCAGGATTAATGGAGATCACAGTAAAATCTTTCGAAGAACTGAGCAAAGAAGAGCTCTATGAAATGTTGAGCGTACGCACTGAAGTATTTGTGGTAGAGCAAGACTGCGCTTACCAGGAGGTTGACTTTAAGGACCAAAAAGCGCTACATGTGTTGGGCAAGGAAATCGGCAAACTAGTTGCGTATAGTAGAATATTCAAAGGCGGCGACCACATGCAAGAAGCCAGCATAGGAAGAGTGTTGGTAACTAAAGGGCACAGAGAAAAAGGACTTGGGCATGAGATCATGAAAGCCTCTATGGATGCTGTCAAAACTTCTTTTCATACATACACAATGGCGGTTTCTGCCCAGCAATACTTACAAAAGTTCTATAATGAGCTGGGATTTAAAGAAATAGACAAACCTTATTTAGAAGATGGCATTCCCCACATTAAGATGATCTATTCAGAAGCCTAGATCTCAATTGATCTTCCACTCCGTATCGACTGATCCGCAGCCAGGACAATTTGCAAAGTGCGAATGGCATCATTCATATGCTGACTTACATCAAGATCCCCGACAATGGCTTTGTAGAAATACTCTTGCTCTAAGGCACAAAGGCCATCATGATCTGGCTCTTCTTCAGTATTGATATATTCGTCTTGCTTGCTAAACTGTCCGTCAGAACCTAATTCAGAATGGTGAAGAAGCAAACCACCTGTTTTGGTGTGTCCCTCAACATCATCTGTATCCCCGGCGACCTTATCACTTATAGATACACACCCGCCTGGCCCGATCACATCTTTGACAAAATAGGCAGTTTCGCTGATCATAGGCCCCCAACCGGCTTCATACCACCCGACGGATCCGTCATCGAAAACAACATGCAAGTGCCCGTAATTGTACATTTCAGGATCCACCTCATCTGTCAACCTCGCACCAATGGCATGCACACGTATAGGGGAAGCACCCGTCATTAAACACATCATATCCACGTAGTGCACCCCACAATCTACGATAGGGGACATAGATTGCATGATTTGTTTATGTGTAAACCAATTATCGCCGCTGCTTTGTTGATTGAGATTCATTCGCATTACCAACGGTTTCCCAAGCGTTTTGGCAAGATCTACAAATTTTGTCCAGGACGGATGCACCCTCAAAATATAACCTATGACGATCTTTTTATTTTTTGAGTTGGCAAGCTCAACAATTGAGGCGGCCTCCTCCACGGTAGTAGCCAGGGGCTTTTCTACAAACACATGACAATCGTGTTCTAAAGCCATTTTTGCATACGCGGCATGGCTATCCGGATAGGTGTTGATGGAAACAGCGTCCGGTTTCACAGATTTCAGTGCCTCTTCATATTGCTCGTATGTTGGCAATCCGCCAAGCTCTTCAGAAAGGCGCTCTCTGCTTTCCGGACTTCTGCTAATAAGACCGACAATTTCAAAGCCGGGATGTGCTTGATAAGCGCGGGAATGACTTGCCCCCATATGACCACAACCTGCTACCAGGACACGAATTTTATCCATTGTAATTGTATTAGGAATATGCTTAAAAGTATAAAACTAGTATAAAAGAGCGGCTGTTTTTAAAGCCTTTTTAGACACAGATTTTCTTGGGTCATCTTTTAATTCAATTATTCGATCTCGTATGCGCCTCTTTAAGGCAGCATCACCAAATGCCCAATTACCCAAAGTCTCCATGGTCATATTGAGGACGATCCAATCAGAATGATTTATTAAGTTGTCAATCAATATATCCTTGGCTTTGTTAAGCTGCAATTCCGACATGTGGGTATCGAGAATAAGAAATAGCTGGGCCAAAGACCATTTAGTGGAGGCCTGATCAATGAGAGCGATCTCATCTAAAAATCGATCCAGGTAAGGCAGCAACAAGCTTTTATTTGCTCTGGCAATACGCTTCATTGCATTTGCCACCCGCATTCGAACAACGGCATCCTCTGAGAAAAAACATTCAAATAGAGATTCTATATCAGCGGGCTCGTTAAGAATGGCTCCAACCACGACCACTGTGTTTCCCAGTGAATTGGGATGCCCTCCGGCTAGCAGCTTTTCATAAGCATGCCTATTCATAACCCGAATAGTTGTCCTTGTTGCGCGACACCATATCCTTTCTTAATTACTTCGCCATATTCAACGGAATTGGGGTCAAGCAGTGGATTAGTGTGATTCATATGGATAAAGTGAATCTTCTTTCGCTCTTCCTCCGGGAGTGAATCAAACAGCGCCATACTTTCTACAATGAAGGGATGCTGAATGTCTTCCATGTTTCTACCCGGCAATTCCTTCTCATTAAAAAAGGATCCATCGAGAAAGGCCAGATCTATGTCTGCTATTAGATCGGCAATATTCACATCCCAAACCGCCCATTTATTAATATCAGGAATGAATAACACCTTTTTGTTAGGACCCGCGATGTGATAGCCCACAGTTTCAGAGTACTCATCTCTGTGCGGAACAAGAAATGGGGTGACCCGAACCTGGTTAGTAAATCCAATTGCCGAGTCTGGCTTTATTGTGGTTAAATGTATATTACCCTCACTCACTAATTGTCCCCAAGGACCGTTATTATGTAAGAATGCCGACATACGGGGCATGCTAAACACCGGTATATTGCTTGCCCCTTTTGCCTCTTTCCCAAAGTACATTAGCCCTGTATAATGACCAATGTGAGCGTGCGTAAGAAATACAGCCGAAGGCAAACTGGAATAGCCTGGCAAATATTCCGCAACCATCCTGAGCTGCGTTGTAATATCTGGAGTGGCTTCAAACAGCAAGAACTCCCTTTTAGCCGGATCCGTTATTGCCAGAGACACCACATTTTGGGGGGTATCAGGCAGATTTTCGTGCAAGCAACAACCAGCCCGGCAATCAATATGCGGCCTTCCTCCATCCTGGACAGTTCCTAATATGAGCAAGGAGACGTTTTGGCCATCAGAAGACTGTGATTCTTGCTGGGAAGTATGTGAATTATCTGAATCACCGCGGCCACAAGCCAGCATCAAGAGGGCAAAAAGAATGGTAAGTATAACCTTCATGCAGGAGTTTTATTAGCTGCATAAAATTAACCTATTTTAAGATGTTCGTATACGCCTGGTTGTCAGATAACAATTTAGCGCCTTCAAGTATAGCCACATCATTCTGAAGGTAATAATTATACAAGCCTTCTCGATAGAAATATCGTTTAATGATCTCATCCTCTACGCTTTTTTTCAATTCGTTAGAGAAAGTATCCAGGGCCGCCCGTTTGCTGGCATCAATAGCATTGGAGAATTCACTGTATTGGGCCATAACAGCTGTATTGAAAATGCTGTTCTCATCCTCCGCGATCGCTTTTTGTAGTTTATCCTCAATGGCAAGATCAAAAGTAAAATCACTTTCGAACACATGCGTTTTAAATTGCCTGTAATCCTCGTCAGAGAATGTAAAACCATCAATGCTTTGCACATCATTGCTGTAGTAATAGTCTGTTGCAAAGTTGAAAACGGCGAGCCCGTCCTGTAAAGCAGAAATAAGATCATTTGTTTGAAGGACAGGGATCTCTACATCTGGCATAACACCACCCCCATCTTGAACCGTACGACCATTACGGGTAGTGAAATTTTCAAATTTTGTATTGCGAACCGCTTGACCCTGATTATCTCTATTCCAGTAGTCCAGTGACTGTATACACCTGCCAGAGGCCGTATAGTAGCGGGAAATGGTCACTTTAAGCTGTGTGCCATAGGTAAGACGAAGAGGTCGCTGAACCAAGCCTTTCCCAAAACTCCGGGCCCCCATAATGACAGCCCTGTCAAGATCCTGTAAGCTACCGCTTACAATTTCTGAAGCAGAAGCACTTCTGCCGTTAACCAACACGACCAAAGGCATTTCTTCATCTACGGGTTGATTTTTAGTCTTGTATTCCCTGTTGAATTTTTTAACCTTGCTTTTGGTAGTAACTACCAGCTCTCCTTTAGGAATAAAGAGATTGGTAACATTGATCGCCTCAGACAATAACCCGCCCGGATTATTCCTCAAGTCCAAAATCAATTGTTCGACCCCCTGATCTTTTAAATCCACCATAGCGGCTTTTGTCTGGGCAGAGGCTTTTGCATTGAATTTTGATAAAACGATATAGCCAGTTTTCGAATCCACCATCCCATAAAATGGAACAGCGTCAATTTCAATCCCACCTCTTTTTATAGTTGCCGTCTTAGTCTCGCCTTGTCTTAAGAAGGTAATGTTCACCTCTGTATTATTAGCGCCCTTAAGGAGTTCACTGGCGTCATCTTTAAAATCAGCAATGGTATTATCTCCAATTTTCAGAATTTCATCTCCCGCCTTCAGCCCGGCATTATCTGCTGGATATCCCTTATAAGGCTCAATGATGAGTAATTTATCGTCATAAGATCGCACCAAAGCCCCTATGCCCGAATACTCTCCGGCATTATTGATCTTATACGCCTCAACATCCTGTTCATTCAAGAATTTAGTATAAGGATCAAGTTCTTCCAGCATGTTTTTAATAGCAGAATCCATCAATTCAGCAGGATTGGTCTCATCTACGTAGTTCATATTCAATTCCTTAAATAAGGTTGTGAATATTTCAATCTGCTTGGCGATCTCAAAAAAGTCATTTTTGAAACTACTTGCTCCAACCAAAACAAAAAGCGCTAGTATGGGCACTAGAACATTTTTACGAACCAGTTTTTTCATTTTTCTCAACGGTTTTTAATTTATTAATGAGGGAAACCATAGCTTTTTCAACGGTTTCAGAGGTAGGCAGGCTATCCCCAATATATAAAAATAAGAACGCATACTTTCCCTCTATGTTGTTAAAAATTAAGTGTTTATTTAGTCTGTATGCTTCACGAATTTTCCGCTTAATTCGATTCCGGCTTACAGCTCGCCTAAAATTTTTTTTGCCGACCAAAACCCCCACCTGGGTACGAGGAATATCGGCATCCAATACGCGTATATAGAAGACTTTTAACGGATAGGCTGTGAGCGCCTTCCCATTATCGAAAACGGACTGGAAGAGTTTTTTACTTTTTAGTCGCTCACTTTTACCGAACTTCAAGGGCATGACGCTAAATTACATATTCTCCTGTGGCCAGGAGGCATGACAATTGTCATATTTCACAGACGATAAGGATTTTACCTTGCATCTAGTATAAATCATTTCAGGTATGGGAGAATTAAAAGTAAAAAAACTTAGCTCTAAGGCGGACAAGGTAGCTTATATAGACCATCTACTTACCGACATTAAAGCCTTAGACGAGATGCTTGCCAAAGGGATGTTCGAGAAAGAACCCATCCATATTGGTGCCGAACAGGAATTTTGTCTTACGAATGAAAATTGGGAGCCGGCAACTAATGCAGATACGCTGCTCAAAGAGATCAATGACCCACATTTCACTTCAGAATTGACAGTGTACAATTTGGAGATAAACCTGGATCCTTTAAAACTGGAAGGCAAGTGTTTCTCAGAGTTGCATAACCAACTAAAGATCTTACTTAAAAAGGCAACGGATATTGCAGCGGAACACAATACAAAGATCATCCTTACAGGGATCCTCCCAACAGTAACTACCGAACATTTAGGCCCGGATTACATGACACCCCTGAAGAGATACAGGGTATTGAATGATGCCTTAATCGATATTAGACAGGACGAGATCGAATTACACATTAAAGGGGTAGATGAGGTTAAT
This sequence comes from uncultured Eudoraea sp., assembly GCA_947258555.1. Taxonomy (GTDB): domain Bacteria; phylum Bacteroidota; class Bacteroidia; order Flavobacteriales; family Flavobacteriaceae; genus HDS-28. Next base: position 11,895 of record CAMYJF010000032.1, on the reverse strand, counting down.
TTGCACCATGATAATATAATGTATGAAGGGTGCAACACGAGCTTTCAGGCGCACTTGCAAATAGATCCTGATGATTTTGCAAATGAGTATAATTGGTCCCAGGCCATTGCCGGACCCGTTCTTTCCATTTGCACCAACTCCCCAATGCTGCTTGGAAAGGAACTATGGGAAGAAACACGGATCGCACTTTTTACGCAAAGCATAGACACAAGGGCAAGCACACATATCCTTAACGAGAAGGAATCAAGAGTTAGTTTTGGCAACAATTGGGTTAAGGGATCTGTGTCTGATTTTTATAAAGATACCGTGATCAGTTTCAGAAGCCTGCTCACTTCAGATTTTAAAACGGATAGTCTTTCGGAGCTGGAAAAAGGAAATATTCCCAAACTTCGCGCATTGAATTTACACAATGGAACCATATATAAATGGAACAGGCTTTGTTATGGTGTCACCTCTGACAAACCACATATTAGAATAGAAAACCGCTATATGCCTTCCGGCCCAACTACGAGTGATGAAATTGCAAATATGATGCTATGGGTGGGCGTTATGATGGGCAGGCCGAAGTCATTTGACAACATCCATGAAAAAATGGATTTTAAAGATGCTAAGAGCAACTTTTTTAATGCTGCCAGGTACGGAATGAGAGCTCAGTTTCATTGGGATGGAGAATTGATCAGCAGTCAAAATTTACTGACAGATCAATTATTACCAATGGCATACAGAGGACTGTACAGAATGGGGGTATCTCCGGAGGATGCAGAAAAATATCTGACAATTATTGAGAATAGGGTTAAATCAAGAAATGGATCTAGATGGATGGTCGAGGCCCTTAGGAAGTTAAATAAATCACATAAGACACCTGAAGCACTCAGGATCCTGGTTGCCACAATGCATGATAGACGAACCAAGCACTATGCTGTAGATGCCTGGCAGTTACCACGGGGCAACGAGTACAGAACTGAGGAATCGAGAAAAAGGGTTGAAGACATAATGACGTATAAAATGTTCACAGCACAGGAAAGCGATAGTGCCGAACTTGTGATGAGGATGATGGAGTGGAAAAACATCCACCACGCCCCAATTTTGGATCATTATTCGAACCTATCTGGTATTTTGTCATGGTCAGATATTGAAGATTATATAAATTCGCCGGAGAAATTAAAGCAAACGATTAGTCAGCTTATGAATTCAGATCTAATCACAGTAGGTCCGGATACGCCAAAGGATGAAGCAGAAAAGCTGATGAAAGAAAATAATATAAACTGCCTTCCTGTAGTGCATCACAAGAAGTTAATTGGTATAGTTACCTCGAATGACTTATAACACATCCCTACTTAATAAGAGGACAGAAAGTATCAAACAAAAACGATTGATCGGCCATATTAAACGAGGCAGCGGAGGCCCTACTTTAGTTTTCTTTGGAGGTATTCACGGAAATGAACCCTCTGGCGTTTCCGCATTGGGCGAAGTTTTCAAGACACTAGAATCTCGTAAGGATGAATTTGAATTAAACGGGGAGATATTTGCGTTAAGCGGGAATCTTACGGCACTTAAGGAGGGCGTTAGATTTGTTGATCGTGATCTGAACAGGCTGTGGACCCCAACAGAACTGGACAGGATCTTTGATAGTGAGGAAGGGGATTTGAAGAACGAAGAACATGAAGCAAAAGAGATCTATCACCTATTACGCGAGATATTATTAAATAGTTCACCCCCATTCTATTTCATAGATTATCACACCACATCAGCAGACACCATTCCTTTTATCACAATAAATGATGCTTTGATAAACAGGAAATTCGCCAGGCTATTTCCGGCGCCTGTCATTTTGGGAATCGAGGAATATCTGGAAGGCCCCTTATTGAGCTTTATAAATACTAAAGGATACGTTGCGGTAGGTTTTGAGTCCGGCAAACATTTAGATGCGGCAAGCATAGTTAATAGTGAGGCTATGACCTGGTTATGCATGAAAGAGGCAGGGATTTTTAAGACGGCCCCAATGGATCTTTTAGATAAGAAACGCGAGATTTTGGAAAAAGCGACAATGGGGAACACACATTTCTACGAGATCACTTTTCGGGAAGCCATAACGGGCAAAGACAATTTTACAATGTACCCCGGATTTGAAAACTTTGACAGGATAAAAAAAGGAGTGCCATTAGGGGTTCTTAATGGGGAAGAAAAAGAGACATTAAAAAACACCTTGATTTTTATGCCCTTGTACCAAAAGCAAGGAGAAGAAGGGTACTTTTTTATTCGGAAAATTGGGAACTGGGCACTTCGACTCTCTGCAAGGATGCGAAAATTAAAAGCACACAAATGGATTACACTCCTTCCGGGTGTACATGAATCTAAGCAGGGCAATTTTGGAGTTTTGGTAGATCTTAAAGTAGCCAGATTCTTCTCAAGAGCCTTCTTCCACTTATTGGGATACAGAAGCAAGAAAGTAGATAAAAACCATCTTGTAATTTACAACAGGGAATTAATGGCTAATAGTGAAATGTACAGGGATTGCACCTGGTACACATAACCACCCCTATTCCTGGTCGACTAACCAATAATTGTTTTGAGGCTCTACATCAGCCATTAATTGAGAGGGATCAATAACGACGGCCCGGATACCTTCGAAAGGCCTGGAGATTGTAAATTCATATGATGGATAGGCCCACGACCAATCAGGTAGTACATTTCTCTTTATTTGAGGGTATGGGTTTGACTTTTCACCTCGCATCATACGCAAAGGCAAATAAAAAGACTCCCGACTGCCATCCTGATAAACAATCAAAAGATCAATAGGCATAGGCATTAGCCCTTTTCGCTCCAATACGATCTTCGTATTTCCCTCCTGTTCTGAAACAGAAGCAACACTATAATCAATTGTATTTGTGGTTTGTGTCCAGTCTGTTAAATACCAATCTAAATGCATCCCGGAAACTTTTTCTGCGGTGCGCTTAAAATCGTTAGGTGCAGGATGGGTAAACTTGTAGTCCTGATAATATTTCTTAATGGTAGTCATGAGGTTATTCTGCCCAATGATATAGCCCAATTGTGCAAGGAAAACTGCGCCTTTACCATAGGCAGCAACACCATAAGCACTATTGTTATCATATCGATCCGAATGGGTGGATTGAGGCTGCTCATTTTTTAAAACCACATTCCCGAAATAACTCTCATACGAGCCCCTGAATGGATAATCATTATCCTGCTGCATCACTTTATTCATGCACAAACTCGAAATAAAAGAAGTAAAACCCTCATCCATCCAAGGGTGTTTTGATTCGTTGTTTGCCAGGACTCCATAAAACCAACTATGGGCCATTTCATGCACCATGACGCCAACTAAACTCTCAAAGGTCCTTTTCCCTGTTACCAAGGTACTCATGGGGTACTCCATCCCTCCATCACCGCCGTGTACAACAGAAAATTGTTTATAGGGATACGGCCCGATATTGGCGTTGAAAAACTCCATAGCCTCAGCAGTTTTGGGCTGTAAATTCTTCCAGTTTTCTATGATTTCGGGATCATTCTTGTAATAGAAATGCAAATCAGGGCCATCTTCCATGGGTAGCGTATCGTGCAAATAATCTGGATCTGCCCCCCACATAAAATCATGTACTTTGGGCGCAATAAAATGCCAGGTAAGTGTTTTTCCTTGCCTTCGAAGATCTTTCTTGGACAGCTCTGCATATCCATGGCCTATTTCTCCGGGATTTTGCAAATAACCCGTCCCTCCAATGACATATTTCTTATCAATGGTAATTTTCACATCGAAATCACCCCAAACTCCGTAGAATTCCCTCGCAATGTAAGGGTGGTCATGCCATCCTTCACGATCATATTCGGCCATTTTGGGATACCATTGGCTCATAGACAAAGCAACGCCTTCCTTGCTGTTTCTTCCCGAACGTCTGATCTGTAAGGGGACCTGCCCTTCAAAATTCATTGTAAGCACAGTAGATGCCCCGGGAAGTAAGGGGTTGGCCAATTGTACAACCATTATAGTACCCTCTAATGAATACGTAACTGCAGCACCATCCTGATCCATAGCAGAGGCCCTTAAGTATCCGATCTCATTTTCTTTGAGATCGGCGATTCTGCTTTTACCATTTACATACATGCGACTATCAGGATCTTCTACATGTTGTAAGCGCACATCCATTTCACTGTTAGGCTGAAAGGCATTGAAGTACATATGATAAAAAACACGATCTAAGGCATCGGGAGAATTATTGGTATATGTGAGTTTCTGAGTGCCTGTAAATTGATTCGATTCAACATCCATAACCACATCCATGACATAGTTTGCATGTTGCTGCCAATAGGTATGCTGACTGATTCCTGCCAATGGGATTAACAGGAGAAATAGAGATTTGAGGTATTTCACTATTCTATTGTTTTATTAAATACGAACCCGCCCCTTAGCCACACCATCTGCCATGATCATGGCATTATAAGCATTAACCATTCTGCCAGAACTTGATATTTCACTAAATCCTTTTGCTTTACTGGGATCGCCGCTAAGGATCACACTGGTCTTAGAGCTTAAGCCAGATTGCATAAGTATCTTTTTTACTTGTGGTGCTGACAGTTTGGGATAATAAGACATGATAAGCGCAGCCACTCCTGAAACCGCAGGTGCGGCCATTGAGGTGCCACCCTGAGACTTATATTCATTGCCCGGCATCGTTGAATAGATGCCTGATCCCGGCGCAAATACATCTACATTCTTCTGACCATAATTTGAAAAAGAAGAGATCATCTCTGAACCATAATTTTGAGTTAGAGATCCAACAACAATAACATTATCTGCAATTTCAACACCCGGGGTAGTAGCATAATCATTGGGATATTGAGTATTCTCTGGCGTATCTACATCTAATCCGTCATTTCCTGCGGCATGCACAATTAATACATCTTTAGTTGCCGCATATTTAATTGCCTCGTACACCCATTCTGAGTTGGGTGAGAACGACTTCCCAAAACTGCAATTAATGATTCGCGCTCCATTATCCACGGCGTATCTGATCCCAAGTGCAATGTCCTTGTCATATTCATCTCCATTGGGTACAGCCCGAATACTCATGATCTGAGCGTTGTTGGCTACACCGTTAACACCTAGGCCATTATTACGTTCCGCAGCAATGATTCCGGCGACATGCGTGCCATGGTCTTCATCCGGAAACCTATTTTGTGGATTTCCATCGCCATAGCCAAGATCCATTAGATCATATGGATTGTCACCTACTGCATCACGACCACTAAAGTTCACATTAAGATTGTAATTCAATTGATCTGAAAAGTGTTTTATTCCGTCCTTAACTTCTTCAAGGAGATCAGGGATGGAATCAGAAAAGTTGAACATCTGAAGTAATACAGCTATATTTTGTTGTAGGGCAGGATCTTCCGTTTTAATGGCGGAAACTTCTGTTTTAGTATAATCAGATTTACCCAAATGTTTACTTACAGCTTCGTGCGATTGACTGACTGCCTGAAGGATTTGCTCATATTGTGCTTTGTTTTGACTTGCCTCCGTATAATCTGCTTCCAATCTAGTTTTGGCTTTTGCCTGTAAGGCTGCATCCCCGAGCTTTAGACTTAGGATCCGAGCCATTTCCAACTGTTCATTATAGGATTCACCAAGAAAATTGTATCCATGAATGTCATCAACAAACCCATTCTTATCATCATCAACACCATTTCCAGGTTTTTCATCAGTATTTCTCCATAACACACCATCCAGATCTTCGTGTGTTAAGTCAATTCCAGAATCGAGAACGGCAACAACCACTTTCTTACCTCTTCGGGTTCCTATTATTTCGGTGTAGGCCTTATTGATGCTCATACCCGGAATTGTGTCAGAAATGAGGTCTGCATGAGACCATGTTTCTTCCTGAGCCTCTGTCAGATCAGAAACTTTTAAGGGTACGGTATCTATATTTTCTACCGGAGTGCTAACAAGCGTAGTGCCGCCGCAACTGGTTAGAATTAGTAGTCCAATAACATACAATGAGGTAATGGGGGGGAAGGAAATTTTCATATAAAGTTAAATTAAAAGTAGTATTTAGGGCACAAAAATAATGATATTCCAGTGAATCACACTGTTAAGGTTCTCTCAAGAATAAAGCCATTTATCCGAATAATTCACTAAAGGAATATGTGTTTTTAAGGCGAACTCCCCTTTCCGTGTGCTGCAAAGTGCAAATTTCATGATGGGCATCATGCTCCAAAAATAAGAGGTATTCATTGTCTGCAGCCTCATTCAAGAAGGACGCCTTTTCTTTTAATGTAAGTAAGGGCCGCGTATCATAACCCATGACATAGGACAAGGGAATATGACCCGTGGTTGGGATCAGATCTGCCATAAAAACCAGCGTTTTCCCCTTATACGATATATGAGGGAGCATTTGTTTCTCCGTATGGCCGTCTACGAATAAGACCTCAAAACCTAATTCTTCAAAATCTTGTTTATTTGGTTCAAGTGGGGATATAAACCGCAATTGTCCGCTTTCCTTCATGGGTAGTAAATTCTCTTTTAAGAAGGAAGCTTTTTCCCGGGCATTTGGCTGAATAGCCCAATCCCAATGCGCTTGATTACTCCAGAAGATGGCATTCTTAAAAGCAGGCTCGTAACCTGTTCTGTCTTTGTTCCATTTCACACAGCCCCCACAATGATCGAAATGCAAATGAGTCATAAATACATCGGTAATGTCGTCTGGATGAAAGCCGTATTTTTCAAGAGATCTATTCAGGCTGTGATCGCCCCAGAGATAATAATAACTGAAGAATTTTTCTGATTGTTTATTCCCTAAACCGGAATCTATTAGGATCAGCCGGTCACCATCCTCTATTAGCAAACACCTCATGGCCATATCAATCAAATTGTTCGGATCTGCTGGATTTGTGCGAGACCACAGGGATTTAGGAACTACGCCGAACATAGCACCCCCATCTAACTTAAAATTGCCGGTTTCAATAGGATATAATTTCACAGGATTAATTTATTTCTGAAGGATCGCACGTAGTTCCAGGCCAAAATAGATCATGGCCCTTATTTCTTTTACGCCCAATAGTCGTTCTTTTTTTAGGATCATTAGGGCGCTTCCGTTCGATTCCACATGGTAAAAAGGATGACTTTCTAAAAAGCGAATTAACTCATCAGTAAATATAGGACGTACTGTCATAGGGTTTTTGCCGCTCAAATGAAATCGGCGGTTAAAATAATCATGATTAGGGATTATGACTTCTTTAAAACCGGCACCAGTGTACAAGAAACTTAGCAGGCCCTCGCGATCTAAGGTAAAAATCGGAAGATCATGATCCAATGTGAGGTACATCAAGGTAGCTTTAATGACTTCTTTAGCGATAAATTCCCCTTCAGTAAACTCAACGTCCAGCACCCTGCAATTTTGTTGTTCGTCCTGCAGGGTATTGTAGAAATATCTGATCTGCCGACTCCGGAAGAAAACAAAACTTGAAAGAAAATCAACCTCAATGTTTTTGTTCGCCCTATAAGACCACTCATAATCAGCAGCGGTATTTTCCAGATCAGATTGCCTTTTGGTAAAGAAACGTTCAATAGGTTTTAATGGATCAAATGGCAGGATCTTTCGAATAGCAAATGGGTGAACAGAATCTGCCTCATGCTTATCTAATCCAATAATTTCAATACTCCCTCCTCTTTTAGTAAATGTGTCGGTGTAGTTTTGCAAGCCCTCCATTACAGTGTGGTCGACAAAATTCACCATAGAAAAATCCAGGACCACGGTTTCACTTTCAGGTACCGCATCCAGCTTGTTCTTGAGTTTATAAAAATTGACAAAACTGCTGAAATATTTTACGCTGATATAGTAATTCCCTTCATCGGCTTCCTTGAACATAAGTATGTTGGGCTTGAAGAGATTTCCAATAAATAACCCAAAACTTTTATTGATAATAATATGGATGATAAATGTGACCAGGATGCCAACGCTTATTCCGGTTATGAGATTAGTAAAAATGGTGGTGAGGAACGTGATGATGAAAATTGCAAATTGCTCCTTTCCGATACCGGCTATTCTCCTGAATAATGCCGGACTTGCCAGTTTATAACCGGTATATACCAAAATAGCGGCTAGCGCTGCGAGCGGAATCCGCCTTAATTGCTCCTGGAATAACAAAACCAGGGCCAGCAGGATCACTCCATGGAAAAAATTCGCTGAACGATTAGTGGCTCCATTATTTACATTGACCGAGCTTCGTGCAATAACCGTAACCACATTGAGGCCTCCGAGGAAGCCACTAATTATAGTAGCCAAACCAAGCGCCTTCAGGTCTTTATTAACATTGGATCTCCGATTTTCAGGATCAAGCTTGTCTATAGCCTTAATACTTAGAAGGGATTCAATACTGGCAATAAAAGTGATGGCAAACACCGCGACAACAAATTCTTGGGTAAATGCCTTGCTGAAATCCGGGAATGCCAGATTGGTCATTACGTTATCGGGAATATTTACCAGGTAATTCTCAGAGAGAGGATAGGGGACAGCAAGCCACGAACACGCATAACTAAAACCAACTGTTAGGATTAAGATCCACATGGGCGCAGGGATCAAGTGAAAAAATGGATTACGGATCTTGGAATAATACACCATGATCAAAAGACTAATAATACCAACTGCGGCCGCAGCCCAGGTAGCTGTATCCATACTTTTGGTAAGCTCCCACATTCCCGCAGGGATTTGTGCCAGGAGCGAAACAATGCTACCCTTAGCATCAGCATTGCCGATCATGATATGAAATTGCTTGGACAAAATGCCAATACCAATTGCTGCCAGCATGCCCTGGATGGCAGAGGCGGGGAAGAAATCGGCAAGTCGACCAAGTTTTAGAAAACCCAGTAGCAGCATTAAGGCCCCCGAAACGATAATTGCTGCCAGTGTATATAAAAAACCCTGGTACATATCGCCTGCTCCTAAAGCTGTAATGGCACCGAGCAAAACGATCACAAGTCCGTTACCTGGGCCGGTGATGGTCACATGTGAACCACCCAATAGGGACACCACAATCCCACCAACTACGGCAGCAATGATCCCTGATATTGGAGGCGCCTCACTGGCCAGCGCTAGTCCTAAACCCAGTGGAAGTGCAATTAACGACACGACAAAACCCGAAAAGATATTTTTGGGCATCGACTTTAAGAATGTAGTAGATGTCTCGCTCATGAGCTATTCCTAATAATCAATACATCTGTTGGGAGATCAGTAAGTATATACTCAATATCATGAGGGAATATGCGATCTAACACACCTGACTTCCGAGGCGCATTCATAATAAGGAGATCTGCTCTTACAACCTCAGCATAATGACCAATAGAATACCCTCTTTTGCCAAAAATACTCTGTGTTTTTATTGATAAGCCGGAGGTAAGCTCCTCAGGCATTTCCTCTAAAATATGCTGCACCCTGGATTCCTCCCTGGCCTTTAACTTTTCCTTTCGCAAGGTTGCACGTTTTAGCGACCTGTCGTCTTCAACGATTACCTGAACTTCTTGTTGTCTGATCTCTTCGACAATAGTGACTTGTTTAGCACCTAATGCTGCCGCGGTATATAAGGCACGGTGAATTGCGACAGGGGTATCAGGGTCATCCAGTCCGTTCACGACAATATGCTGACAAGGCACTCTAATGGCTGCCGGCCTAATAAGGAGAAGTACTGAACATGCAACTTTCCTGGTAAGTTTGCGCGCTATAGAGCCCACATAGAATGTGAACACATCCTCATGCTGCATTGCTCCAAGCACTAGCAGATCTACTTTATAGGATTGGCTCGCTTCTAAAATGGTTTCGACAGGATCTCCCACCTGCCAGTGAATCTCAAAGTCCAGGTCTTTGTATTCAATTCTATCAAGGATGCCATTTATTTTATGGGCTTTGTCAGCCGTTTTTTCACCCACATGCAATAAAATGAGTTTAGAATTAAAAAAATGGGCAAGCCTGGAGGTTTCCATTATATTGATCTCCAGGGTGGGTGAGAAGGCAAATCCAAACAACATGGATCTGAATGGCTGCTGTACCAAATCGAAAATGAGTTTAGCCGAATATACTATTTAATAATATGATAGATAGGGAATATATAATTAGACATTTCTAAAAATGATTTTTTTTCATTTATATTTCGGATTGGTTTACCAACGACGATCCATTTGAAAGCTTGATGTAAGAGGGGGAAAGACATAAACAATAGCAAATGCTGGAACTTGCAGGGATAATAATACTTGGAATATGCGCACAATGGCTTGCATGGAGACTCAAACTGCCAGCCATTTTACCCCTGATTCTAATTGGATTACTGGTAGGCCCGATCGCTACTTTATATACAGAAGACGGCTCAAAGCTTATTGAACCCATTTGGAATGGCAAGAGTGGACTTTTTCCGGGAGACGGACTCTATTATTTCGTTTCCTTAGCAATTAGCATTATTCTTTTCGAGGGCGGACTCACGTTAAAAAGATCAGAGATACGATCTGTTGGGCCTGTAATCACTAAACTGATCACCCTCGGATCGCTTGTTACTTTTATTGGGGGCGGTCTCGCGGCAAAAGCATTTTTTGGCCTTAGCTGGCAACTCTCATTTTTGTTTTCCGCACTTATCATAGTTACCGGACCGACTGTGATCACGCCAATTCTCAGGAATATCCCACTAAAGAAAGATGTTTCCGCCGTCCTTAAATGGGAAGGGATATTAATAGATCCGATTGGCGCCCTTATAGCTGTATTGGTTTTCAATTTTATCAGTGTAGGAGGGGGTCAGGCTTATACGACTACAGCATTGATGGAGTTTGGAAAGATCCTCTTATTTGGCTTTACTTTTGGCTTCACTTTTGCCCACGCCCTTGCTTACGTTATCAAGCGGAACCTAATACCCCATTATCTCCTTAATGTCGTAATACTTTCTGTAGTACTTCTCGTCTTTGTTATGTCGGACATATTCGCACATGAATCAGGCTTACTGGCCGTTGTCGTTATGGGAATGGTTATGGGAAATATGAACCTGCCGAATATTAAAGAACTCTTGTATTTTAAGGAGTCGCTCAGCGTCCTTTTAATATCCATCTTGTTCATCCTGCTTGCCGCCAATATCAATGTAGAGGACATGCTATTGATATATACATGGCAAACTGCCCTTCTTTTTCTTGCCGTGGTGTTTGTGATAAGACCAATTGGCGTATTTCTAAGCGCGAGACAATCGGGCCTCAAGGTCAATGAAAAACTTTTTATCAGTTGGGTAGGGCCTCGGGGTATTGTCGCTGCAGGGATAGCATCCCTTTTTGGATCTAAACTGATAGCTCAAGGAGAACCTGGCGCCGAATATATTACACCATTGGTATTTATGATCGTTTTAGGGACGGTGTTATTAAATGCAACGACCGCCAGACTCTTTGCTAAACTGGCCAAGGTATATCTGACAAACTCAGATGGTATACTAATTATTGGAGCCTCTAAATCGGCACGACTCATTGGAGATTATTTACGAAAAAATGACCGCCATGTAGTCCTTATTGATAATAATGAACGAAATATTGAAAACGCTAAAAAACTAGGAGTAGAGGCCATAGTGGCTAATATCTTTTCGGATACGCTTACAGACAATATTGAGTTGAATGATGTGGGATTCCTGTTTGCCATGACGGGAAATGATGAGATCAATACCTATGCTATTGAAAAATTTAAAAATGTCTTTGGCGAGAATGGTTCATTCCGATTGATCAATGAAACGGAAATGAATGATCCTTTAAAAAATCCAAAGGAAGGTCTGTTTTCAAAAAACATGGATTTTGTCACTTTAAATGAGATAACCCGACAATTCCCGGCAGTTTTTGAATTGGAGATTAAGAACGAGGAGCATTTTGAGAAG
>CAMYJF010000031.1 GCA_947258555.1 uncultured Eudoraea sp. | reverse complement strand
AACTTCAATTATTATAGCGCACAGACTCGCTACGATTAAAAAGGCAGATAAGATCCTCGTTATGGATGCCGGTAGGATCGTAGAGACCGGAACCCATCAAGAACTTCTCAAACAAGGGGGATATTACACCAAATTATACGAGGCCCAGTTTATGGCCGAAGAAGTAGCCTGATTTAGATTTTCAAAATCTTTCAGGGTGATAGTACCAGTGGCAAATAACAGAATGTAAATGAAGATTAGAAAGCCAATGTAGCCAATAATCAATAGCCCTATAAAAGCGATCAATCTGGCAAGGAAAGCACCCCAATTGTACCGGTTTAGCATTTGTATAATATATATGATCAAGGAGACCATTAAAACGGATAAAAGCAGCGACCATAACATATAATTCTGTGGATCGAAATATAAGACAGCTAGCGTAATTGGGAATGTAAGTATACTATATTGTGCTTGGGCATAGGTGATTACAAGCGTGTATTCAGTGAGATTATAGGCATTTTTGTTAAATGATAACCATCCGGCCAGTGAAAAGACCGGTATAAATAATAGGAAGAGCAATGATGAATACTCAATGGTAAATCCCATTACTTTATCGTTGAAATTTTGTAATCCTTCCGGATTGGCACCTGGGTTAAATATGATCAGATTAATATCGTCCATTTTTTGCTGCATGAGGAGGACTATAAAACCAGAAAGCGTTATAGCGATTGTCATATAGGCAATTGGGTTCATGTATTTCTTCCTCAAGCCGGTAATATATCCGTGAACCACATTTCTTGGATCGCTAAAAAGATGTAAAAATGTTTTTATAAATGAGTTATCAATATTGAAGTACGACTCAATGACGAAACTGAACAGGTTTTTTAAAGTCAATCGATTCCTGATCACTCTGGCCCCGCATTTTTCGCAATAGAATACCAGGTCGGAAAGCGGGTTCTTACAATTTTTACACTCCATTAATTTAATTCTGTTTTTAACATTTCGGAAAGCGCACCCAAGTCCTTAAAAGGCAAAAATTGTCCGCCTTTCAAATAAGAGATCTGCCCGGTCTCTTCGCTGACGACCAGTGCTAAGGCATCTGTTTTCTCTGTGATGCCGGCTGCTGCCCGATGCCGTAAACCATAACGCAGCGGGATGGCGCGTTCATTAGAAATTGGCAGGATGACGCGTGTGGCTGTGATCGAGTTTCCTTCAATGATCGCAGCCCCGTCATGCAACGGGCTATTCTTGAAAAAGATGCTTTCCAGGATGGGTCCGTTCACTACCAGATTCATTGTATCTCCGGTAGCCTTAAACGTATCCAGGGAATTATTCTTTTTGAAAACCAAGATGGAACCTGTCTTACTTTTGGCCATTTTATCGCAAGCCTTGAGTATGGCATCCACATCGGTAACAACCCCAAACCCTTCTTGTTTCATGAAATTAAAACGCTTGGCAAATTTTTTCTTATCCAGGTTGGTAGTTCCTATCATCAAGAGGAATTGACGTAACTCTTGTTGGAAAACAATTATGAGAGCGATCAGTCCAACCGACATAAATCCACCGACCATACTGCTGATCATTTTCATATCCAACAGCTGGGTCAGTTTCCAAAAACCCCAGACCATCACGATCCCAATAAATATATTGATAGCCACTGTACCCCGAACTAACTTGTAGATGTAATACAGCAACACGGCGACAAGAAGGATATCAATGAAGTCGGTTACCTTAAATTCGAGGAAGTCTAAAAATTCCAACTTAGGGTGTTTTTGTAAAATTAGAAAAAATCAGGCTAGGTTGTGCTTTGTACCCTTTTTCAATTTTTCGTACAGGCTAATGCATTCCAAGGCTTCTTTAACATCGTGTACTCTCAAGATGTTGGCCCCTCTTTCCAAAGCACTCATATGGAGTGCGGATGTGCCATTCAATGCTTCCTGAGGAGATGTGCCCAAGGTTTTGTATATCATAGATTTTCTACTAACACCAACAAGTAAGGGTACTTCCAGGGTTTGAAATAATCCCAGCTGATCGAGCAACTCAAAACTCTGTTCCGTCGTTTTGGCAAACCCAAATCCCGGATCTATGACAATATCATTAATACCCAGTGCATGTGCTTTGGCAAGTCTCTCGGAAAAATATAACAAGACATCCTCAAGCAAATTGTCGTATTCTGTCATCTTGGTCATCGTCTGTGGTGTGCCCTTCATGTGCATGAGGATCAAAGGGACCTGATATTCCTTGGCCAGAGGAAGCATTTTATCATCGGCATCCCCACCTGAAATATCATTTATAATAGCGGCGCCCTTGTCAAGAGCAGCCCGGGCCACTTCACTTCTAAAGCTATCTATAGAAATTAGGATATCCGGAAAATGTGTGATAAGCGACTGCACTACAGGGAGAACCCTATTGAGCTCTTCTTCCGTTGAAATATGAGTAGCATTAGGCCGACTGCTATACCCGCCGATATCGATAAAGGTGGCCCCGTCCCCCACCATTTTCCCTGCCTGGGCAAGCCATTGCCTTTCTTGAGAATACATCCCCCCATCGTGGAAGGAGTCTGGTGTTATATTCAGGATCCCCATAACACGAGCTGTAGACAGATCGATAAGATTCCCAAGGCAATTTAGTGTCATATAGGTTCGTGCTAATGAAATGAAGGTGTTTGGAAGGCGCTGGGAAAATACCGGCGCAAACTTTGACCGTTCCGTATTTTTGGGCGAAATTTACGCAAATTTCAAAGATCGAATGAATCATACCTCTGCCCAATTCGACGCGGTCATTGCCCAATGTCGGGAGCTATTTGTAAAAAAGATGCAGGACTATGGCAGCGCCTGGCGTATTCTTAGACTTCCGTCGCTGACGGATCAGATCTTTATAAAGGCTCAACGCATACGCAGTCTCCAGAAGAAAACGGAAAGACGCATAGACGAAGGGGAAATTTCAGAATTTATGGGGATCATTAATTACTCCATTATAGCCTTGATACAACTGGAGTTAGGCGTGGTAGAGCAACCGGATATTGAAACGGAGGAGGCTGCCCGCTTATTTGATAAACAAGCGGAAATAGCCAGGCAATTGATGGAAGACAAAAATCATGACTACGGGGAGGCCTGGCGTGATCTTCGGATCAGTTCACTTACCGATTTGATATTACAAAAATTATTACGGGTAAAACAGATAGAAGATAACCTGGGAAAAACCCTGGTCAGTGAAGGGATAGAAGCCAATTACCTGGATATGATCAACTATGCGGTCTTTGCCATGATACATATAAACGAACCTCAAACTCAAGATCAAAACACAGCCTGATCCATGAAGCATATCATTACCCTGGTCCGAATCATCGTTGGGGCTTTATTTATTTTTAGCGGTCTGATCAAATTGAATGATCCTGTAGGTTTTGCATTTAAACTGGAGGAATACTTTAGTCCTGCTGTTTTCGATCTTTCCTTTTTAATGCCGTTGGCATTGACCCTGGCCATATTTATTGTTATTGCTGAGGTTTTACTTGGCCTGGCTTTATTGCTCGGATATAAGACCAAATTGACATTGTGGCTTCTCTTGGGGATGATCGTCTTTTTTACGTTCCTTACGTTCTACTCGGCTTATTATAATAAAGTAACGGATTGCGGATGTTTTGGGGATGCGATCCCACTTACGCCTTGGGAATCCTTTACTAAGGACGTTATCTTATTAGTCTTGATCCTGCTGCTCTGGTGGGGACGGAAATGGATCACACCCCTTCTGGATGCCACGAAAAGAACCTGGGTCATGGGTATAGCCCTCATCCTTTGTGGTTGGTTTGCCTACCATGTATATAATCACCTGCCATCAGTAGATTTTAGAGCCTATAAAGTTGGAGTGAATATTGAAGAAGGAATGTCCGTTCCAGAAGATGCGCCAAAATCTGTCTTTGAATATGCCTGGAAATTTGATGTGAATGGCGAAGAAAAAATTTATGTGACACAAGGAGATTACCCCCAGGTTGAAGGTGAATTTATCAGCGTTGAGACTACGGAGATCCAAGCGGGTTATGTACCGCCTATTCACGATTTCACCATAGAACAACATGGGAATGATCAGGCTTCCCTTCTTTTAAAGGAACCAAAACTGGCGATGATCATTGCATATGACCTGAGCCAGGGGAAAGCAGATGGCTTTTCAATGTTACCGGAAGTGACTAAAAAGGCCGAAGCAGCAGGGTACAAGGTAATTGGTATGTCGGCTTCCTCTGAAAAACACGCCGCTGCAATTAGCGCTCAATATAAGCTTAACTTCCCGTTTTACTTCACGGATGCAACCACATTAAAAACGATTATCCGGTCTAATCCGGGTGTCGTCTTACTTAAAAACGGAACCATAGTTCAAAAAGAACATTTTAACGATATAGATAACCTTCAATTTGATTAACCTATGAGATCAATGATAGTAGCCGGAAACTGGAAAATGAATAAAAATGCCGCCGAAACAGCAGAATTGATCGGGGCTATTTCCAATGGAATGGAGGATACATCGACCAAAGTGATGGTAGCGCCTCCTTTCGTCAATTTGACTGCCGCTGCAGATTCAGCAAAGAACTCAAATATTATTGTGGCAGCGCAGAATATGCATTTTGCAGAAAGCGGTGCCTTTACTGGAGAGGTTTCCGCCTCCATGTTATTACACCTGGGAATTGACCATGTGATCCTGGGCCATTCGGAACGCCGTGCACTTTTTGGGGAAGGGGATGCGCTATTGGCTAAAAAAGCAGATACAGCCCTGGGCCAGAATATGACAGTTATCTTCTGTTTTGGCGAAGAATTACACGATCGGAAAAATGATATTCACTTTGAAATAGTCAAAAATCAACTAAGCGAAGGCCTATTCCATTTGGAAGCCAATAACTGGCAGAATATCATTTTAGCCTATGAGCCTGTTTGGGCCATTGGTACAGGCGAGACTGCCAGTCCGGAACAAGCTCAGGAAATGCACGCCTTCATCCGTAAAACGTTGACCGAAAGATATGATCCCGATTTGGCAGACAGTGTTTCTATTCTCTATGGTGGGAGTGTAAAACCGGGCAATGCCAGTGATATTTTCTCAAAGCCGGATGTAGAAGGTGGACTCATTGGCGGGGCATCTCTGAATGCCGATGATTTCCTTGCCATTGTTCGAAGCGCATAGACATTATGTCTGAAGCGTATCGCGAAATTTCTTTTACAATTGATCCTTTAGCAGCCGCAAGGGATATCCTGATCGCAGAGCTATCGTTGCTGCCCTATGAGAGTTTTCTTGAAACAGAAGAGGGCCTGAAAGCATATATCAGGGAAGTTGATTTTGATGAGCAAGCGCTTTCAAAGCTCAACATTTTAGAAAGCGCTGAGATTAAAATTGAATTTCAGACAAAGCTAATTCCTGAAGAGAATTGGAATGCAAAATGGGAAGGACAATTTAACCCTATCCTGGTTGATGACCTTTGTTATGTTAGAGCTCCTTTTCATGAAACTCGGGATGTAGCTTATGAAATTGAGATCATGCCGAAAATGAGTTTTGGCACAGGACATCACGAGACTACCTTCCTTATGATCAGGCAAATGCTTCAAATGGATATTTCGGCCAAAAAGGTATTGGATATGGGTTGTGGTACCGGGGTGTTGGCGATACTGGCCTGCAAAATGGGCGCTGAAGAGGTTCGCGCTATAGACATTGACACATGGAGTTTTGAAAATGCCAGGGAAAATGCCGAACGCAATGCGTGTAGTCATATTTCTGTGGAACAAGGGGATGCAGTGCTACTTAAAGGCGATAAAACCTATGGTATTATTCTGGCCAATATTAATCGCAATGTATTGGTAACTGATATACCGGTTTATGCAAGTCGACTTAAAAAAGAGGGCTGCTTACTCCTCAGTGGATTTTACGTTGAAGATATGGAATCGATCACTTCGGTCTGTGAACTTGCCGGTCTGCGCATGGAAAATTTTCTTGAAAAACATAATTGGGTTTCCGCAAAATATGTATTTTAGACCAAAGCAATATCGGTACAATGAGCTCCAAAGAAAAAGTATCGGAAGAAGTATTGCTCGATGAGCAAGAGGTAACCGTTAATGAGATCGTCCTTTTTAATGACGATGTCAATACTTTCGAACACGTTATTGATACCCTGGTGACTGTATGCGAACATACACCGGAACAAGCAGAACAATGTTCTCTTATTGTTCACTACAATGGAAAGTGTACTGTTAAGACGGGTGAATACAACGATCTTAAACCTCGTTGTACGCGTCTCCTTCAGGCGGGCTTAAGTGCTGAAATCGTCTAATTTGGTATTTTTTCATTCCTCAAAAAGGCCTCCCCCATACTTTTGCCTATATTACAAGCTTCTAAGAAAAATAAGTAGATACCTATCCAGCCCTAGTGGATAATATTTCTATTTTCAATATTTGAAACCAAACCAAAACAGGATGATGGAAAATACGACCACAGCCGTCAAAATGAACAAGTCCTATACGATCCTGATCAGCCTGATCGTGGCTTTAGGCGGGTTTTTATTAGGATTTGATAGTGCCGTTATCTCAGGCGCTGTAAAAGGTATAACTGTCTATTTCGATATGTCGGAATGGATGCTCGGTTTTTCTGTTGGTTGTGTAGTCTTTGGCGCTATGGCGGGTAATTTGATGGCCGGTCCCCTGGCCGAGAAATTTGGCCGCAAAAGTGTCCTGATCGTGGTTGCCGCTCTGTTTACTGTCTCCGCTACCTGGTCTGCCATGGCCACCGGTTATGTTGAATTTATTACTGCCAGGATCATAGGTGGAATTGGTATTGGTGGGGCTATCCTTATCGCTCCGATCTATATAGCCGAAATTGCACCCCCTAAACTTCGCGGGAGCCTGGTGTCTTTCAACCAGTTAAATATTGTCATCGGTATTTCGGTAGCTTATTTTTCAAATTACTTTCTGGTCAACATCGAAGGAGAAAGCTGGCGATGGATGCTCGGAGTAGAGGCCATTCCTGCCTTGATCTATTTTCTGGCATTATTTACGGTTCCAAAAAGTCCGCGATGGCTCATACAGAAACTGAATAATATTCCTTTAGCGAGAAAAATCCTGACCAGGATCGGGGGAGAGGAATATGCTGAAATTACAATTCAGGAAATTCAAAGAGGCATTAGCGTTAAAGAAGAAAAAAGCAAATTCTTAGACATATTTAAGAGCAAATATGCAACCATCATGATCATTGCTTTTGGTATTGCTTTTTTCCAACAGATCACCGGGATCAATGCTGTTTTTTACTACGCTCCAACCATTTTTGAGCAAGCAGGTGGAAGTACAGATTCCTCATTTTTGCAGGCAATAGTTGTGGGACTCACCAACCTGGTCTTCACGCTGGTCGCGATCTGGTTGATCGACAAATTGGGAAGAAAACCTTTGTTGCTAATTGGCACAAGTTTTATGACCATAGCCCTGGCTATGGCCACATATGCTTTCAACAATGCGACTTATGATTTTAATGATGACACGCTTAATAAAATGAGTAATGAGGAGTCCAGACTGGCATTGTCAGATCTTAAAGGACAGTCTTTTGACGGTCAGACAGCCTTGTTCACTGAGGTAGAAACCTTATTATCTGAAGAACAGTTCCTGGATTTTAAACGCAATCAGATCACAAATTTTATTCAGATAAACGCTACACTGGTACTTATCGCCATCCTTCTGTATGTTGCCTCCTTTGCCATCAGTTTGGGGCCGGTCATGTGGACCTTGTTCTCAGAGGTTTTCCCGACTAGGATCAAAGGGATCGCCATTTCTGCGGTAGGGTTCTTCAATTCACTTGTTAGCTTTTCGGTTACTCAAGTTTTCCCCTGGGAATTATCTAACCTGGGCCCGACAATGACTTTTGCCATCTATGCCCTTCTATCTTTAATTGCCATTTTCTTTGTCAAGAAATATGTGATCGAGACCAAAGGCAAAACCTTGGAGGAAGTACAGGAGGTATTGATCAGGAAATAGCTGGTGCCGCAAGGATTCTTATTTTATAATTCTCCGCGTCGTTTTACTAATTCTGCTTTTATTTCCCGGGCTCTTTTTTCAGATAACGAATATTTCCACATGACCCAGATAGCTAAGGCAGCAGTTGAGGATGGAACAATAATATCGGCGATCCTAAGTCTGTTCATAGTATCAAGCGTTTGTTCCGTAAGATTTGGATCAAATCCAACAAGCTTCAAGATTAATCCGCCCAGAACAAGAGCAATTGCCTGTCCCAATTTAACCATCCACCAATAAATGGCACCAAAAGTTCCTTCTTTTCTGGGCATACCATTTTCTAACTCATCCAGATCACATACATCAGCCGTCATCGACATCATCAACGTAAATAATCCTCCCATTCCAAAAGCAAAAAGAGGAATCGGCACAAAGATGAGCCAGGGTATATCACTACCGGGATCTATGGAAAACCAGGACATTCCAATACTATCCAAAGTTGGATTCAAGGCCTCAAAGAGCGATCCAACAGCTGAATTTAAACCTTCTCCAAAACTTGTTTGGTTAAATTTATTATTGAGTTCTATATCAAATCCCCACCATTTTAAGATATAACCTATAATGGATAACACTGTGGAGATGATAAAGGCATTTTTCTTTCCCCATTTATTGGCCATTTTTGCAATAATTGGGATCACAATAAAGGCTGTTAGCATGGCATTGATCGTGTTGAACCAGGCTGGCCAGGTGCCTGCTAGTTCATAACTCCCATTGTAGATATAGAATACAATGATGAAGACACCGAATGCAGCTACGAGCTGAAATCCGTTAAAAACCAAGAACGTGGCGCCACATAACTTCATAAAAGGTTTGTTTTTGGACACTTGAATAATGCCCTTAAACAGATCTTTCATGTTAGTTGAAAGCGTTTTGAAATTGATCTCTTTTCGGTTCTCCATATGTTCCGAATCAATTCCCTTACAAAATAAGGCAGGTAGTATTCCAAATAAGACGCACAATGCACCGACGATCAGGGCCATAGTGCGCACACCTTCGGTTTGAGTGTTAAAAGTATCCGAGTCTGGAATTATTACATATAACCAGGGCACGATCATCCAGGCAACCTGTCCCATACTATTTGCAAAACTCATTATCCGGGTCCTTTCATTATAATCAGATGTCAATTCATAGCCGAGACCTACTAATGGTGTAGCAAACATGGTATTCCCGACAAGGAATAGGATCTGAAGCACCATAACATGCCAAATGATATACGTCTGTGATGCATTATCATCGAGTTGCCACATCAAAAAGAAGAGAATACCACTAATGAGTGCCCCTAAAAATATATAGGGCCTCCTTCTGCCGTACCTGGATTTCGTATTGTCTGAAATAAAACCCATTACAGGATCGGTAATGGCGTCAAATATTCTGGGCAAGCCGCCTAGCAGTCCAGACCATAAGGGATCTACTCCCCATGCCGTAAGTAAAAAGAATTGGATAAAGACCTGTAACGTCCCCGGTAATATGTTGAGTATAAAATGACCTGCTCCAAAGGCAGCTTTTTCTCCAATAGGGACTTTATCTTTTGAGAGCGTCTTTACTTGATTCATAATTATTTTGGTTGGAATGGTTTATACTTTCTTGTTAATCTGGGTAATAAATTAGAGATCATCTCAGAACGTCTGCATTAATGTTTACATGGATCGCCTTTATCTCACCCGTCCTTTGAAATATTTGGCGACTGTTTTTCAGATCCAATTCCAAAACATCAAATCGTTTAGAGGAACCATCCTGATAGGTAAGCTGCATATTGGCTGCCTCAGCCAGCTTATATATCACAGGGACCTGGCAAAACGTGAAACAAAGTGATCCCGCGGCTATTTCCAGCTGTTGTGCATTTCCATCTAGATCTACATAGTTAAATATTTTTCCTTCTTCAAAGAATTCTTCCTTGCGAAGGAGAACAGGCTTAATTCCAAGCTTTCCTTCTTTGACCTCTACGCCGAGCTCCCCATATCTGCTCAGGACATCTTCTTTAACCTGTCCGGTCATTCCAGGTTGTTGCGCGCCTTTGCCCTGAGGGGTGTGTGAATATGGGTCCGTTGGAAAGGCCCCGTAAAGTTTTGGCGATTTATGTACGCCAACCCCTTCACAAATTTCATAGTAATGTTCAAGCAACCTGCTTACGGTTTCTTTGTCAACATTTTCTTTAATAGCCTCTAAACAGCATTCTTGAACGGCTAATTGCAGTTTAGAGACCATGTGCCAATAGATAGAACCTAGGCCTTCATACCCAAAGAAAGTTCCCGATCGCCCTGTAAAGGATTTGTGATCAAAAACATTTTCAAATATCTCAAGAACTGAATTTTTTTCCTTATCGGAAATTGGAAGGGAGGAAGAATCTGGTAAAGCGATAAGGGCGTCAGACAGATCATTGGCATTCTTGAAATTCCCATTAAAGTGGTAGTCTCCATTAATGTCTTTACGTACTATTTCTGTGTTTCCTTTTTGAATCAATGTCGACAACAAAGTTGATCTTTCCACTGCCTCACTCGGTATCAAATTCTTCTCCATGAATCGCGGCAGGTCTTTGTTGGGATATAGAATATAGCTTTTTTGATCTTCCCTGAAAAGGGCACTTTGTTTGAGAGCATCTAATAGATCAAGTGATTCAGTAGCTGATAAGTAGCCCGAACTTAGGACTGCAACCTGACCTTCCAGCATTTCACTTAGATAGGATATCGAAACTTCGTCCATATTGTTTACTGACATCAAATTATAGGCATGATAAAGCTTATCTTTTCGTTTATTCGCTTTAATAGAGTGTTCACAAAATGCAAGGGATAACGCTATGAATTCCAACAAATCATCTTTTTTAAGTGACGCCTTTTCACCGCTGAATGCTTCATTATAAATTCGGCTTCTGAATTCACTGGCGGGCTGCCCAAAACCGTCAAGAATTTGTTTTCTATCCTTATTGCTGATAGGTATGGACAATAGAAACTTATGCTTTTTGAATGTGTTGAAAATTCCATCAAATAAGCTAACTACTTCCCTGGAAATTGGGAATTCCACGAGGTCAGATTTTTTGAGAAGGTCATTCATAAAACTCAGGAACCTTCTTAAATAATACAGCGTGACCATAGAAACACCGTTTCCAACCAGGGCATTATTAGCATCATTCCATTCCGGGCGCTGAGTGTTCAGCCAGATCCCGGCTTCCGGGATAAAATTGGAAAGTTTTGCTAAAACTGTGACAAGGATCTTTTCTATAAAATTAACCCGGTAAACAGGATGTTGTTGACTTGATAACAAAGCTCCATCTGCTCCCATGTCATGTCTCCTGTCACGGATATGCTTGTCTAATGGTTCATCAAATTCTATGGTGTCTTTTGGATTTTTAAGGAGATCCCCATAGCTCTTGATCCTGTAAGGCACATTGGCGTAAACAAATACCTCACGATCGAAATAACTCTCTAATTTTCCAGGCCCATAGTTTTCTGCAAATTCCAAAAACTTTAATAAGTATATGATCTGGTGATCTCCCCAATAACCAATGTAGGCCCAAGGATTATCCGGCTCTACAATTTCCCAGTCGAAGCCATCCTTTGTTACCCGATATGGGTTATATCCATCAAAAGTTGAGGCATTCAGGAATTTATGGATCATACTTTCAATGAACTCTGGATAGGCATGTGCCAGGGCTTCCCAGTTCTGAAAAATATCCCGCCAATTTCCCTGGTAATCAAGGATTTTTGAGCCATCGATCTCACTACGTGTATTTATCGAAAAAATGTTCCAGGGCCTGCTTGGATCTCCATGCCTCCGACTGAATTTCAGGGGCATATATTCTATACACAAGCGCTCAAGATCAGGATCATTACTGTTCTCGGCAAGCTGTTTTAATTGGGAAAGTGAAAACTGCTCAGGGAGATCTGCAATTTGATTGGCAGCTTTAGTGTAGACTTCCTTATTAGCCTTTTGCAAGTATATTTTAAAATCCCAATGCTCTATTTGATAATTGTGGTCGAAGATCCCTCCCCGCATGATATTGAACAAGGTATTGGAAAAATGACGTGTATCTCTCAAATTATCTGCGGTCAACTGCAAGCCATCCGAGGCTGCAGATAAACGGATCAGGTTTTTGGTTCCCAGATCTATGTCCTTTTGGATTTTTTCTCCTAAGTTAGGATCGGATTGGATAGCATTCGAAATCTCTGCAATAGCAGCATGATCCATATTGACATTGGCTATTAAATGCCAGTCTTTAGTGGTTTTAGAGGCTAATATCAGATCTTTAATAAGGAAATATGCACCTTTCTCTGCTTTAACATCAGTTTCTTCCTGGACCGATTTTCCCTGTCGGAAATTCTTCAGTTGACTAGAGGACACTAAATGGGTTGGGTCATCCAGGCCCAAGGACCAGATAATATTCGCCTTTAATGCTTCACTGGGCTCGGCTCGGTCTACTATTATCGCACTTAATGCATAAATGCCAATTCCGGCTGCAACCACTAGTTCATTCCGCTTATACGCATCAACCAGGTTGCTCTGACGGTTTTGCAATTCGCTTCCCACACCATAGGGGAGGATATTTTGGAGACCGTCGAGCACTGAAATATTTATTTCTTGATCCCCGTCATTAACAAGCGTTACTTTCCTAACGAAACCATATTTATTACTGGAACTCCATTGATACCTGAAAGTGAGCTCCAGATCGTGGTTTATTTCTTCAAAGATGATCTTATTCCCATAGGTATTCTTGTACAAGTTCCTACTAGTATACTGTAGACCTTTCGAATAGTCAGAGAACGGTTCCCAAGCGTATGATTTTCCATTTTTTTGAACGTGAAAGATAGATTTGCATCCGGTTACTTCAATGGATTCGGTGATCTTATCGTCTGAATAGTAGGGAAACAAAGCATATTGAGCATTCTTTCTGCCAGCTGTTAATCCACCATTGCTGGATATAAACATCCAATGGTTAGAATCACTGACAATACTCATGAAAAAGGGCCGTAATTGATCTACGTCAGTTATCTCAAAGTATCCTTCATTATCAATTTGAACGTATTTCAGCTCCTCCATAAGCAGCATTTTGTAAAGGTTGGCGTATTTCTTTAGTTGGTTTTACAAAGAAGCATAATAATACAATATAAATTCTCATTTTAACAATTGTATTCCCATTATTGACGACAGTCATTTCATGATCCGACATCAGGGATTGGGGCTATAATCGAATAATAATATTCTACTTGATCTATTGTGTTAGCCTACGAGGTTAAACAAAACAATTAAATACAAGAAAATAATAGTATCTTTTGCGTTTTAATAAAAAGCTTTGAAAATGTCGCGCATGTGGATTTTGATACTTTTAGTATTTATTAATGCTTGCAATTCTGATTCTTCAGATCCAGATCCTAGTCCGGATCCGGATGCAACGCCAAACCCTATGCCTGACCCGGATCCACCGGCAGAACCTGTTCTGATCTGGTCAGATGAATTTGATGGCACGGAGTTGAATACGGCAGACTGGAATTTTGAATTAGGAGACGGTTGCGATCAGGGAATCTGTGGTTGGGGAAATAATGAACCCCAGCTTTATACGGATACCAACCATGAGGTCAAGGATGGGGTGTTAACGATCAATATCCTTAATGACGGTGGCACCTATACTTCTACCCGGATCACAACTAAGGATAAGATAGAATTTACCTACGGACGAATAGAGGCCCGTGCCAAAATACCGGTAGGTACCGGCGTATGGCCCGCAATTTGGATGCTGGGCGCCAACATTGATGATGTAGGTTGGCCAACATGTGGCGAGATCGACATTTTAGAATATGTAGGCAAAAATCCTGATGAGGTCTTCAATTCGGTGCATACGCTGGCAAGTTCCGGTAATACGGTCAATACACAGACCACGGCAATCGCCGATATTGAAGAGGGCTTCCATACTTTTGCAGCCAATTGGACTTCAAACAGAATTGAATTTTTTGTGGATGATGTACTATTGTATACCTATTTCCCGCCTACCTTTTCAGTGGAACACTGGCCATTTAACCAGGATTTCTACTTGATCCTGAACACAGCTGTAGGAGGAAATTTCGGAGGGCCCGATATCGATGATACCATTTTCCCGCAGGAATTCGTCATAGACTATATCAGGGTGTATTCCAATTAATGCGGTAGCCTGTCTTTGAGCATACCGTAAACAAACGTACCAAGAACAGCAGCAGCGATCACGATAAGGATCGTCCATACACCCGTTCCAAATAGCACATACATGGGGCCGGGGCATGCGCCTGCTACCGCCCATCCCAATCCAAAAATGCTACCACCCACAAAATACCGGGTAAAACTTTTATCCTTGTCAGGCATGTCTATCTCATTACCCTGAAAGTCTTTAAGTTTTGTACGCTTAATGATGGCAACAGCCAGAACGCCTAGGAGCACAGCCGTTCCGATTATGCCGTACATATGGAAGGATTCAAATTTGAACATCTCATAGATGCGATACCAGCTTACCGCTTCGGACTTCACTAATACGATCCCGAAAAAAATTCCGACGAGTAAAAATTTTATAAATCTCATAATTGAGGGAGGATTAAGGGTAATAGAAAATGGGTCATGATAAGACCTCCAACGAAAAAGCCGATAACTGCGATCAGTGATGGCCATTGTAAATTACTAAGGCCGGTAATGGCATGACCGGAAGTGCACCCACCGGCATATCGGGTTCCAAAGCCAACAAGGAAGCCTCCTGTTATAAGGAGGGCCCAACCTTTCCATCCGGAAAGGACACCCAGATCAAAGATCTCAGGCGGGACTAAACCAGCCCCCACTTCACTAAAGCCAAACCCGTTCAATGTGGCCACTGTATTAGGATTTAAGTCGATCACAGAACCATCTGACAGATAGGTAACAGCCAGGAATCCGCCGATAAGAGCCCCGAGGACTACAACAAGATTCCAGCGCTCGGCTTTCCAGTCGAATCGAAAGAAGCCACAATATTTTCCGCCCCCGCCAATACTACAGAGGGTCCTAAGATTTGATGACATGCCAAAAGTCTTGCCAAAATAAATGAGCAAAACCATCACCAATGCTATCAAAGCGCCCGATACATACCAGGGCCAGGGTTGAAGTAGATATTCCATTAAATGATCATTTTGTGCAAAGATAAGATGAAAACAGAGGCGGATGTGTAATAGGGGTTACATAAGATCAAAAGCAATAAATCAGCACGTTGGATATAATTTTAACAAATATTTGACAGTACTTAATGCATTAATGATAGTAATACTATTATATTTGCGCATATTTGTTTCAATATGGAAAATTTATTAGCTAATCTGAAGATTACCGTACCGGAAAAAATTTATATCAAAGATCCGGAGACATCGGATCTGGGCAGGCGCATACTAGAGCATAGTATTCAGTTGATCGATGAGATCGGCCTGGAGGCGTTTACGTTTAAAAAATTGGGTCAAAAAATTGGCTCAAACGAAAGTTCTATCTATCGTTATTTTGAGAGCAAGCACAACCTTTTGCTATATCTCACTTCCTGGTATTGGGCCTGGCTCGAGTATCAGTTAGTCCTGGAAACCTATGGCATGTCTCGCCCGGAAGATAAGCTGAAAAGGGCGATTGAGATCGTTACGCGCCGCGTCAAACAGGATGTCAGTTATACCTTCATAAATGAAGTGATCTTATACCGTATTATCGTTAATGAGAGCTCCAAGTCTTTCCTTACCAAAGAGGTAGACCTGGAAAACAAGGAAGGCTATTTTGTAGCATACAAACGAATAATTACTCGTCTAAAGGATATGATCAGTGCAGTGGATCCGAATTATTCGCATCCTACCAGTCTTGCGAGCACTATCATGGAGGGAGCCCTGCATCAACAATTTTTACGGGATCATTTCAATTCGATCACGGATTGTGATAAGGAAATAACTCCAAATGCATTTTTTGATAACCTGGTTTTTAAAGTATTATCATGACAAAAAGTATTCGAAATACATTAACCCCCTGGCGTAGGTTTCTGGGTCTCCTTGAATTGGAGAAAAAGGATATTGCACAGATCTTTTACTACGCTATCTTTTCGGGCTTCGTCGCCCTATCCCTTCCTTTGGGAATCCAGGCGATCATTAACCTCATTCAGGGTGCACAGGTATCAACTTCCTGGATCGTTTTGGTTGTATTGGTTACCCTGGGGGTTCTCTTCACAGGAGCCTTACAGTATATGCAACTGCGAATTATTGAAACCATCCAGCAGCGGATCTTTGTCAGGTCTTCTTTTGAACTGAGTTATCGATTTCCAAAAATTAAGATGGAAGCCTTTCGTGGGTTTTACCCTCCTGAACTAGCCAATCGGTTTTTCGATACATTAACCATTCAGAAAGGACTATCCAAAATATTGATCGATGTGCCAACAGCCTTGCTTCAGATCATCTTTGCCCTGATACTGCTATCATTCTATCATCCCTTCTTTATCATATTTGGTATCCTGCTTTTGTTGTTGGTCTATGTGGTCTTTAAATTTACAGCACAGCGTGGCCTGGAAACGAGCCTTAGTGAGTCTGATTTCAAGTACCGGGTAGCACATTGGATCCAGGAAGTAGCCCGAGGTGTGGAAAGTTTTAAACTTTCCGGGCGGACCAACCTGGCCCTTGGAAAGAATGATAAGTTAGTTGCCCAATATCTCGAAGCAAGAGAAAACCATTTCAGCATCCTTGTCATCCAGTTCATACAAATGATCGGGTTTAAGGTTCTTGTAACGGCTGGACTACTTCTCATAGGCGGTTTTCTGGTACTCAACCAGGAAATGAATATTGGTCAGTTTGTTGCCGCCGAGATCATTATTCTTTTGGTGATTGCCTCAGTTGAAAAACTCATACTGGGATTGGAGCCCTTTTACGATGTGGTAACATCAATAGAGAAACTAGGGCAGGTTGTAGACAAGGAAATGGAAATGGAGGACGGAGAGCGACCGGATTTCTCTGAAGAATTGAATATAGACCTTGAAAAGGTTTCCTATGTGGCCAAAGATCGTGAGATACCCATATTAAATGATATTTCCCTATCTGTTAAACCTGGAAGCAGGCTACTGATCAAGGGAGAGAGTGGTTCGGGAAAATCATCTCTTCTTCGTCTTATTGCCGGGGTTATCATGCCTACATCGGGACAGCATACGGTAAATAATTTCCCGGTTAAAAGTCTATATCTCAACCACTATCGGGCTCATTTGGGATTGTCTTTAAAAGAGGAAACGCCATTTGAAGGCACGATCCGTGAAAATATAACCTTTGGGGATGAGAAGATCTCTGATAAAAAGATCCTTGAAACTCTGGAGCTGGTTGGCCTTACAAACTTCCTGAAACGTCAGGGGCAAGGCTTGAATACCATCTTATATCCGGAAGGGAAACAAATGTCCTATACGATCGCTAAAAAGATCGTATTGGCACGGGCTATTGTTAAAAATCCAAAAGTATTGATACTCGAGGATGCGCTGGATCAATTCAATGATGATGAGACTAATCGGATCATCGATTTTCTAACGGCTCCATCTAATCCCTGGGCCTTGGTAGTAGTGAGCAGTAACCCCAGGTGGGCTAAAAGTTGCGATGAGATCATTACCCTGGAGCAGGGCAACATAAAAGATTTACAACTATGCTAAATATATCGAACAACCCTGTGAACAAGTCGGTTTCCCTGGATCACTTTGAGTCGGCCCGTCGGGTATTCCGCAGTGCATACCGCAAGCATTTTAATCAGTTTCTGCTTGTATTTGCGATCATTGGAATCGTGGTCCTGTTTCTTCCCTGGACTCAGAATATAACAGGTCAAGGCCAGGTTACGACATTGACGCCAGAACAGCGGCCTCAGACATTACAGTCTCAGATCCCGGGAAGGATCGAAGAATGGTATGTGCGTGAAGGCGATTATGTCAGCAAGGGCGATACTATCTTGCGGATCTCAGAGGTCAAAAGTGAATATTTTGACGACAGGCTGGTAGAGCGTACTCAGGATCAGATCGATGCTAAGAGTCAATCTGTTGGAGCCTACCAGGGGAAAGTTAGTGCATTACAGCGACAGACTTCGGCCTTGCAGAACGAGAGAAGGCTAAAACTCCAGCAGGCCAGGAACAAATTGATGCAAGCGGGACTGAAGGTTCAAAGCGACAGTATGGATCTGGAAGCGGCCAGGACAAATATTGCAATTGCACAGCGGCAATACGATCGTACTGTTTTACTTCAGGAAGAAGGCCTTAAAGCCGTTCGAGATGTAGAAGTCATGCGCTTAAAGCTGCAGGAGACACAGGCAAAATTGATCTCCCAGCAGAATGCTTTACTCGCGACTAAGAATGAGGTGATCAATGCAGAGCTCGAACTTTCAAAGATCAATGCTGAATTTGCTGATAAGATCTCGAAGGCCCAGAGTGATATGTATACGGCACAATCGAGTCAATTCAACACTGAGGCTCAGGTCACTAAACTGGAGAATGAGTATACCAATTACAAGAAACGAAACAGTCTGTTGTTTATCACAGCACCGCAGGACGGATACGTAAACAAAGCGATCAAAGCTGGGATAGGTGAGACTTTTAAAGAAGGTGATCGATTGGTTGGGATCATGCCGGCTAAATACGACCTCGCCGTTGAGACATATATCAGTCCTATTGACCTGCCCCTGGTGCATCTCGGGGAAAAAGTACGGGTACAATTCGATGGCTGGCCTGCGATCGTTTTCAGTGGCTGGCCCAACTTATCGTATGGTACATATGGAGCAGAAGTAGTAGCTATTGAGAATTTTATAAGTGAGAACGGAAAGTATAGGATCTTATTGGCGCCAGATACGGATGATCAATCCTGGCCGGAGGCGGTACGTGTGGGGTCTGGAGCGCGAACAATTGCCCTGCTGGACGATGTGCCTATCTGGTTTGAATTGTGGCGGCAGTTGAATGGTTTTCCGCCTAATTATTATCGCCCAATGCAAGAAGAGGAATTGACTGCTAAGAAGTAAAAGCAAAACACATGAAGATCATTCGATTTACACTATTCTTATTGGCATTTAATATGGGTTGGTCACAAGACCTGCCTGTTGATTCGCCAATAGTATTGCGTTTCGACGAGTATATGGGCTATGTGAAAAAGCACCATCCTTTAGTAAGTCAGGCCGAGCTTAGATTAAATGAAGGTGAAGCCGCTTTGCTTCGTGCAAGAGGTGGTTTTGATCCCAAGATCGAGGCTGATCTGGATCGCAAGAAGTTCAAAGAGACGGAGTATTACAATGAATTGAATGCGACATTTAAGATCCCGACCTGGTATGGGATCGAGTTCAAAGCAAATTTTGAAGAGAATTCCGGGGATTTTCTGAATCCTGACATGAGTCTTCCGGAAGGCGGATTATACAGTGCAGGCGTGTCTTTTTCGTTGGCCCAAGGATTCTGGATAAATGAGCGTATGGCCATGTTGCGAAAGGCGCGATTTTTTAGGGAGCAATCCAGGGCCGATCGTGACCTTATGGTGAACGCGGTCTTAGCGGAAGCTAGCAAAGCCTATTTTACATGGTTGGAAGCTACTAATGAGCGGTCGATCTACACCCGATTCAAAGAGAATGCAGAAATTAGATTTAAAGGGGTAAAGCAAGGGGTTGAAGCTGGAGAACAAGCACCGATCGATTCGGTAGAGGCAAAGATCGCAGTTCAGAATAGGATGCTGAGTCTGGAAGCAGCGATGCTCAAACAGCGCAAGGCAACCCTTACCTTGAGCAATTATTTGTGGCTAAATGGCATTCCGATGGAACTTCAGGAGAATGTAATGCCGGAAGCACCGGGAGAGGCTACCATACGCACATCGCTTCTATTGGCAGAAGCCCTTAACGACAATTGGTTAGATGCCCATCCTAAGTTACGTTCTCAGGATTATAAGATCAAAGGCATGCGAGTAGAAAGATCCTTGAAAAGAAATATGTTATTGCCAAGGTTAGATGTTCAGTATAATTTCTTGTCGACTGAAGCCACTCCGTTGAATTCATTCGATACAGCAAATTACAAGGCTTTCGTAAATTTCAGCATGCCTTTGTTTTTAAGAAAAGAACGAGGTGAACTAAAGTTGGCCAATATCAAATTACAAGATGCCAACCTCGATATGATGTCGAGTGCGCTGGCCATCCAAAATAAAGTGAATGCCGTAAATGCAGAGATCAGTTCCCTGGATCGCCAGAATATCCTGATTGGCTCTGTAGTTGGGGATTATGAGCGCTTGGTTGCTGCTGAGGAACGTAAATTCTTTCTGGGGGAGAGCTCCTTATTCCTGATTAATTCACGAGAGAGTGGATTGATCAATACACAATTGAAGGCCAATAAACTGGTCATCGATAAATACAATGCCCAGGTTAAATTGTTTGAGGCCTTGGGGCGCGCGCCGGAGGCCCAGGTGAATTAGTAGATAAGTAATGAGCAACCCTCCTTCGACTTCGATACAGCGGGCATAGCGGTCAACCCCTCGGCAACACTTCGACAAGCTCAGCGTAACAGCTCGGGGCATCGCAGTCGACAGTCAACAAAAGGATTACTTTCTCCCGAAGCGTGCTGCGCTCTGCTCGGGGGCGTGATCAGTAAGTGATATCAAGCACATTTCTTTTAGATCCTTGGGAATCAAATCGGCCGAATCGCCATAATCCATAATTTCGAGTAAGATTTTATAATCTTTGTCCGACCAAGAATTGGGCAATTCGTTGATCCCCTTAAAACTAAGGCGTTCTACCTTTAAAAAGTGATTTCATGTTCGAGGAGGTATTTTACCACCAATTACGTTTCTTAAAATACCAAAGCATACTCAGCGCCAGGACAATCATAACACCCCACATAATGAAATAACTGTATTCATATTTAAGTTCGGGTAAAACTTCAAAATTAGTCCCGTAAATACCTGCAATAAAGGTCAAGGGAATAAAAATGACAGAAAAAATAGTCAAGAATTTCATTACATCGTTCAATTTGCTACTAATAGTGGTATGATAAATGTTCAATTGATCGGAAAGAATTTCACGGTATGTTTCCGATGAATCTACCGCTTGATTAATATTGTTCAACAGCTCCTTAAAGTGGATATCGGAACTCTCCTTGATAAATTCGGATTCCAATTTGGATAAAGCCAAAATCATTTCTTTTGCAGGAGTTATATTTTTTCTCAAGAAATTCATTTCCCTTTTGAAGGTATATATTTCATCGATAATACTTTTTCTTGGTTCCTGTAGCAAGGTTTCTTCCAACATCTCTATTTTTTCACCAAGAACCCCGACTAAATAGATATAATTATCCACTACGATATCCAATAGCGCAAAAGCCAAATAGTCCGTAGCGCCCGT
Organism: uncultured Eudoraea sp.; assembly: GCA_947258555.1. Classification (GTDB taxonomy): domain Bacteria; phylum Bacteroidota; class Bacteroidia; order Flavobacteriales; family Flavobacteriaceae; genus HDS-28. The sequence continues at coordinate 3,340 of CAMYJF010000031.1, read as the reverse complement.
CCTAATTCGTTTTTTTTGATTTCTTATCCGTTCACGCACCGGTTCAAAAACATCCCCTCTTTTTTCCTGAAAGGATAGCAGTAGCGTATCTGTCAAAACGATGCTCAGGTTTTCAACGGTAATAAGACCGCTACCTTCATCTTGTTGAAGCATTTTGATCGAAATAAGAATACAGTTCCCAAAATCATTGATCTTGGGTCTAGAATGCGTATCCATTATCCCTGCAAGAACTAGTTTATCAAAATCAAACGAAACTCCAATTTCCTGGAGAATATCGGTATCGTGAAGGCCATCTATATTCAACCAGGTTACTGTGGGGGTTTTTTTATTCTCAAGTATAGTCTCTATTTTATCGACTACTTTTTCCACTAGTTTATCATTATCATAATCGACCAGGCGGATCAGTGTTTCATCCATCTTTTGTTCTCCCCTGAACCGCATATCGTCAGGGGCTTTACCAATATCCTCCTTCCGTATTTTTACAAATCTCGCCATGGTGTTTGAAGGTTTGAAGATATTTTTTGTGTTGAATCCCATTTTTCCTTGCTTAACTATTTATCTGTGGTAGATACTAAAATCATTGGGGCACTTATCTTGAAATATGTAAAATCCCGTCGCCCTGATTGACGATTGAATTCTGAATGTATACTGTTAAGGACATGCTCTATTTCAAGATCTTTTTCTACATGACGATATTCAATAAAACCATTATCAATGAACTCTTGGCTTTTGTAATTTTCATCGAGATTCTTTAAACCGGCCAGAAAGAAACTAGTCAAATCCAAAGGAATTTTAAGCAACTGCGATATCATACTTCATAATAATCTATCCTAAATTTAGGCGTTTGCAACGTAAAAGTCTATACAGTCTATATTTTATTTGGAAACCTTAAACCTAACATTACAAACTGTACGGAATAATTTCTTGTAAACCTCAACATCCAAAATCAACGAAACCTTTAATAGGGGTATAATGTGGGTACAAATTTGGGCACAAAAAAATAAACCCCTTGAAAATCAAGGGGTTTATTAATTGGAAGTGACCACGGCAGGGGGCCGACTGGCAATCAAAGATCTGGTAGACCTTTGATAAGGAGGAGCCAGTTAGTGCGTTGGCATCCTGCCGTACAATTGATTAGGCAGGATTACACCCCCGAAGCGTGCTGCGCTCTGCTTCGGGGTCGTGATCCTTTGTGCTCCGTAGTCTAAATGAAAAGCTCCCAACCTTCGGTTGGCTGCTTTTTTCACCTTTACTTCGGTACTCAAGCAAGCTTGTTACCTCGCTCAGATAAAAAAAGCCCGCCATTCTGGCGAGCTTTTCATTCTTAAGTGACCACGGCAGGATTCAAACCTGCAACCTTCTGAGCCGTAATCAGATGCGCTATTCAGTTGCGCCACGTGGCCTTATAATGTTTATTAACGTCCGGTATTCAGTACATATATTATGGTATGTACTAAAGGGCTTAGCCCGCCGAAGCACCGATTCATCGGTGCGAAGGTGGGCAAAGATATTTCTTTTTACATTTAGGACAAAATCATCCTATGGCCGATATCGACCTTAAATCTTATATCCGCGATATACAGGATTTTCCAGAGCCAGGCGTTGTTTTTAAGGATATAAGTCCGCTTCTTAAAGATACCCGGGCATTTACCTATGCTATAGAGGGCCTTTTAGATCTGATAGGCAAGCCCGCTATTGATAAGGTGGTTGGAATTGAAAGCAGAGGCTTCTTCTTTGCACCCTTGCTGGCCGCCAGATTGGGAGCAGGTTTTGTGCCTGTTCGCAAACCTGGAAAATTGCCCGCTGATACCATCAGTCAAAACTATACGCTGGAATACGGTTCCGGCGCACTGGAAATCCATTCAGATGCAATTGAGCCCAATGATCAGGTTCTTATCCATGATGATGTATTGGCTACCGGGGGCACGGCTGCTGCTGCCTGCAAGTTGGTAGAACAACTCGGTGCTACTGTAGTGAAGTGTAACTTCTTACTTGAATTAAAATTTTTGAACGGTATTGAACAGATCAAGTCGTATTCAGTTAGCAGTTTGGTCAAATATTAATCCAATACCTTTTTTAAGACATAGTAACGCCATCCGATAATAGCTAGTTGCCACTTTTTAGCATCGGCCAGATCCAGTCTCCTTTTTGTAAAAGATGGCAGCAGTATTTTATTGATCCTGGCTAATAAGGTGAAAAGACTTTTCAAAGTTTCCTTCTTTAATTTTCCTCAAAGATACACCCAATAAAAAAAGGCCGTCTCCCCCCAGACAGCCTTTCTAATTATCTATTGTTCTAAACTAGTCAAATGAAAAAGATGAGAACAGATAAGATAACATACATTAAGATTTTTGCTAGTGTGATCATCGCCTTGAATTTTCGTTTTTTGATTGCTTTATTAATTCGATTGTGAATATATAGGAAGGGCGATCTTACCTCCAAGCAAAAGTTCAAATATTAATGAAAGTACGTACAGAATTGTAAGCAAAAAAATCTCATTAATTATAAATAATAATAGCACCGCTTGGAAAAAGTTATAAATGATAAGATTAAATATAAAATATATTAGAAAACAGTAAGGTTTCAAGGGCCTTTTTTCACTATTTTTTGAATTCCAAGGGGTAAAAAACATCAAAATGGGCCTTTTTGAGCAAATCCATCTTTTTGGCATAAAAAAACCGGTCTAGATCGACCGGTTATTTTTTACTCAATATTTTGAAACTAGTAGTGAATTAAAACTGGTTCAATCTTAGCTCCTGTTTTCTTACTCCTTTTCCTTCGTAGTTATTTCGATCACTCCGTTCTTAGCATCCTTACCGTATTTCTTTTCAGCGGCGTTCCCTTTTAAAATTTCCATGGTTGCTATATTTTTTGGTCCCAGGGCCTTGAGATCTTTTTTAGTAGATTCTTTACCGTCGATCATGATCATGGGCGCTTCCCCATCTCCATCTGTATCAATAAACATGAATCCGCTACCATCGCCCTCAATGACTTCGATGTCGTGCTCATCATCGGAATCCTTTATTATAAATACATTCTTTTCTTTCTTTTCGCCTTTGCCTTTTTTTATTTTGATGGTTTTCTTGATCACCTTATCATCGCCCTTCATTTTTTCATATTCTTCTTCGTCTACTTCTTCACCGTCAACTATAATCTTCATTATTTTACTATCATCATCGCCATCGCCAATCTTAATGATTTCTATCGTCTTGTGTTCCTCATCATCATCACTTACCCATACAGTCTTGCCTTCACCCCTGTGAACAAATTTATTTACATGTTTATGGTCTTCGCCCATAAAAAGCATTGTCGCTTTGTCCTTATCGATCATCATAGTAAC
>CAMYJF010000030.1 GCA_947258555.1 uncultured Eudoraea sp. | reverse complement strand
TGGCCATCGGTTTTTTTATAGCATTTATTGTTTCGGTAAGATCCGGACAATATGATGATTCCTATACCCCATCCGTACGAATGCTTTTCGACGATGAGGTAAGCGAGGACGCATCGACTTCAGAATCTAAAGAAATATCCAACAATCCATCCAATAAAAATTAGAATCAGATCATGGAAGTACAACAATTTTATTATGACAACAAGATCGTAAAGAAATTCCTTTATGCCACGTTGCTCTGGGGAATCGTAGGGATGCTCGTAGGCCTTCTACTGGCATTAATGTTTCTATTTCCCAATATAACTGATGGTATCTCTTGGTTGAGCTTTGGCAGACTAAGGCCATTGCACACCAATGCAGTTATTTTTGCCTTCGTTGGTAATGCCATTTTTGCTGGTGTTTACTATTCTACACAACGCTTGTTAAAGGCTCGAATGTTCAGTGATTTCCTCTCTAATGTCAATTTCTGGGGTTGGCAGGCTATTATCGTTTCTGCAGCTGTTACCCTGCCTCTTGGCTATACGACCTCTAAGGAATATGCTGAATTGGAATGGCCGATCGATATTGCCATTACCCTGATCTGGGTTGTTTTTGCATGGAACTTCATAGGCACCTTGTTAAAAAGACGGCAGCGCCACTTATATGTAGCCATCTGGTTCTACCTGGCAACTATAGTGACAGTTGCAGTCCTTCATATTTTTAATAGCCTTGAATTGCCGGTAAGTGCATTAAAAAGTTATTCTGTTTACGCAGGCGTACAGGATGCACTGGTCCAATGGTGGTACGGACACAATGCAGTAGCATTTTTCCTAACCACGCCATTCCTTGGCCTAATGTATTATTTTGTGCCCAAGGCCGCTAATCGGCCGGTCTACTCCTATCGCCTTTCTATTGTGCACTTCTGGTCCTTGATATTTATCTATATCTGGGCTGGGCCTCATCACCTCCTTTACACTTCTTTGCCTGACTGGGCACAGAATCTAGGAGTCGTATTTTCAGTTATGCTGATCGCACCCTCATGGGGTGGTATGATCAATGGACTACTTACCTTAAGAGGTGCCTGGGATAAAGTTCGGACAGATCCTACCTTGAAATTCATGGTAGTCGCGATAACAGGATATGGTATGGCCACCTTTGAAGGCCCTATGCTGTCTCTTAAAAATGTGAATGCCATTGCTCACTTTAGCGATTGGATCATTGCACATGTACATGTTGGAGCCCTGGCATGGAACGGCTTCCTGACATTTGGTATGATCTACTGGCTTATACCAAAAATGTTCAAGACACGCTTGCATTCCGTACCCATGGCCAATTTCCATTTCTGGATTGGGACGCTCGGTATTATCTTATATGCCCTGCCCATGTACGTAGCCGGATTTACGCAAGCATTAATGTGGAAAGATTTTAATCCGGATGGCACACTCGTCTATGGAAATTTCCTGGAAACAGTTAATGAGATCATCCCGATGTACTGGATGCGCGCCATTGGAGGTACGCTGTATATTGTTGGATTCGTAGTAATGCTATACAACATAATAGTCACTGTAAGGGCCGGGCAAAAAGTTGAAGATGAATTGGCCGAAGCCCCGGCACTGACTCGTGTTTCCAAGAAGCGTGCTATTGGAGAGAAATATCATACCTGGCTGGAACGGAAACCTATTCAATTGACAATTTTTGCAACGATAGCCATTCTGATCGGGGGTATTGTTCAAATCGTTCCCACACTGCTGGTGAAATCGAACATCCCAACCATCACAAGCGTTAAACCGTATACGCCTTTGGAATTGGAAGGCCGGGATCTCTATATACGTGAAGGCTGTGTGGGCTGCCATTCCCAAATGATAAGGCCTTTCAGAAGCGAAGTTGAACGCTATGGAGAATATGCCAAAGCCGGTGAGTTCGTCTATGACCATCCCTTCCTTTGGGGTAGTAAACGTACCGGCCCTGATCTGCTTCGGATTGGCGGCAAATACTCAGACAATTGGCATTTTAATCATATGTACGATCCGCAAAGCACATCTTCAGGATCTATAATGCCGGCTTACCAATGGTTGATAAGGAACAGGCATGACAGGAGCCAGACCCAGGCTAAAATGGAAGCCATGGTGTCACTGGGAGTACCCTATACAGAAGAGGAAATTGTCAATGCTCAGGCCCATATGGATGAACAGGCAGCGCTAATTGAAAAGAACCTGTATGCAGATCCGGAATTTGTCAGGTCCTACGAGGCAGATAAGGTTATTGCACAGGAAAACGGAAGGGAATTTGTTGAAATGCGGGATCGTGAGATCGTAGCCATGATCGCTTATCTGCAGCGATTAGGCACGGATATTAAAGTGAAAGATACAAACGAAACCCTCACCCAAAATAAGTAGATCATGTTGAAATTTGTTAAAAATCATATGGAAAGTATAGAGGGTATTGCCACATATCCGATGATCTCATTACTGATATTTTTCGTGTTTTTTGCCCTGCTGTTTTGGTGGGTGTTTACCACGTCAAAAGAACATATAAAAGAAGTAAGCGAAATACCCTTACAAGACGACCAACCTAAAGACATAACATTATGAAAAATCTAGCTCCCTGGTGGATCAGGATCCCCATCGTATTCTTCATCATTTTTGGCTTGATGGAGTACTTTATTGATTCTGGTGATAAGCCTGCTTTTTTGACCTATCCTATTACCCAGGTATTCCTCCTATTGGTCTTATTGATCCTGGCAGGAATAGAATTGATATTAAAATCTATAGAGAATGTCCTTTTTCAAACGCTATCCGATGAGGCCAAGGAACGCTACCTAAGTGTCAAATCTCAAGGCTGGGAGTGGAAATGGGGCAAGCGAATGTATAACAAGCTCCTGGGGTCTAAGCCTATTGAAGAAGAAGGAGAGATCATTTTAGATCACAACTATGACGGCATCAAAGAATTGGATAATTCCCTTCCTCCGTGGTGGGTATATCTTTTTTATGCAACGATCTTATTCGGGGTGGTCTATCTGGTTCGCTTCCATGTTTTGGACGACTATACCCAACAGGAAGAGTTTGAGCAGCAAATGGAAGTTGCCCGACTTGAAATAGAAGAATACAAGAAAACGGCTAAAGACCTGGTAGATGTAAATTCCGTAGAATTACTTACCGATGCAGCCGATCTTGCTGCAGGGAAGAAAATATTTGAAGTCAACTGTGTTGTTTGCCATATGGCTGATGGAGGTGGCGGTATCGGCCCTAACCTGACGGATAATAATTGGATTCTGGGCGGTGGCATCAAAAATGTCTTTAGTGTAGTTTCCGAAGGTGGAAGAGATGGTAAAGGAATGGTTTCATGGAAGCCGATCCTGAAACCGGCGGAGATGGCTCAGGTATCGAGCTATTTGCTCACCTTCGTGGGGACTACCCCCGCCAATCCGAAAGCACCAGAAGGGGATATTTGGATAGATCCGGATGCACCTGCTGATTCAGGAGAAGCACCTCCTGAACAGGCAATAGATACAACCAACACAACTTCGGACTAAGGAAGGAAACAGAGGTATTACAAAAGGAACATGAACGAGCCCCAGGAAAATTTTAGGGATAGTATTGGCACCATTGACCAGGAAGGGAAGCGGGCCTGGATCTTTCCTAAAAAACCAAGCGGGAAGTATTATACCTACAGAAAATGGGTTAGTTATTTACTCCTACTGTTCTTGTTCGCATCTCCGTTTATAAAAGTAAACGACAACCAATTCTTATTGTTCAATGTGCTGGAGCGGCGCTTTAATATTTTTGGATTACCGTTCTGGCCACAGGATTTTCATCTTTTTGTGATCTCTATGATCATAGCGGTGATCTTTATTGCCTTTTTTACAGTTGGGTTCGGCCGGATTTTTTGCGGGTGGATGTGTCCTCAGACCATTTTTATGGAAATGGTCTTTAGGCGTATAGAATATTGGATCGATGGCGATCGAGGTGCCCAAATCCGACTAGACAGGCAAGAGTGGAACGGCGAAAAGATCCGGAAGAGAGTCCTTAAATGGATTGTCTTCTTCCTGATCTCTTTCCTGATTGCGAACATATTCCTGGCCTATTTGATCGGGAGTGATAAACTCATTAATCATATCACAGATGGACCCCTAAAACACCTGGGTACAATGATCCCTTTATTGATCTTTACGGCAGTGTTTTATTTCGTCTTTGCCTGGTTCAGAGAACAAGTATGTATAATCGCTTGCCCTTATGGTCGTATGCAGAGTGTGTTGCTGGATAATAAATCCATTGTAGTTGCCTATGATCATGCCCGGGGAGAAGGTGAAAAAGGAAGGAAGAAATTCAGAAAAAATGAAGACCGTCATGCCCTGGGCCATGGAGACTGTATAGACTGCTTCCAATGTGTGAATGTCTGTCCAACAGGAATTGACATAAGGAACGGTACACAACTGGAATGTGTGAATTGTACTGCTTGTATTGACGAATGCGATACGATCATGGAGAAGGTTAATCTCCCTAAAGGACTGATCCGCTATGCCAGTGAAGATGAGATCGTAAAAAAGAGCAAATTCGCCTGGACGCCCCGGCTTAAAGGCTATTCTGCAGTACTCTTTATCCTTACCGGCGTCCTGATCGGTATGTTATTCTTGCGAAATGACCTGGAAGCAAATATCCTTCGTTTACCCGGGCAATTATTTGAACGCAAAGAGAACAATATGATCAGTAATGTCTTTACCTATAAACTGATCAACAAGACAACGGAACCGATAGAAAATGTACATTTCGAATTGCTATCGCATAAGGGCGAGATCAAGTTGGTCACCCATCAAGATTTTATGGTTCCGGCTCAAAACCTGGCCGAGGGTACCTTATTTATTGAAATAAACAACGCAGCCCTAAGTGGCGATAAAAACAAATTAAAAATTGGTGTGTTCAGTAATGATGAACTTATAGAAACCGCTAGCACGCGATTTCTGGCACCCCGAAGCTACAATTGATCTTATGAAGAAAATAAATTGGGGTACTGGAATTGTGTTGGCATTCATCGGTTTTATAACCTTTGTCCTCTTCTTTGTTTTTAAGATGAGTACGGATCAAAGCGCCGATCATGACCTGGTTACAGAAGAATACTACCAACTGGAATTAGCCTTTCAAGAAGAAATTGATGCTTTAGAAAATGCACAGGCATTGGAAGGAGAACTAACCTATAAACGAACTGAAAAAGGCTTGTACATTGAACTTCCCTCTGAATTGGAAGATGCTCAAGCTAGTGGGAACGTGTCCCTATACAGACCATCCAATAAACACCTGGATTTTGACTTACCCATAAGTCTGTCCAGTACACATTTGCTCATACCTGACGAACGTTTGTTGGATGGTCGCTGGGACATAAAAATATGGGTTACCCATGAAGGTACCCCGTATTTGTTCAAAAAAAGGATTACATACTAATTACTTAGACGATGGGCGTATCGGCCTTAATATTAGGATTTGTTGGAAGTTTGCACTGTGTAGGAATGTGTGGGCCGATCGCCTTTATGCTACCTCTCGATCGAAGTAACTCTATTAAACAAGGTAGCCAGGTAGTAAGTTACCATCTTGGAAGGATAGTTACATACGGTGCCCTGGGCCTTTTATTTGGCCTGCTAGGTAGTGGTCTTCAATTATTTGGCTGGCAGCAACAACTTTCCATTGGCATTGGCTCCCTCATGATCATAGGAGTGATCTGGATGTATTTACCGATTAAAAAATGGTCATTATCTCCATTCATTTATAAGCTAATAGGAAAGATCAAAAATAGTATGGGAGGGCTGCTTACCCAAAAAAGGGCTTCGTCCCTATTCGTCCTTGGTCTGCTGAACGGACTCCTGCCTTGTGGCCTCGTATATGTTGCCCTAATGGGTGCCATAGCCACAGGAGATCCTATACAAGGCGTCTTCTTTATGATGCTGTTTGGTTTAGGTACGGTCCCACTAATGACAATTGCCGTTTATAGCGCCGGCTTTATCAAGGGGAGATTCAGAATGGCTTTTCAAAAACTAATACCTGCCATGATATTTTTATTTGGTTTACTTTTAATTCTGAGGGGTTTAGGCTTGGGCATTCCGTATCTTTCGCCTGCACAAACGTCCCACAATCAGGAAGTAGCCACCGAGCTAGAGTGTCATTAAAAAATTCCCAAACATAGCTACGTAATTAATATGAAAATAGTACGATTAGAAGAAGCTGCTTCTAAAATAAGTTCAGGACAAAGACTTTTTGTTCAAGGCGCTGCTATGACCCCTAATACCCTGGTCAATGGCATATGTGATCGGTACAAGGAGCTTGAGAACGTAGAAGTAATATCTCTGCATACAGAAGGTCCGGTGCAATATGCACTTGATCCACACCGACAATCCTTTAAAATAAATTGTTGCTTTGTTGGCGGGAACGTTAGAGCAGCAGTAAATACCAACCAGGGTGATTATATTCCTATTTTCCTAAGTGAGATCCACCTTTTATTCAAGAATAATATTTTGCCGCTGGATGTTGCCATAATTCAGGTTTCACCTCCAGACCGCCACGGTTTTTGCTCCCTTGGAGTTTCTGTAGATATCACACTTGCCGCATTGAAATATGCCAAAACCGTGATCGCCCAAGTGAATCCTCAAGTACCAAGGACACATGGTGACGGTATTATTCATAAAGATCGGATCGACTTTGCCATTGAAGTGGACGAACCTATTCATGAACTAAAAAATGGGCATTTTTCGGAGGCTGAGGAAAGAATAGGTCAGCATATCGCTGAATTGATCGAAGATGGGGCTACCTTGCAGATGGGGATCGGAAATATCCCTAATGCCGTACTGGCAAACCTAAAAGGACACCAGCGATTAGGGATTCATACGGAAATGTTTTCTGATGGGATCTTACCCCTGGTGGAAGCCGGAGTGATCACCGGAGAGGATAAAAAAATAAAACCTGGAAAAATTGTCAGTTGCTTCGCCTCAGGATCCAGGAAATTATATGACTTTTTGGATGATAACCCAAGCGTACATTTTAAAGAAGCTGCCTATACCAATCACACCGGACTCATCATGAGGAATCCTAAAGTAACAGCCATAAACAGCGCCATCGAAATTGATCTAACAGGCCAGGTGTGTGCCGATACTATCGGAACCAGACAATTTTCCGGTGTCGGGGGCCAAATGGATTTTATCCGGGCTGCCAGTTTATCCAAAAGGGGGAAGCCGATCATTGCTTTTTCATCGGCTACTCATAAAGGTATTTCCAAGATCACTCCACTGTTAAAAGAAGGTGCTGGCGTTACTACAACAAGAGCGCATGTGCACTATGTGGTTACCGAGAATGGAGTGGTAAACCTATATGGTAAGAATTTATTCCAGCGGGCAAAAGCTTTGATAAGTATTGCCCATCCGGATCACCAGGAAAGTCTCGAAAAAGCGGCATTCGAACGATTTGGCAGACCCTAAATTTAAAATATGAGTTTTAACCTGGCATCATTTATTGATCACACCTTATTGAGCCCTACGGCCACCGAAAAAGAAATCGTAACTCTGTGTAAAGAAGCCGACAAATATGGCTTTTTTGGGGTTTGTGTCAATAGCTGTTATGTGCGATTGGCTGCTGAAGAACTCAGTGGCTCAAAGGCACATATTGCAAGTGTCATCGGGTTTCCACTTGGAGCCATGTCGACCAAGGCAAAGATAGCCGAAGCCGATTATTGCCTGAAGGAGGGAGTTGATGAACTGGATATGGTCATGAACCTCGGATTCTTAAAATCCGGATCTGTTCAAATAGTAGTAGATGAGATTAAAGCTATTAAGAAAGTGATGGGGAAACATGTATTAAAGGTCATTCTAGAAACCGCATATTTATCCCCGGATGAAATTTTACTGGCCAGCACTCTCTCAAAAGATGCCGGTGCTGATTTTATTAAGACATCAACTGGTTTTGGCCCTGGCGGAGCTACATTTGAAGCTATTAAGATCATGAAAGAAGTGGCTGGTGATACAATGCGAATTAAAGCATCCGGAGGCATCCGGGATGCGGCCACTGCAACCCAATACATTGCCCTGGGAGCTAGCAGAATAGGCACTTCCAGTGGGGTTAAAATGGTGCAGGAACCTTAATCCAATCTTATGAGCATACATATAGGCGCCAAAAAAGGCGAAATTGCCGAAACTGTTCTCTTACCCGGAGATCCACTCCGAGCTAAATGGATCGCGGAGTCCTTTTTAGAGAATGCCATCTGCTATAACAACGTACGCGGTATGCTGGGTTTCACGGGTACTTATAAAGGAAAAAAGATCTCAGTTCAAGGAAGCGGCATGGGGATTCCTTCTGCACTTATTTATTGCTATGAACTCATTAATACCTATGATGTAAAAAAATTGATACGGGTGGGTACGGCTGGAAGTTACCAGGAAGACTTGTCTCTCGGAGACCTGGTTATTGCCATGGCTGCATCTACCACATCCAGTATAAACAACAGCATTTTTCAAACGGCTCATTATGCCCCAACGGCCAGCTTTGACCTGTTCCATAAAGCGGTTTCATTTGCCGAACAAAATGGACTGGAGTTCACAGCAGGTAATGTTTTGTCTGCAGATGAATTTTATGATGATCCGGAAGACTTATATCACCTATGGTCGCGATATGGAGTACTATGTGTGGAAATGGAAACAGCCGGAATTTATACCATGGCGGCGAGGCATGGTGTAGACGCCTTATCTATCCTAACTATTTCAGACTCATTGATCACAAAGGTGCGCAGCACACCGGAAGAACGTGAAACAGGATTCCGTGAAATGGTAGATATTGCCTTGCATGTTGGTACAGGCTAAAAGTCCTTTTTATTTCCTTGCCAGACCATTAATCGGACCGGGATCACTATCCAAAGGACTAGAATAATAAGTGCGATGATCAATCCTTTACTTGTCCCAAAGAAAGATTTGAATACGGCACCGGTATAGCCCAACAATACCGAAATATCCAGTTTCAAGAGTATCAGGATCCTTGAAAGATCTATAGGATTTGCCATTGAACCTATCAAGGCATAGGTGTCCAGGGGGTATTCCTCAAAGATCAGTAGTGAAAGTAGAAAAAGTCCGTCATAAACGATCGCCAGGAACAACCATAAAAGAACAGCATAGCCAAATCCTTTAATTCGGTTTGTATTTCCCAGCGCTACATTAAAAGCCAGGGCGGTAAAGATCAGTGTTAAGCATGCCCCGACAACTAGCAGGAGGCTAAAATCCCATATGGCTCCGGATCTTAATAATCCGTATAGCACGAAAGGTATCCCCAGTCCAAGCACAAGGCATAATGTTAGAGACCCACCTACCCCCAGGAATTGGCCTAAAAAAATATGTGAACGTTTTATGGGTTGTGCTAGTAACAGGGTCGTAAATTCCCGTGCATTGTAAAAATACATGATACCAAAGATGGTACCGATCAACGGTACCAGTACAACTACTATATTGAGTAAAGTGATTATTCCTTTAGACACATCATTGTTCAGGAAAAGAAGTAAAAATCCCAGCAACAGATAGAACAGGAAATAGAAGTAACTCCATTTACTCCGCATCAGGTCATAAAAACTATATTTAAGGATCTTAAACATCGACCATGGTTTTTGCCATCTGAGCAATGGCGTGTTCTATGTCCTCTGCCTTATGAAGCTCCAGTAGGGCATCTAAACTACCTTTAAAACCAATTCTCCCTTCTAATAAATAAATGATCTCATCAGCTACCTCTTCTACAAAGGACATTATATGTGTAGTGATCAGGATAGTTTTCCCTTTATCCCGTTCTCTTTTGAGTAATTCTTTAAATCGGATCAAGGCATTTGGATCCAAACCGGTAGTAGGCTCGTCTAGAATGTAAATGGGATTATCGAACATAAAAGTCAGTACAAGATTCACTTTCTGAGCAGATCCTCCTGACAAAGTTGAAAGCTTTTGATCCAGATAAAGACGAAGTCCGAATGTATCTAATAAGGGTTCGTGATCTGCAGTCTGTTCGCGAAGGTCAATGATCATACGGATCAGCTCACTTACCTTAATATTTCCCGGAAAATCGGCTATCTGGGGTAAATAATTGAGTTTTTGTCGATACGCAAACTTTTTGGCAATGTCCTCCCCGTCTACTTTCAGCTGACCTTCAGAAGGGACGATCATCCCGAGTATGGATTTGATCATGGTTGTTTTGCCTGACCCATTCGGACCCAGGATCGCATAGATACCGCCCTTATCAATATCCAGATCTATCCCTTTTAGGACATGATTCTTCTTAAACGATTTATGGAGGTTTGAGATCTGTATCATCAAATCTGCTGCATTTGAGGGCGCGCATCAATTAAATTATCCGGCGTAAAAACCGGGGAAACGCGCTCCGAGAAATTGATCAGATCCATGAAGAGGCTTCTTAGCAAAATAATGGTTTCCGGTGTTCTGTTGACAATATAGGAAAAGAGTTTTACCGGCCTGTAAGGCACATCTCCAATTCCATCCTTGTCCAGGTCATACCCTGTATAATTACTCCAGTAATTGCCATCGAATTTATTATCGTTCAATTGGCCATTATAGGAAATATCAAAGGAATTGCTTAGGAAATTGTTTTCTTCAAACATATTGGAATAACACCCCCCTGTTACTTTCAGAGCCCAGCCATTATTTATAAAATCGTTTTGCTGGTATCGGATACGATTGGAGCCTTCAACATTGATCCCGATCGTGTTTTTTATGAATCGATTGTTTTTGATCTCAGCATCGTAGATCTCCTTTAATAATAAACCATAGGAGGTGGGTCCCCAATTGTTTCTAAAAGTGTTATCCGTCATTCGTATATTCTTTGAGAACATCACGGCCACACCGGCTCCATTGTTCTCAAACAAGTTTTCTTCATAGCTATCTTCATTAGAGAACATGAAATGAAGTCCGTACCTAACATTATTCAGGCTTTTATTATTTCGAATCAGAATATTATCTGAGAACTCCAGGTAAATACCATCGCGTACTTTTTCAATTCTGTTATTGAGCACCTCCACATGGTTAGAATACCAAAGATGAATACCATTTCCGGAATTAAATTCTTCTACCGCATCACCAATTATCCTGTTATTAATCACCTTTCCATGGTCAGATTTTTCAAGATAGATCCCAAAAAACAGTTGCTCCAGTTGGAGGTTTTCGATAGTAAAATTTTTCGATTTAATGACACGTACTGCAGCATAATCGGCGGTATAACTCGTGCCCACATTGCGAATTAAGAATCCCGACAGCTGTACATCATCAGATACGATCGTTATGATCTCACCTCTGTCCTCCCCATCAATTACGGGCAGATCTAGTCCTTCTAAAGTTAGAGGTTTATCTATCCAAATATTAATTTCTTTGTATATCCCATTTTCCACCAGGACAGTGTCGTAAGGTTTGGCGATAAGCACAGCGTCCTTAATTGAGGTATATGTACATGAACTACATACCCTAATTGTTTCTGCTTGAACAAAGGCAATACCAAAAAGTATACACCCAATAGCCCATTTATAGCTCATACCTGAAGCTTTTATTAAAATTTTTCCTGCAATTCTTTCCAAGTTAAGAATTCAGCAGGATGTTCCGCTGCTATGTCCTTTGCAATGTTTAATGATGTAAATCCGGATAAGTTGGCCCCCATAGGACTTGGGACTGCCTCGCTGATAAGAAAAGTGGCCTGAGTCGCATCGATCATTTCTCCTGGAGCCACATAATCATTACATAGGAATAGTGCTATTTTTTCCTGCTCCATAAATTGATCCGATCTGAGCATGCATTCAATGGCATCGAATGAAAATACCTTGCCCTTCTTGGTAACCAGCTGTGAAGCGTGCTGCGTATCTACTATGGTCATCGAGCAATAGTTGCACACTTCCTCACCAAAAGCGATTGGCTTCGGTTCCGGTTTACAACTTGATATAATGAAAATAAGGGCGGCTAATCCTAAAGTTGTGTGATAATTTGTTCTCATGCTTCCTAAGAACTAACTTTTTTCCTTTTTACCAAAGAAATACGCCACAAATGCCATTGCTATTCCGAGACCTAAACTATACGCCCCGGGTTGTGGATAGGAATGAGCGGTAAAATTGAGAATATCCTTAGAACCAAATAAGGGCGGTTGAAATCCCATCACCGATCCATCCGGATTAGTGAATTTCATGATCGCTTTTGGATCCAGATCATACCCATAATCATGCTCCCAGAGATAGAAGTCATACAATCCGGCAGCACTGAGTAAGATCATCAGAATGCCCCAATACAAGTACCATTTGTAGTTGGCTTTAAAGGCAATGAACAGACCAATCACTGTTGTAATAATAATACCGGCTGGGAATATTTTGAATTCAGGGATCGCTTCCGGAATGTACTTCATCCCCACATAATGATTCATCAGGTTGATGTTTTTGATATCATGCGGATTGGCATCCGAAAAATCATTAATATGGATATACATGCCCAAAGGTGTAGGGTATTGTGGTGCTTCCAGGGTGATCTTCCATAATGGAAAAACGAACAACAGTAGTGGAAGCAGGGCAGCTGCCCACATTAGATAGTTGGATTTGATCTTCATTTTTTTGGAATTAGCAGGATATAAGGCGGGAGGCCTTTGGCACCTCCCGCACTACAATCCAATACGTGTATTATGACAACTTGTTATTTCTAGTCTTCTCCAAGTGACCATGTCAGTTCCAGAGGTGAATTAGCCGGTGAAACCCGAATATATCCCTGCATTTCCTGGTGAAGGGCAGAGCAAAAATCCGTACAATAAAATGGCCAAACGCCAACTTGCTTTGGTTCCCACACAAAAGTCTCGGTTTGCCCCGGCATGATCAATAACTCGGAGGTATTCGCTCCGATAATACTGACACCATGGGGAAAATCATAATCCTGCTCCAGGTTGGTGACATGGAAGTATACTTTGTCACCGACTTTGATCCCTTCTATATTATCCGGATTAAAATGGCTACGGATCATGGTCATATAGATGTGAACTTCTTTCCCGTTTCGTTCAACCCGAACATCGGCATCAGAGGTCGTTGCATATTCATGCTTGTTTTCTGTAAGCTCGAAGATCTTCCGAGAACGAGGTTTTACTTTATCTGCAGCGATTCCAGCAGCATAATGTGGTTCCCCCACAGTTGGGAAATCCAGAAGTAATTCCATCTTGTCTCCTGAAATATCAAATAATTGTGCTGATTGTGTTACTTCCGGACCGGTTGGCAAATATCGGTCTTTGGTGATCTTGTTCATGGCGACCACATACTTTCCATAAGGTTTTCTTGAATTACCTCCCGGTATCATCAAATGGCCTACGGAGTAATAACAAGGTTGCCTGTCAAGAACTTCCCAGGTCCCCACTTTCCATTTAACTACTTCAGAAGAAATGAAGAAGGTAGTATAGCCATTGCCCTTGTCATCAAATTCTGTATGCAATGGGCCTAAGCCGGCTTGATTAACAGTTCCTGCAAGTACATCTTCGAATTTTAAGATCGGTATCCCATACGCATCTCCATCAAAATTCTCATTGTCAATAGCTTCCAGCATTTTGGTAAATGAATGGACAGTGAGGTCGGCAGATAATTTTCCATTTCCAACAATATATTCCCCCGTAGGGTCTACATCACATCCATGAGGAGATTTTGGAGTTGGTAAGAGATAAGCTAATCCGGGAAGTTTCGAAGCATCTAAAACACGGACTTCTTTCTTCATAGTTGATGTAGCCGTGTGGGTTTCATCACTATATACATTATGTGCATAATTGGCTGGCATTGTCTCAAACTGACCTGCAGCAATATATTCTTCAGCTTTTTTCCAATTGATCGCAGCGATAAAATCTTTATCGTTTTGAGAGGCATTTACTTCCATAAGTGTACTGGCCTCCTCTGAGTTATAGGTTGAGAAAAACATCCAACCATGCGAAGCACCGCGTCCGGGGTGCGCCAGGTCATAATCAAATCCGGGCATTAACACCTGGAAGGACAGGTCCATACCCCCATCTTCAGGATCTACACTAATAAATGAAAGTGTCCCTTTAAAATTCCCTTTGTATTCCTTGATAGAAATATCTCTTTGAGGAATTGGTACAGAAAAACGCGTACCCGCAACTACATATTCGGTATTCTCTGTTACAAAAGCCGAACTGTGGTTACCGGCACTATTAGGGATTTCAATGATCTCTGTAGTTTCAAAAACACTAAGATCGATCTTTGCGATACGGGGTGTGTTATTACCATTAATAAATACATATCGGCCGTCTACTTCTCCATTTGTTTGAGAAATATCCGGATGGTGAGAATCATCCCAAGGAACGAATCCATAAGACGTATTCAACATAGGCTTTGTTTCTTCATTGTAACCCCAGGCTTTTTCAGCATCTTGAGAAAAGACAGGGATCACTTTAAACAAACGACCAGAAGGTAGTCCGTAGACAGAAAGCTGTCCGCTAAATCCACCTGAAATAAAGGCGTAGAATTCATCGTGTTCTCCCGGAGCTACATATACTTTTTCTGCCGCACTGGAAGCCAGAGCCCCATTAGATTTGTCGCCTCCTGTGTTACAACTTGTAACCATAAGGATCAAACCAAGGAATCCTGATATGATATAGTGTACTTTTTTCATTGTATTATATTTTAAGTGTTGATTTTTATTCTTCTGGGGGTAGCATTACCTTATCTATCACATGTACAATACCGTTACCGGCAGGGACGCTGGCAATGATCTTAGCCCCTCCTACAAATACATCGTCTCCTTTTACTTCAACCATTACATTTTGGTTATTCGCCTGCCCAAGTTTTTTAAACTTTTTCAGGAAGTCTTTGGAATACTTTCCCGGAGTTACGTGATACTTAAGAATATTAGCAAGCGCTCCTTTATTTTCAGGTTTGAGGAGATTGTCGACCGTCCCTTCTGGAAGAGCATCAAAAGCTTCATTAGTTGGTGCAAAAACCATCAGAGGCCCTGCATTTACCAAGGCATTTTCCAACTCTGCTGCCTGGACGGCGGCTACCAAGGTGGTGTGCGCCTCAGATCCAATAGCTATATCCAGCACATTGGGCGTGGACTCATCGTCTTTAATAAAGGCCTGTCCTTGTTTTTCGGTTTTTGTTGTTTCATCAGCTCCTGCTGACGCTTCGGTTTTGGCTTCGTTTTTACAAGCCACTAATACAAAAAGGGCAAGTATCGCGCCCACAAATACATTTCGTTTCATTGTAGATACCATTGATTGTTGTTCTTATAGCGTTCTGAAATATTCCAATACAGCGCGGGCTTCTTCTTCCGTAAGCCCTTGATTAGCCATAGGGGAGCCGTTAAATTCGATAAGCAGATCTTTTGCCAAGGGGTCTTCTTTGACCATTCGTTCCGGATCGAGGATCATGTTCATCACCCATTCCGGGCTCCTTCGCTCTAAAATATCATTAGGCGCCGGTCCGATGAACTTTTTACCTATTCGATGACATGCAAGACATAATTGGTCATATAGTACCTTACCGTTTGCGGCCATTGCCTGGTCTATTTCTGCAGGCAGATCTATAGAAGTGACAACACCTACCCCTTTATTTTCTAAATCGATTCGTTCAGAGGCTTTGGTGGCGTTATCCGCTGTACTTTCTGTTTTTTGCTCAGTGGTTTTTTGCCGATCTATGCTAAACCCATCTTTAGGCTTTTCTTCCTTTCCCCCACATGCCAGTAAGAGAAAGCCAAAAAGAGCCAAAGTACCTAAGACAGTTAGTCTTTTCATTTTGTAGAAGTATTGATTAATGCCGCAAAAGTAGGTGCGCATATACTTAAAAAACATGATAAAAATCATATTTAGGATACGTATGTCTTTTTTAATATTGTAAGAAATATTTATAGAAAAATTATGTTTTCCAATTCCGCTAAATATGCCATAAATGCAGTGTTATACTTGGCTATTCACTCGAAAGGTTCGGAGAAGATATTGGCCCGGGATATCAGCGGCTCCATTTCAGTACCCAAGGCATATATCGCCAAATTATTGCAGGAGCTTGTACGTCATGATATCATCTCTTCTGAACGTGGTCCCAAAGGCGGTTTCTATTTGACAGAGGCCAACCGAAAGGTCCCGATGATCCAAATTGTGGAAATGATAGATGGAGAGGAACTATTTAAGTCCTGTGTTCTTGGACTTGCGCATTGCAATGAAGCAAAGCCCTGTCCGCTACATGAAAAGATAAGTCCTTACCGATGGTCCTTGCTGACTGCTCTGGAGTATAATACTATTCAGGATTATGCCGATGAGATAAGTAAGAATAAGTCCTACCTACCTCAATAAAAAAGAAGCCTCGAAAGGCTTCTTTTCTTATATACTAAGCATTAAGTTCAAATCTTAAAAGTAATGACGGGGATTTGCGCATGATTTGCAATATCTTCCCCTATACTTCCCATAAAGAAATGAGATAGTCCTTTGCGCCCATGTGTAGGTATACCAATAACATCTGCGCCAATACTTTCACAATAGTTGAGCACTCCTTTTTCTACACTGTAGTCATTATAGATATCCACTCCGGTACCGGCACCTGCCTTTCCCAGAAAGCTGTTGACTTTATCGTAGGCGTCTTTAGTACTTAAAAAATGATCTCCGGGGGTGTTGATGTAGACCATATGCAGATTTGCACCTAATTTTTCTGTAAAATCTTTAGCTTTTTGAAAGGATTTCAGGCTTTCGTCTTTATAATCACAAGCAAAAACAAAATTTTCTACTTTGAAATCCTTATGCTTCTTTTTAATGACCAGTACTGGAATATTTGCATTGCGCACTACCTTTTCGGCATTGGAACCGACAAAGATCTCTTTCAGACCATCAGATCCGTGAGACCCCATGACGATAAGATCTCCATTGTGCTTAGCTGCTATTTCATTTACCTCACCAAAAACTTTAAAGTGTTTAATGATGGGGGTTATTTTTGAAACTCCTTCCAAATAGGGTTTAGTCAAAAATTCATTTATCCGTTTTTCTGCCAGTTTTAGCAGAAATACAGTTTGTTCAGGATGGAATCCTTCTGAGGAAGAGATCATGGCTTCGTTTAATTCTAGCATATGCAGGACCAGGATCTCAGCATTGTGTTTTTTGGCAATAGAGGCGGCTACTTGTAGTGCATTTTCCGACTGTTCCGAAAAATCAATAGGTACAATGATTGTTTTCATGATAATGAATTTAGTCTTTCAAATTTAACGGTTCCTTTTAGGATTTGGTATGATAAAAATCAGGTTTGGAAGGATTGCCTTTACACATTTGGCTTTATTAAAGATACGTATATTCTTACTAATAAAGCGGTTCTAGCCATGGATAGGGTTTTCTTTTTTCCCATGATCCCCCGGTAAAATCAGGGAATTCCTGTGGGGCGCCATTGGCGGCAATTGATAGTTCAGAAAGCGGTGTAACGGCACTCCAGGCAGCGGCATCATATACATCCATGGGTGGAGCGATCCCTTTTCCTGCAGATTGTACAAATGCTTGAAGCACAAAGAAATCCATACCCCCATGTCCGGCCCCAGTGGCATATTCGCCAAATTCCTGCCATAACGGATGATCGTATTCCTTCAACCAGGTATCTGCGGCATCCCATCGATGGGGTTGAGATTTCCCTTCAATATATATCCGCTTACCATCTACTTCCCACAACCCATTGGCCCCCTGGACCCTGAACCCAAGTGAATAAGGCCGCGGTAAATTGCAATCATGTGTAATAATTATGGTCTCTCCCCTGGCAGTTTCTATCGTACTGGTGATCACATCACCTTGCTTAAATTTTACAGCTGCATTAGGATGGTCTGTTCCTCCTTTTGCTACAATATGATTATGCAAGCCTATGGCTTTGGAAGCTTTGGAAGTAATAGACAAAAACCTGTTCCCTCTGTTAATATCTGCCATAACCGCGATAGGCCCCAGACCATGTGTTGGGTATACATCGGCATTCTTCTCGACAGAATGCTGCGTTCGCCACCGGGCTTCAGAAATGGCTTTCTCACCAAACTCAACTCCACCTCCATAAGGTTGTTTTCCGTCATTAAATTTTACCGCCCTGAGATCGTGCTGGTAGCCGCATCTGAAATGCACCAATTCCCCGAATACATCTTTGCGTACCATGTGCAGCACGGCCATGATATCCCTTCGATAGTTCACATTTTCAAGGATCATCATATGAGTCCCGGTTTCTTCATGGGTATTCACAAGATCCCAGCACTCTTCCATTGTAAGGGCGGCAGATACTTCAAGTCCGGCATATTTTCCAGCTTTCATAGCGTCTACAGCCATGGGTGTATGCCATTTCCAGGGTGTGGAAATAATGACGGCATCCAACTCCTGCAATTCCAGCAGGTTTCGGTAATCCCACTCATCTTTACCAAAGATCCGGGCTTCAGCTTTCCCAGCATCTTTCAGCATTTTTGTGGCGAGCGCTATTCGCGATTGATCAATATCGCACAAAGCCCGAACTTCAACATCTTCGCGCTGAATCAGATTACTGAGGTGATTGGTGCCACGAAGTCCAACTCCGATCAATCCTACTTTGAGCATATAATTTGAAGGCTTGTTAAAAGCTGTTGCCCAATTGGGACTAAGCATTAATCCGGCACCGGCTGCCGAGGTTTGTTTTATGAATGTTCTTCTTGATTTCATAGTACGCTGATTGCCATTTAAAATTCTAAAATTCAAGTGTAGGTAACAAGTTACGGAATGAAGCCTTATTTTTGCGCCAAAATTTAACCGCATGACTCTTTTACTTATGGCTGCCGGAAGGGGAAGTCGCTATGGCAAATTGAAACAATTTGACGACCTGGGTCCGAAAGGTGAATTCTTAATGGAATTCAGTATTTACGATGCCCTTCAAAACGGATTTGATCATATTGTTGTTATCACTCAAAAAAGCAATGTGGATTTCCTGCGATCACATCTTTCAGAACGACTTCCGGATTCTGTAAAATTAGATGTCCTGGCACAAGAACTTCAGGACCTACCTGAAGGACTCACTTATGAAGGTCCAAGGCCAAAACCCTGGGGTACGGCTCATGCGGTCTGGACAGCTCGGAATGTCATAAAGAATCCTTTTGTTGTGATCAATGCAGACGACTATTACGGGAAGAACTCGTATGCACGTGCAGGAGAATATATGAGGAATACGACGGCATCAAATCCCTTCGCCCTTGTTGCTTATACCCTCGAAGACACTTTATCTGAATACGGTACGGTCTCACGAGGTGTTTGTGAGCAAGACGAGAGCATGCTGAAGGCGGTTGTAGAGCGAACAAAGCTGATCCGAAAAAATGGATATGTCAAAGATGAAGACTCGGGTCTGCAATTTACGGGCGAAGAACTGGTCAGTATGAACTATTGGGTTTGTGATCCGATCCTTTTTGATCATATTGAAAGTGCCATTACTGCGTTTTTTAAAGAAAGTGAAAGCCTTGAAACAGGTGAGGTCTACCTCCCCTTTGTTATACAGGATATGCTCCAGTCGGAAAGTACGAAAGTGGACGTGCTAGAAGCAAAAAGTCACTGGTTTGGCGTTACCTATGCAGACGATAAGGAAAAAGCAGTATCTGCATTATATAATATGACACAAGAAGGCCAATATCCCTCCCCACTCTGGCAAGATTCCGAATAATTGTACGATCATGGAAATCAAGGAACTTATTACACTTTTGCAATCCTTCGATATTCCTGAAAATACGTATCAATGTGAGCCGATTTCTTCGGGATATATACATTCCAGTTATAAAGTTTTAGTGGAAAGTACACCGGTCTGTGTACTTCAAAAATTCAATACCCGGGTATTCTCCAATCCTGAATTCGTCTATCAGAATTTTCAATTTGCAAGTCCGTTTTTGAGATCAACTGACTATACTCACTTTGAATGGATGCCTACTAAGCAGGGCGAGCCATTTTTAGAAGATCAGGAAAATAACCTGTGGCGTTTACTCAGCTTCGTGCCAAAGAGTCAGAATTTAGAATCGATCGAATCAGAAGCCCAGGCCTTTCAATGCGGTAGAATCCTCGGTGCGTTTCACCGACTTGTCAGCGATGCAAATCCCACCTCCCTCAAGGAACCGATCGAAAAATTCCACGATCTCACATTTCGTTTAGATGAATTTGAAGAAGCAAAGAAAACAGGGCAATCCGAACGCATAAAAAAAATACAGCCTTTACTAACTGATATAACGATACTTTCCGATTTTCTCTCCAAAAAACCCGAAGGAAATCCGGTCCGGGTTTGTCATAATGACACAAAGCTTTCTAATGTTTTGTTCGACAGAAATTCTCAGGAAGGACTATGTCTGGTCGATCTTGACACTGTGGGACCCGGCTATTTCTACTATGATTTTGGCGATATGGCACGAACAGTCATTGGAACAAAATCTGAAGACGATTTCTCTAAAGACAAACCGGAATTAAACCTCAACTACCTCGGTGCCATGCTTAGCGGAATGAAAGCCTCTAAACTTGTCCTCAGTAATGAAGAGATAAAAGCATTAACGTATGGTCTCGTGCTCCTCCCCTTTCTTCATGGAATTCGAGCCCTGACAGATTATTTGTATGCTGATATCTATTATAAAGTTAGCTATCCCGAACAAAATTGGGACAGAGCCAATCAATTACTCAATTTTTCCAAATTGGCCCATGGAAACCTGAAGGCGATCACCCAAAATATGAATGCCGTCTGGGGTCATCAAAATTTGTAGACGAATCCTATCGTATAATAGCCATCCTGTTGACTAAAGGCAATGTCCATATGATCACGGGCATATGGTGAGGTAAATAAATAAGCACTTCCGATACCGGTAATAACACCCCCTAGCACATCCCAAAGATCATGTCGGTCATTAAGACCTTCAATCCTGCTATAGCCAACGATACCTGCTAAGACATACGCCGGCACACCATATTCCCATCCATACCTTTTTTGTATAAAAGCGGCACTATTAAAGGCTACCGATGTATGTCCTGAAGGAAATGCCAATCCATCTGTGGCCCCTTCCGGCCTGGGTTTGTTAAAAGCAAATTTTAAGGTATATGTGGCGGCCATATTCGCACTAAGGGATTTTACAAATTGCCAACTACCTTCGCCATCCCCAATGATCAAAGTACTTATTCCTGCAGCGGCAGGTAAGGCATAATGCAGGACATGGCCGGCAGATTCAAGGTTCCGTTCTCGTTGGATCTCTTGTGGAGTATCAGGAGCTTGGGAATATCCCATAGTAAGGGACAGCAAGCTCAACAAAATGGCTTGTCTCATGACGTTCTCTTGTTTTGGTTACGTAGCTCTTATCTCATAGGAAGCTGTTAGGCCAAAACACCTAAGGATCCAGTCATGGATCAACAGAATGGATTTTTGAAGTGGAAAAGTTAAGTCAGGTTGACCTGTTGCAATCGTGTTCTCTGGTGTTCTAATGGGAGAACGGGAGAAAATGCGCTTTATGTATGTGCATTTCTCCTATTAACAAAAGATTGTGAATTCTATTTAAACGCAGGAATTCCGGTAATATCCGCCCCGGTGATCAGGAGGTGAATATCATGTGTCCCTTCATAGGTGATCACACTTTCCAGGTTCATCATGTGTCTCATAATACTATACTCTCCGGTGATGCCCATTCCTCCGAGCATTTGCCGGGCTTCCCTGGCGATCTTGATCGCCATATCCACATTATTCCGCTTTGCCATAGATATCTGTGCCGTAGTTGCTCTACCATCCATCTTTAACTGTCCTAATCTAAAAGCGAGTAGTTGTGCTTTAGTGATCTCAGTGATCATTTCAGCCAGCTTCTTTTGTTGCAATTGAAAACCTGCGATCGGTTTCCCGAATTGAATCCGTTCTTTAGCATATCTCAGCGCTGTGTCGTAACAATCCATAGCAGCGCCAATGGCACCCCAGGCAATTCCATATCTGGCCGAATCCAAGCAGCCTAATGGCGCACCCAAACCATTCTTTCCGGGTAATAAGTTTTCTTTGGGCACTTTAACATTGTCAAAAATGAGTTCCCCTGTTGCGGAGGCGCGCAATGACCATTTGTTGTGCGTTTCTGGTGTCGAAAAGCCTTCCATTCCACGTTCAATGATGAGTCCGTGTATACGACCTTCTTCATTCTTGGCCCATACTACTGCGACATCGGCAAAAGGAGAGTTAGAGATCCATAATTTGGCTCCGTTCAGGAGATAGTGATCTCCCTGATCTTTAAAATTGGTAACCATCCCAGAAGGATTGGATCCGTGGTCTGGTTCCGTAAGGCCAAAGCAGCCCATGAATTCACCACTGGCCAATTTAGGAAGGAATTTTTTTCGTTGTTCTTCGGTTCCATACGTGAAAATGGGGTACATAACCAAAGAGGATTGTACGGAAGCAGTGGAACGGATGCCGCTATCACCGCGCTCAATCTCCTGCATTATCAGTCCGTAACTGATCTGATCCAGGCCTGCTCCTCCGTACTCCACAGGAATATATGGCCCGAAAGCTCCGATCTCCGCCAGGCCTTTTATCGCTTCTTTGGGAAATTCTGCCTTCTGAGCATACTCCTCAATGATGGGAGAAATATCGCGCTTCACCCATTCCCGGGTTGCGCTTCGTACGAGTTTGTGTTCCTCAGTCAAGAGGTCATCTAATTGATAATAATCAGGAGCTTCGAACAGATCAGGTTTCATCCGTAAAATTTTGTTTCAAAGGTAGGTATTGGGATAGAATGTACCAATGGGAAAGGGGTCAAAAAATATGTATCAGCTATTCAGGAATTTTGCCAGGAGCCGGTGAAAATGATGCACGCCTTGTTCGCGGCTAGGTGAGAAACGCCCGGCCTTGTAAAATGCCGACTGTACCCCAAGATGAACGCCTTCCACTACTTCTTCATCTTCCAACTCCACTTTATCCAGGCCTGTACCAGCGCCGGCATCGAGCTTCGAGGCATCCCAGACATAACTCATAAAGCGAACGATCGTCCTGTCCTTTGATCTGGGCATCACAATATTCAGGGAAACACCCCAGGGATAAAAATTAAACATCATGTTCGGAAATACCCAGTAATAATAGGCGGCCACAGATTTGCCATAGTCTATATGCCCTTCCGGCAGATCAAATACGGCCTCAGTACCCTCAGCGTATCCTATCTGGAGATTGAGGTGATCATGTAATACGGTTTCATAATCCCCATAATCTAATACAGCATTCAGATCTTCGTGGACAAAGGGTATGTGAAAGCCTTCCAGGTAATTATCACAATACAAAGCCCAATGTGCCTGAACTTCATAATCCTTGGTGCGAGATGGGTCATATTTCAGGGCAGAAATCGGCAAATATCCAATTCGTTCTTCCATCGTATCCAAAACCTCCTGGAAATCAAAGATGGGATTCAGGCCAGCGAATAAAAATGGCCCCCATTGTCGTATTGGAAAGCTATGCAAATGGTCGCAAGACCGTGGAAAATCCTGAGTTTCCTGAAATTCCGGCATATGCTCGAACTGGCCATCAAGAGTAAACCGGCGACCATGGTATCCACAAATAAGTTTGCGTACTGTTCCGGTATCCCGGGTCACCAGATTTCCTCTATGTGTGCATACATTACTCAGGCAGTGCACTGCTTCTTTGGAATCTCGGGTTAAAACTATGGGTTCGTCCAAATATTGCGGTAGTAATGTGAAGGGATATACCGCTCCAGTTTCAGGGACCTGGTCTGTAGTTCCTACCCATTGCCAGCTACGGTAAAAGACCTTTTCCCTCAAGGCTTCGAAAATTTCAGCGTCTCGATAAAAACGGGCAGGTAAAGTTTCTGCCTTGGCAATATTGGAGTTAATGTCAAATTTGCGTTCCAAAGTAGGTTTTATTTGTACTTTTAAAAGTAGATAATTCTTTTCGAAAAATCAGTATTACTTGGCTCAACGCAAAGATCATAACAAGCTTGGCATATGGATGAGCATTTCTTTAGTGATCGGAAATATGATCGGAGCCGGTATCTACATGATGCCTTCTGCCCTCGCTAGTTATGGGGGGATCAGCATCGTCGGTTGGTTGGTTTCTTCTTTAGGAGCGCTCTTACTCGCACAAGTCTTCAGTAAATTGAGTAAGATGGTGAAAGGCAAGGCAGGCGGTCCTTATGCTTTCGCAAAAATTGGCTTTGGAGATTATATTGGATTCCTGGTAGCATGGGGATACTGGATATCTATTTGGGTATCAAATGCTGCCATTGCGATCGCTTTTGTGAGTGCGCTTAGTGTATTATTTCCCATCCTGGAAAACAGTCCCTTAGCGGCAATAACGTGTGGTTTAGGTGCAATATGGCTGCTCACCTGGTATAATTCCAGGGGGGTTCTTAGTTCCGGGAGAATGCAACTGGCAACCACACTTCTCAAACTTGTTCCCATTTTTGTCATTATTGCCGGTGGGTTTTTCTTTTTTGATGTAGACAACTTTGTTCCGTTTAACGCAAGTGGGGAAACAAACCTGGGCGCAATCGCAATTACGGGCACATTGACCCTATTTGCCTTTCTTGGTTTGGAGAGTGCTACCATTCCTGCGGAAAATGTAGCAGATCCTGAAAAGACCATTCCAAGAGCTACAATGATCGGTACTGTAATAACAACCCTCATCTATATTTTGAGCACTGTGGTGATCATGGGTATGATCCCAATGGAGCAATTAGCAACATCTCCTGCTCCTTTTGCAGATGCTATGCGGATCATGAGTGGAGAGATAGGAGAAGAGATAGTGGCTATTGGTGCTGCAAT
>CAMYJF010000029.1:23483-56559 GCA_947258555.1 uncultured Eudoraea sp. | reverse complement strand
ATAGAGCTCAAGTGCGGGTTGACCATCCAGTTCGTAGAGTACATTATTACTGCTTTTTTTAATGTTTCTTTCAATACCAAAACTATCCCAACCCCCTTTGGAGCCATAACCCACTTTCAGGTCGGCACCATAAAAACCAAGGGCTACGATACGTTTTGGGGAAACATCCTCATTGTGTATAACAAATGTATGTTGGAAGTCTTCACCATCAGCGGCAAGACCGCCAGTGATACTAACGTTCGGACTAACTTGAGAACGTAGTCCTTTGACCAATTCTGCCCCATTTACATGCAGGCCATCACTAAGTACAAAGATATGTCTGAGATCTTCACTGGCCAGCTGTAAACTTATCTTGCTTCCTGCGTCTGCACAATGTTCGCAGTGTTCGGTAAGGTCGACCTGCACCAATTTTAATCGTGTTTTTTCAAAAGTAACCGCTGTTAAAATTACGGAGGCATCAGCCACTTCATTTCCAATTATTTCCCCTGCTGTTGAACACCCAAAAAGAAGGGTGTTTTCATATTTTTCTCGAAGACTTGCCACCAAAGCACCTATTTCAGGAAATTTAGGGGAAGCAAAAAGAAAAAATACGCTAGGTTCAAAATCAAAAGCCAAGTCCCTGGAGTCGCTGGGTTGCTTCAGTTTATGTTGTGAAATCTGCATACGTAGTTTATAAGAAAAAGATTACATTTGTATTAGTGTTATTCTTATAACGCTCCGCTTGCTAAAATCTTGCCTATTTTCTTGCTTCAGCTCCTCGATTTTGATTAGAATCGCGGGTATTATATCAATATATGTATCGTAATAATTTGATAATCAATTCTATAAATTTTTCAAATCGATTTTTGAATAGTTGAGGCTCAATTTTTACAAACAGAGTATTGCTCACTATTTTTTTACTCTAGCAACCCTTAGTATATTTGCCCCGCCATAGATTGGGCACTTTTTGAAATAAGGTCGCGTAGCTTCCTCCTTCGTTTCACTGCGGACGGACAGGCAGCTTCGCTCCGCAACAAGGTCGCGTAGCTTCCTCCTACGTTTCACTACGGACGGACAGGCAGGACAGGCAGCTTCGCTCCGCAACAAGGTCGCGTAGCTTCCTCCTACGTTTCACTACGGACGGACAGGCAGCTTCGCTCCGCAACAAGGTCGCGTAGCTCAGCTGGATAGAGCATCTGCCTTCTAAGCAGACGGTCACAGGTTCGAATCCTGTCGCGATCACGAATAAATCAAAAAAAGAGTGGAAACGAAGCAAGCTTTAAAAACAAAGCTTGCTTTAGTTTTTAAAGAGAAGCAGTTTTCTTTTTTTGATTTTCAACGCGGAGCGTTGTCAGGATCACGCCGTAGGGGTTATCCCGAGTTTATCGAGGGGCGTAATCCTGTCGTTGTTAATTCCTAGTTCAAAATATAGATTTAAAGCATCGCCTTGTAGCTTTTTACCCCCCTGTCTTCACCGATTTTCTATCTCCAAAATCAATATAAACTACAGGCCAAGTAATTTTCTAAACCTCAATACTTTAAACTTTCATATGCAGTTTTCTGGAATTCACAACAAATTTTTGCCTTCAAATAAAGAAGGAAATAACTTACAAAAAAATCAATACTTTACACCATGAAATATTATGTTAATCCAGTTCTCATTATTATGCTGGGCTTATTTTTTTCTTGTACCAGTGATAATGTAGAAAGTAACGCGATTACTACTCAACAGGCTGCACAATTGGAAAGTGTTCAATTACAGGCAGATGATGTATCGACCGAGGCAATTATAGCAGGTGCCAGCAAAGTTCAGGGGAATCTTCCCACACCTAATGGTGCTATTACGCTTGACGTATCAAATTCCTCTACTACGGCCTTCTTAGGTGAAGGATTTGATATTAACTTCAATTCCGATGGAAACCCTGTTGGCGCATACCTTCAGTACGGAGTGGCGGCATCGGACTACTTCGATATTAACATCGCCGCAAATGCATCCGGTAAAGGCAGAAAGGCATCAGGTCTATCTTTTAACGGGAATATCCCATCTTCAATAACCCGTAAAAATACGGATGCAGAGATCGATGTGGATTTCGGTGTGGATCTACCCCCGGGGCAATTCTGTTATACAATCTGTGTCTATGACGAGCAAGGTAATATCAGTGAACCTGAGCAAGTATGTGTTACTGTTGAGAGTTGGGGCGGAATGGATGAAATGGATGGTGCCTGGGTCATGGTACGCGAAGAGCGCAACGAAGACGGGCAAACAGTAACATTTGAAACGGGAATGGAGGCTTGTTATCAGTATTCTTTTGAATGTAATGACGGGCAGGCTATCAGTGCCAGTGAGTGCTATACCAGGACTTTAGGCGAAGTGCAAATTAATTCAGACGGAACTTACA
This sequence comes from uncultured Eudoraea sp., assembly GCA_947258555.1. Classification (GTDB taxonomy): domain Bacteria; phylum Bacteroidota; class Bacteroidia; order Flavobacteriales; family Flavobacteriaceae; genus HDS-28. The sequence continues at coordinate 54,181 of CAMYJF010000029.1, read as the reverse complement.
GGGCATTATTCAATGGCTTGGAGCGCTGGCTGGATGGTGGTTTAAGTTCTGAAAATTGTGAAGCTGTTTATGTTGAAGAATCATTTGAAGATATCAGCGAAGGCAGGTGGGCATTTGTTACAGAAAGCAACCGTCTTACCATTGTGGAATACTACTTCAGGGGAATTATCAATGGCGAGTTGGACGAGGAATTTACTCTGGATACTGGAGATGCACGCCTTGTTCTGGATGGTACTATTGAACTTGTTGGAAATTCATTCCTGATCACCGAATCCCAGGACGATGACCAGGATGGAATAGAGGAAATAAGGCGTTACTACTTTGAACGCCAGTAATGGAATCGATGCATCACTCATAATTCCAAAGACAACCTAGCCGCCAACGGCCGGAATTGCCTTATTAGGCACAATAGATCACACGTCCTAAAACTCAAAAAACCACGCCAAGATTGGCGTGGTTTTTTATTTTCCTCTCACTATGGCTATTAATAGTATGTACCGGATGTATTTAAGACTCTAATCCTAAGGGAACCGAAATTTCTTGATTAGGTTCTAAACGAATTTCTTTTCCCATAACGAGAACAGCTAAATTTTTAATGGTCTCGCTAATCCATATAAAGCTGATCTGCTCATGTGATACGTGGACTTTTAGATCAGTTCCTCGCCATTTGATTTTAAATTTGAGACTCTTCCACTTTTTAGGAAGCCAGGGTTTAAAAGTTAGTTGCCCGTTTTTAACGCGTAAACCCCCGAAGCCGTTTACCGCCGCCTGCCAAGTACCGCCTGCAGAAGCAATGTGGATCCCATCTTCGGTATTACCTTGGTTATCGATCAAATCTACATAGGCCGCGCGTTCAAAATATTGGAGTGCTTTTTCATGATTATTGGTCTCAATACCCATTATAGTATGAATGCTCGGACTTAAGGAAGATTTATGCATGGTACGTGCCTCATAGTATTCGTAGTTTGCTTTTTTCACCTCCTCATCGAACTCATCTGGAAGTATGTACATCAGCATAACCACATCAGGCTGTTTGATCAGGGTAGTAGTATCGCAATTGTCATGGTCATAACCGGAAGGATAAATCGGCATATCGTTTTCGTCCCACTTGGTTATCGGTATGTCTTCAAGGCCAAAATATCCCTCAAATTCTTCAATTAATTTCTTTTTGGGTTCATACGGGATATAAATCTTTTCGGCAACCCTTTTCCACTCGTCAACCTCTTTCTGATCCAGGGCCAGACTGTTTAGTAAAGGTTCGATTTCTTCGGAATGTTCCCTTTGCAGTTTATGATAATATTCCACCGCTTTTTGCATGCTCCATTTAGTCGTCCAATTTGTATAAACACTATTATTCACCAAATGATGGAATTCATCAGGCCCTTCGACCTCAGTCAATTCATATCGGTCTTCTTTCTTGTTGTATTCCAACCTACTTTGCCAAAAACGAGTCGTTTCGAAAAGTATCTCGGCCCCATAATCCAATATAAAATCAATATTTCCTGTGGCCTCATAATACGTGATCATAGCATATACCACCATGGAAGTGATGTGAAGTTCGCGTTCGCCGGTCCATATTCGTACTGTGCCATCTGCTGTCCACTCAGGTGTGACTTCATGACCTGTATCGGCTGATTCCCACGGATATCTGATACCATCATGCTTACCTTCCCTGGCATAATCCCGGGCCCCCTCTTTGGTGTTGTATCTATAAAGCAGAAGTGCTTCGGCCATAGCAGGCTGGGTAAACGTATAAAAAGGAAGGAGAAAGATCTCCGTATCCCAAAAAATGTGTCCCCGATAGCCTTCGCCAGATAGGCTTTTAGCTCCAACATTGGCCTTGGGATCAAACTCATTGGCCGTGATCAACAGGTGATATATGTTAAAACGAACGGCATTGTTGATGTTATCGTCCCCTTCGATGATAATATCACAATCGTCCCATTTTTGGGCCCATGCCAGGACATGGTCATTAAATCGTTCTGTGAAACTCTTGGCTAAATTGGCTTCCAAAGTTTTTATGCAAGTGGCTTTCAGTTTAGATTTTTCGACATCCCTACTTGTATAAATGGAAGTCAATTTATGAAAGTCGATACCTTCACCTTTTTTCGCGGTAAACCTCGCCCTTTGTGTGGTTTTATTATAATCCGCTTCAGAAACCAGTACGTGGGGTGCCGATACCTGAAGTGCTGAGGCATACCCAATATGGTGTGGCCTTTCTAATGTCTCCATTTCCAAATAGGTGGACTTCTCCAATACTTGAGTGCTTCTTGCATTTAAATGCCTGCTCTTCGACCATTTAATCCATTTCATTTCAGGTTCGAATTGCGGTTTTTCTTTATAGGCTGGCGTCAGATCCAGGTTCAGTACATCTCCATTTATCTCACTAGTTATGTCAATGTTTCCGGCGTAATTTTCCGGGGTGACTTTCCCGCTGACCTCAAAATGATGGCGGTCGGAAAGACTGGCATAACGAAGGCTTTCGTATCGGGTAATTCGGCCCTCCGAATCTTTGAACCGGGTAAGGCGGTGTAGCACCCCCTTCTTAATATCCAATTTTCGTTTATATTCAATTAGTTCACAATTGTGAATGCTGAGTTTTGTGCCCTCTACCCAAATCGATACTGCTAACCAGGAAGGGGCGTTGACCATATCGACCACAAAAGAATCATAATGGTCGAATACCCCATTGATATAGGTGCCCGGCCATGCAGTCTCATGACCTTCCTCTAAAGAGCCACGTGTACCTAAATAACCATTTCCAACTGTAAAAATGGTTTCGTAAAAACTGGTTTTATTCTTATCGAATGTATTTTCTTCCACCAACCATTCCGGGCTACTCAATAGCGATAGGTAATCTTGGTTTTTCGGTTGGTTAGATACTTCCATAGTTTTCAATAATTATTTTATCGGTTTCTTCCTTGGTTTTAAAGACATCAAAGGTGCGCCCTTGGGTTCGCAATGCTCCTAAAGCATTTGCATATTTGGCCGCTTTTATGTAATCGGTCTTATCTTCCAACAGGCCGTAACCCAATCCCCCTGCAAAAGAATCTCCGCAACCGGTTGTGTCAATTACATTCTCAACTTTAACCGATTTGACCATTTCATGATGTACCCGGCCATCCTTCATAAAAAAGACTGCTCCACCTTCTGAATCAAGGGTTATTATGAGTGACTTTATTCCAAGTTTAAGGCAATGCTCTGCGAGAGGGGGTAAATGATCCATGTCCAGATTTTCAAAATGACCAAGTTCCTCGGCCTGATATTCTTTTTCGAACCAGCAACATTTTGACTCCTCAAGATTCATTTTTAAAACGTCGATATAGGGCAGCCACTGGTCACGAGAAATCCAGAACTTAATGAATCTGTCTCCTGTAATGGTCGCCGTATTCGTAGGCCCGTGGGCATCAAATATTATTATTCCACTGCTCTTCTTTTTAATATATTTCAGCGTACCAAGTGGCACCTCATAATCCGTTATCGGTACGCACACAAACACATCACAATGTAACAGCCCTTTAATATCCTTTCTCGTGATCGGATTCATAAAACCTGTTTGTTTTTCCAATCGCTTATTTTGGGTAACAAACTTTAAACTTATGACATCACCCCGGTCCTTATCGGAAGTGATGTGACTTGTATCTATATTGCTATATTCTTTAAAGATATCCTTGATTGCTTTCTCGTCTTTTTTTCTGACATGTGAAACAGGGTATACCACACCCTCATCACCCAATAGCATTGCCAAACCGATAGCCGTATGGGTTGCACAGCCGTATTTTTCGATAACCTCGCCGTGATGAGTTGTTATGTGATCCCTTGGTATTGGTCCGAGAACGGCGATATTGTATTTGGGCATGGCGTTATATTTTAGATTAATAGTAATCTTTAAGCTAGCGGTTTTGATTAAAAATGGTACTCTGGCTTCCTGAAGAATGAAAGGTAATAAAATACTCGTTAAGGTTTTAAATAAAGGAAAGTAGATCGTCTTGAATGATTTAGATGAACTATATCCGTATGAGATATACCGTTAAAGATATCACGATTAATACTCAGTATTTCTAAGTTCAATAGAAATTCTCAGCACCAAACTTAGAATTACTAAGTGAGGATGCTTTAAATTTTCTTATTTTTAGAAGATTCATATTTCCTATTACGCTTGAATTTGTATTAATATAAACAAGTTGATCATGAACCGAATTAAAAAACTATTACCATTCACGCTGATGTTGCTTTTAACGAGCTTGTTCCTGGTTGGGACGATGTATTCCTGCAGAGATCAGAAAAAGAAGGAAGAAGCTACAGAACAGGCGGCTGACCATCCAGAAGGTGAAGAACATCCTGAAGGTGAAGAACATCCAGAAGGGGAGGAACACCCTGAAGGTGAAGAGCATCCTGAAGGGGAAGAACACCCGGAAGGCGAAGAGCATCCTAAAGATACTATCCAGGGATAGTTTTAATTGCTATAAGTCGGTTTTCCTTTCAAAGGAAAAAAAAGATTTGGCAATTATGGGACTACCGCCGACCTCCATTACTGGATAGGCGAGAAAATTTATAGGTCCGGTTTGAGGCCCGGGGTTTACTATGAGATCCCGGCCTCTGCTGAACTCTATCCTATTTGCCGGATGTCTTCCAAAATAATATGTAGATAGGGCCGTATACTTGTTGGCCTCACTGATATCTACCGGCCACCACTTGCCTTCGGCATAGAATTCCGCCCAGCAATGATACCCGTCAATTCCTCCGGAATCCCTATCTGATGGGATCGCAGCACCAATTGCAAAACGTGCCGGTATTCCTGCCGACCGGGCCAGGGAAATAAAGAGCGAATGAAACTCCGTACAATTACCAGTAAGTGAATCGCAGGCGTAGACCGAATCGCCCTTGCCATAATCCCCAAATTTCATATAACGCATATTGTCAATGATATAGTCATACAGTGCTCTTGCCTGCATGATGGCACCGCCTTCACTTTTGTCCCCGATGATGGAATCAGCCAATATTTCAAATCGATCACCCACCGGCATTAACACACTGGCGTTCAAATAATTTGTTGCCGCGGTATTATCCGTGTATGCCTTTTTTTCCTGTCTGTGCACATCGTAGACCAATTCCAGTTTTTTTCCGCTGTCTTCCGGAGAGAGATCAAGATATAAGATGGAGTTTCCAAACTCCGTTTCATCAAGTGTTTGATGAGATACCGGGATTGTCTGGGAAACTTGAGTTATAGTTTGAAAGGGATCAGATTTAGGAATAGGGATCCACATCTTACCGGCTTCTTTCATTTCCGGCAGGGTTACCTCGTATGTAAATTCAAACCTGTCTTCCCCCTGAATAACACCTAGCAGATCCTCTGAAGCACCTTCGACAGGAACCCTATACCAGGTTTTATCCTTGCGTTGCTTCCAGGTATACATGGGTTTGCCATTAAGTTTGTGCAATGTAGTTTCGGTAACTTCCATGTTCCCTGGATCGCCTTTTAAGAAAAAATATCACCACTGATATCGGCCAGATCTACACAGGCAAAATGACGCCTGGGTCCTAAATTGGAAAGATATTCCGTATGCACACGTACTAATTGAAGTTTCAACGAATCCAAAATGAAATAACCCTCTCCTTCTTCAACCTTTGCTGCAATATTGGCTTCAATGCCTGCTTCAATGTCGGCTGTTACCACTTTTGGTACATCAATGGAAGCCAGCTCTTTTTCTGGTTTCTTTTGCTCTTGTTTTGAATTACAGGCTATAAAAAGTCCGATCAAAAAGACGCAGATAATCCGGTAGTATGTCATTTCAGAAGCAATTTTATATGAGTAGTAATGTACAATATTTCCTTTTGTAACCCAATTAGGTATTTTGTTCAAGGAATCTAAGTCCTAAAAGCAGTTAATGGGGTAGTACTGCGATTTTTTATGTCCGCTGAAGGCATGTGTACCCCATAATGAAAGGCCTTATCGATAAACGGTTAGCCCAAACTTCTGTTAAACAAGACAATAATTCTAGTATTTTTGTAGTTTTGTTTCTGTGATGAAGGACATTAGCTTCAAAACCGGCGCCGTACTTATGGCCTTTTTGGTACTGTTTTCAACAGTATCCTTCTCCATGGATATGCATTTCTGTGGGGATTCGCTGGTAGATTACAGCTTCTTTGACGATTCTGCAGATTGCGGCATGAAACTTCTGGCCGATGGGGAACAAAAATGCCCAATGAATCTTATGAAGTGCTGCACGGATCAAGAGATCAGCCAGGAAGGGCAAGATGAATTGGCTTTCTCATGGAATGCATTGGATCTAGATCAGCAGCAATTCCTTTTAGCCTATACCCTAAGTTACATAGACTTATATACAAGTCCCGCCGAACAAAACTTACCTTTCGCAGAATATTCCCCACCCCTGATCATCTTCGATAGACAGGTGCTCTGGGAATCCTTTCTGATTTGATATAAACATAATTCAAGCTCGGACCTGAAAATAGGTCCTGGTCTTCCATTTCCCTTGTTGGAAAATCCTATTGAATTTTTGTTTAATCATATCAAATCATGTTACATAGAACCATAAAATTCCTCATTGAGAATAAACTAGTCTCAGTTATTCTTTTGCTGCTATTTATCGGCTGGGGTTTGATGAATGCCCCTTTTGACTGGAATCTGGGAGGTCTGCCTAAATATCCGGTGGCCGTTGATGCGATCCCGGATATTGGCGAAAATCAACAGATCGTTTTTACAAAATGGGAAGGTAGATCACCAAGGGATGTGGAAGATCAGATCTCGTATCCGTTGACAACATCTTTATTGGGCATCCCCGGTGTGAAAACGATCCGCAGTTCTTCTATGTTCGGGTTTTCCAGCATCTATATCATATTTGAAGAAGGCGTAGAATTTTACTGGAGCAGAAGTCGGATCCTGGAGAAGCTTAATGCACTTCCTGCCGGCTTGCTCCCGGAAGGTGTGAGTCCGTCATTGGGCCCTGATGCCACCGCATTAGGACAGATTTTTTGGTATACGCTGGAAGGTCGGGACCTGGAGGGAAAAGTCACCGGAGGCTGGGATTTGCAGGAATTGCGCACCATCCAGGATTTCTATGTAAAATATTCCCTGGCTTCCGCAAGCGGAGTGTCTGAAGTGGCTTCTATTGGCGGGCATGTCAGCGAGTATCAGATCGATGTGGATCCGGAATTGATGCGACAATACAAGGTAGATCTGAACCAGATCGTCAGGGCCGTTAAAGGCAGCAACCGCGATGTTGGAGCCCAGACCCTGGAGATCAATAAGGCCGAATACCTTGTGCGGGGTTTGGGATACATTCAAAGCATTTCCGATATAGAAAATGCCGTGATCGATGTAGAAGAATTCACGTCATTGCGGATAAAAGATGTCGCAAAAGTATCAATGGGCCCCGCCACACGACGAGGCCTATTGGACAAGGAAGGTGCAGAAGTTGTTGGAGGTGTTATCGTGGCCCGGTATGGAGCAAATCCCCTGGAGGTCATTCAAAATGTAAAGGCAAAAATGGAGGAAGTCAAGACAGGGCTCCCTTCAAAGACTTTGACTGACGGCAGGACTTCCCAACTCACTATAGTTCCTTTTTACGACCGTACTGAATTGATCAAAGAAACATTGGGTACGCTCAATGATGCCCTAACGTATGAGATCCTGATCACCATTCTCGTGATCCTGATCATGGTATTCAATCTCAGGGCTTCTATCTTAATTTCGGGTTTGCTGCCTGTTGCCGTCCTAATGGTCTTTATTGCGATGCGTGCATTTGGTGTGGATGCTAATATTGTTGCGCTGTCTGGTATTGCAATAGCAATTGGTACCATGGTAGATGTTGGGGTGATCCTCACTGAAAATATCATTCGCCATCTGGATTCGGAAAATGAAGACAAAAGCATTAATGAGATCGTCTATAATGCAACCACAGAGGTGTCGGGAGCAATTGTGACAGCGGTGCTTACCACGATCATCAGTTTCATTCCCGTATTTACCATGATCGGGGCCGAAGGTAAATTATTCAGGCCCCTTGCATTTACAAAGACAATGGCATTGGTAGCCTCGATCGTCATTACCTTATTTATAATCCCGCCATTTGCGGCAATGATCTTTAGAAGAAATAAGACCAGGAATCCTCTCAAATATATATTCAACAGTATCTTAATACTGTTAGGTATTTGGTTCGTGATCAAAGGATTTGAACTGGGATTGCTCCTCTTTGCATTAGGAGTGGCCGGTATTTTGATGATCCGTGAGATTATTAATTCAAAATGGAAGACATGGATCCATATAGGAATAACAGTTTTGGCGATCGTTATAATATTGGCCCAGTATTGGCGCCCTTTAGGTATTGACCGGAGCATTGTGATAAACCTGGTATTTGTAGTATTTGTATGCCTGGGGCTCCTGGGTTTGTTTAAACTTTTTATCCGTTATTATGCCCGTATCCTGGGCTGGGCGCTGGTCAACAGATTACTATTTCTACTCCTTCCATTGCTAATCCTCATAGGGGGCGTGATCATTATGCGAAACACCGGTAAAGAATTTATGCCGGCACTTAATGAAGGTTCATTTTTATTGATGCCCACTTCCTTACCACATGCCGGTATAGAAGAAAACAAACGGGTCCTTCAGCAATTGGATATGGCGGTTGCCAATATCCCTGAAATACAAACCGTAGTAGGTAAGGCCGGAAGGGTAGAATCGGCTCTGGATCCTGCGCCCCTCAGTATGTATGAAAACCTGATCCAGTATAAACCTGAATTTATGGAAAATCAGGAAGGGCGGCGTGAACGCTTTAAAGTAGATGAGAACAACCAATTCGTTTTAAAAGATGGTGGAACTACCCATTTTGCGGCACAGGGAATTGGGTATGACCAACTCGTTCCGGATGAAGATGGGGAGTTTTATCGCAATTGGCGAGACCATATTCGATCACCTGATGATATATGGAATGAGATCGTGAAGGCGACAAGTTTACCCGGAGTTACATCCGCCCCTAAGCTGCAACCCATACAAACACGCTTGGTTATGCTTCAAACCGGGATGCGGGCGCCTATGGGCATAAAGGTCAAAGGACCTGACCTGGCTCAAATCGAAGCTTTTGGTATTTCACTTGAAAATATTTTAAAGCAGGTGGAAGGCGTAAAAGATGAAGCAGTATTTGCCGAGCGGATCGTGGGCAAACCCTATTTGCTGATCGATATTGACAGGGAGCGCCTTGCACGCTATGGAATAGTAGTTGAAGATGTGCAACAAGTCATCCAGGTGGCCATCGGCGGTGTGCCGCTGACTCAAACTGTGGAAGGAAGGGAACGGTATAATGTCATGGTGCGATATCCCCGGGAGTTTCGCGAGGATCATGAAGATATTAAAAACGTTTTGATCACGGCTTCAGGTGGTGCCCAGGTACCTTTGAGCGAACTGGCCGAGATCTCTTATGAACAAGGACCTCAAATTATTAAGAGTGAAGACACCTTTCTTGTGGGCTATGTCCTATTTGACAAACTTGATGGATTTGCGGAAGTAAATGTGGTAGAGGCGGCACAAGGATTGATCACTGAAAAGATCAGGGATGGGTCGTTTATCATACCTGAAGGTATTTCCTATACTTTTGCCGGCACTTATGAAAACCAGTTACGAGCGGAGAAGACCCTTTCCCTGGTCGTACCCCTGTCTTTGGTCATCATTTTCCTGATCCTGTATTTCCAATTTAAATCGGTTCCAACAACCCTAATGGTGTTTAGCGGGATCGCTGTAGCTTTTGCCGGTGGATTTCTAATGATCTGGTTATATGGACAGGACTGGTTTTTAAATTTTTCCTTTTTAGGGGAAAACCTGCGTGAGCTTTTCCAGATGCACACTATAAACTTAAGCGTGGCCGTATGGGTTGGTTTTATTGCATTATTTGGAATAGCAACAGATGATGGCGTAGTCATGGCCACCTATCTCACTCAGACTTTTGGCCGAAACAAACCTAAATCCATCGAAGGAATTCGCAATTCTGTGTTAGAGGCCGGGCAAAAGCGTATAAGGCCTTGCCTGATGACCACTGGAACAACCCTCTTAGCCTTGTTGCCCATATTGACATCAACTGGAAGAGGAAGCGATATTATGATCCCTATGGCGATCCCCTCCTTTGGGGGTATGTTGATCGCTTTGATAACCTTATTCGTAGTACCTATCCTATATAGCTGGTATCAGGAAATAAAACTTAAAGAAATAGCTCGATGAAAAATCTTCTTTTGTTTAGTACCATACTTATGTTGCCATTCTTGGTGAAGGGCCAGTCGCTTCAAGACTTCCTTCTCGAAGCCGAGCAAAACAATCCCAAACTCCAGGCGTATGAATTGCTGTATGATGCAGCATCGGAAAAAATCAATGAAGCTGGCGCCTTGCCTCAAACCCAGTTTAGTGCCGGCTATTTTGTCAGTGAACCGGAAACCCGTACAGGAGCACAAAAATGGCGTATTTCTGGGCGACAAATGCTTCCATGGTTCGGAACTATCACGGCCCGGGAAAACTATGCGCAATCTCTTGCTAATGGTACCTACCAGGATTGGGTTGTCGCCAGGAGGCAACTTGCATTGCAAGTGAGCAATTCCTATTATGAGCTCATGGCCTTGAATCAGGAAGGAATGGTTTTAACAGAGAATATACTCTTATTGAAAAGCTATGAAGAATTAGCGCTAACTGCCTTACAGGTGAATAAAGCATCCGTGGTCGATGTACTTCAACTGCAGATCAGACAGCAGGAACTGGAGGGACAGAATAAAATTATCAGGGAGAAAATTTCCGCGGTTGAATCGACCATGAATGCGCTAATGAATAGGGTTTCCAAATCAGAGATCACCACTGTAGTGTTAAGTTCTTTACCCCAAAAAGACCGTGAAATTTCCGCAGATAGTATTTTAGTACATCCTGAGCTCATTAAATTTGATAAACTCTTTGAATCCATTCAATATGCCGAACGTGTCAATCAAAAGAGCAAAGCCCCTGATTTAGGTATAGGTCTGGATTATGTTTCAGTGGAAGAGAGGCCGGCAATGGAATTCAGTGATAATGGGAAAGACATTGTAATGCCCATGGTTTCGTTTTCAGTCCCTTTATTTGATACCCGTTACCGGTCTATCAGCAGGCAGAATGAGCTTAGACAGCAAGCTATTTTGGCCGATCGCTCGGAGCGAGAAAATATTCTCTATGCCAAACTGGATAAAGCTATTGCGGAACGCAATGAAGCCAGAATCGAATTTAGCACCCAGGATCGTAACTTGGAAAAAGCTCGTAATGCCGAAGAAATATTGATGAAATCCTATGAAACGGGAACTATTGATTTTGACGATATTTTGGATATACAGGAATTACAATTGAGGTTTCGACTAAAACAGGTAGCGGCGATGAAAAAATATTTTATCAATGCGACCTTGGTTAATTATTTAATACAATAGTAAACACTATAAAGCCTTGACACACACGTATCAAATACAAGGAATGAGCTGCGATGGTTGCCAAAGCCACGTAACAGATTTGTTGTCTCGCATCGAAGGTGTCAATCATGTGCATGTCGATCTGGAGAAGGCAGAGGCGGTTCTTGAAATGGATCATCATATCCCCCTGGAGGTAATGCAACGGGCATTTATTGATGATGGGGGCAGGTATAGTATTCATATGCCGGGTCAACATGCATACCCCGAAGAGAATCATCCGAAATCTGACAAGAAGATGTCAGGGCACGGCACCGGGACATTTTATTGCCCGATGCGCTGTGAAGGGGATAAAAGCTATAACAAACCTGGAGATTGCCCCGTTTGTGGTATGGACCTTGTGCCCATGGTCTCGGAGCAGACATCTGAGGAAACGACATATAAAAAGCTCCTCCGTAAATTCTGGGTAGCACTGGGCTTTACCCTACCGATTTTCCTGATCGCTATGAGTGAGATGATCCCTGAGAATCCCATATTTGAATGGATGTCGCAACGTAGGTGGAATTGGGTGCAACTGGCCCTCTCCTTACCTGTGGTATTTTATGCGACCTGGATGTTCTTTGAACGGGCTTACAGGAGCATTCGGACCTGGAATCTGAATATGTTTACGCTTATTGGCATTGGGGCAGGGGTGGCATGGGTATTCAGTATTTTTGGGATGGTCTTTCCTGAAGTGTTCCCGGCTCAATTCATCACGGAATCTGGAACCGTCCATGTGTATTTTGAAGCCGCTACCGTAATTCTGACCCTGGTGCTACTCGGGCAGGTATTGGAAGCCCGGGCACACGGAAAAACCAATGCAGCTGTGAAAGAACTCCTCAGGCTTGCCCCCAATCAGGCTACACGAATAGTCGATGGGAAAGAAGAGATCATCGCTATAGATAAAATTCAAAAAGGAGACCTGCTGCGGGTAAAGCCCGGTGAAAAAATTCCTGTAGATGGTATGATCAATAAAGGGGAAAGTAGTGTCGATGAATCCATGATAACCGGGGAACCCATTCCAGTGACGAAGTCCAAAGGAGACCGGGTCAGTGCAGGCACCTTAAACGGCAACCGTTCTTTTGTACTTAAGGCAGAAAAAGTAGGTGCAGACACCTTGCTATCTCAGATCATTGAAATGGTGGATCAAGCCAGCCGATCAAAGGCTCCCATCCAAAAGCTGGCGGATACCATCTCCTCGTATTTCGTACCCATTGTTGTTCTTATCGCCGTGCTCACTTTCATCATTTGGGCATGGATAGGTCCGGAACCCGCCTATGTATATGCGCTCGTCAATGCTATAGCCGTATTGATAATCGCATGTCCATGTGCCCTTGGTTTGGCAACACCCATGTCTGTAATGGTAGGCGTAGGTAAAGGAGCGTTGTCGGGTGTTTTGGTTAAGGACGCGGAAGCACTCCAGACCATGAGCAAAGTAGATACATTGATCATAGATAAGACCGGCACGATCACCGAAGGAAAGCCCTCGGTACTTTCTGTGGTATCCACATCAGGAAAATTTAGTGAAGAGGAGGTGCTGTCAATGGCTGCCTCCGTCAACCGAAAAAGCGAACACCCACTTGGAGAAGCCATAGTACACCATTCCGACCAGGTTGGAATTCAGTCCGGGGAGGTGTCGGAATTTTTATCCCACACGGGCAAAGGCGTATCCGGCATGCTGGATGGGAAGCGCATCATGGTAGGAAACCAAAAATTGATGGAAGAAGCAGGTATTCCTATTTCAGAGGACGTTAGTCAGCGTATGAGATCCTTCCAACAAAAAGGCCACACGGTCCCTTTGATCTCTGTTGAAAATGAAATAGGGGGTTTAGTCGTATTGGGAGACAAGATCAAAGCTAGCTCGAAAACAGCAATATCATCATTGAGAGAAAAGGGAATCGATGTGATCATGCTTACCGGAGATCAGAGGGATACCGCGGCAGCAGTCGCTGGTCAATTGAGTTTGACAGATTTTAAAGCCGAAATGCTCCCGCAAGATAAACTTAGCATTGTTCGTGATTTACAAGAAGAAGGAAAAGTCGTTGCGATGGCAGGAGATGGCATCAATGATGCACCGGCCTTGGCCCAGAGTGATGTAGGAATAGCCATGGGCACCGGAACGGATGTGGCTATTGAAAGTGCTTCGATCACCTTGGTTAAAGGCGATTTAAAAGGAATTGTAAAGGCACGAAACCTTAGTAACAGGGTTATGAAAAATATTAAGCAAAATTTATTTTTTGCACTGATCTATAATACACTGGGTATACCCATTGCAGCTGGGGTGCTTTACCCGATATTCGGGATTTTACTTTCCCCAATGATCGCTGCACTGGCAATGAGCTTCAGCTCTGTATCGGTTATTGGGAATGCCCTTCGATTGCGAACAATGAAAATATAAAGTATGGTAACAAGACAAACAGCAAACTGGATCCGTAAATCACATCGATACCTGGGTATTTTCCTCGGTATCCAGTTCTTTTTGTGGACGATCAGCGGCCTCTATTTCAGCTGGACGGATATCGATGAAATTCACGGAGACCATTTCAGGGCGGAAGTGGAACCGTTGAAACATAAGGAGCTAATATCATTTAATGAGTTGGATTATAATGATCCTGTTGAAAGTCTGGAGCTCAGGACGATCGGGGAACAGCCGTATTATTGGATCAACAATGAACAATTATTACATGCACGGACAGGGGAGCGCAAATCGGAGATCTCACAAACAGAAGCCCTGGAACAAGCAACCAGGCATATGAGATCCGATTTGAAGGTCTTGTCTGTTGACAGGCTTACAGAAGTTGGGAAACATCATGAATACAGGGGGAGGTCATTACCGGCCTATGTGGTAAACTATGACCATCCGGAAAATGTCAAAGCCTATATTTCAGCAAAAGATGGATCATTCCAACGCGTGCGTTTTCGATCCTGGCGATGGTTCGATTTCTTATGGATGACCCATACGATGGATTATGAAGGAAGGGATGACTTTAATACCACACTGCTAAGGGCATTCTCGGTATTAGGATTGATCACAATAATGAGTGGATTTTTACTGTGGTTTATCACTTCAAATTCAATAAAAAATTTAATAAACAGGAAAAAACAGATCGATGAACGCTAACAAGACGTCAGTTTATATTGTTACTGCTGTACTGGCAGGAGTACTACTGGGATATCTCTTTTTTGGAGGTAATTCTGAATCACATGTCCATGAGGAAACATCTATTGCAACATCCGAAGAGATCTGGACTTGTTCTATGCATCCCCAGATCCGCCAACCAGAATCCGGAAGTTGCCCAATATGTGGGATGGACTTGATCCTGGCAGATAATGGTGGATCTGAACTCTCGGAAAATCAATTTCGCATGACGGAGAATGCGATGCAATTAGCCAATGTGCAAACAGAAGTTGTAGGTTCAGGAGCCAGTGACGGACAGCAAATGCTACTTTCTGGGACTATTAAGGAAAACGAGGAGACCAATACGGTGCAGGTTTCTTATTTCACTGGAAGAATTGAAAGGCTTCAAGTGAATTATACAGGCGAAACGGTAAAGAAAGGGACCTTACTTGGCCGAATCTATTCCCCGGAATTGGTAGCGGCGCAGCAGGAATTACTAACGGCAGCGGCCCTGAAGGAATCCCAGCCCCAGCTCTATGATGCGGTTCGGAATAAACTGAAGCTTTGGAAGCTGTCTGATAGCCAGATCCGGAAGATTGAGGACTCTGGTGCAATCCAGGAGAATTTTCCCATTTATGCCACAGTTGGTGGGATCGTTAAGGAGAAATTGGTATCAGAAGGAGATTATGTGAAGCAGGGGCAAGCGCTGTTCAAGATTGCAAACCTGACTTCGGTTTGGGCCGTATTTGACGCATATGAAAATCAGATCAATTCATTAAAGGTTGGTCAATCCATCAGGATCAAGAGTCAGGCAATTCCTAACCAGAACTTTGATTCTAAAATCTCCTTTATAGATCAAGTACTTACTACAAGCACCCGAACGATCATGGTACGGAGTACGCTTCAAAATAATAAGGGTCTTTTTAAACCTGGAATGTTCATCGAAGGCAGCGTTTCTGTAGCTACAAAGGCAAGCTCTGAAAGGATTACTGTTCCAACATCTTCCGTATTATGGACCGGTGAGCGATCCGTGGTGTATATAAAACCCAATCCACAGGAGCCTGTATTCGAGATGCAGGAAATACAGCTGGGATCTAAGATAGGTAACCGTTATGAGGTTGTTGAAGGCCTTTCCAGTGGTGATGAGATCGTCACAAATGGCACCTTCACCATTGATGCTGCTGCTCAATTGCAAGGCAAGAAGTCGATGATGAACCGGGAAGGGGAAAAACAATGACCGGACATGAAGGTCACGGAAATATCGACCACAATGAAGATAAGTCGACAACATCTCAAATGAACCCTAAAATGGCTCTGCTACATAGAAATGTGGAGCTGTAAAAGTTTATTTTAACTAGGTTTATTGCATCTTTAAAATGAATTTCTTAGTTGCCATGAAATCAATGAAAATTATTATACTCATTCTGCTAACCACTATCAGTTCTTGTGCTGCCCAGTCACAATTGATAGAAGCAGAGGAAGAAACTGTAGTGACCGAGAACTTGCGGTATTATCTGTATTTCCCGAAGGAATACGAAGAGCGGGAAACAGATAAATTCCCCTTATTGCTCTTCCTTCACGGGGGCGGGGAGTCCGGACAAGATCTCGAAGCCCTTAAAACGAATGGACCTCCTAAATTACTCGCGGAAGGGAAGCAGTTTCCATTCATGGTATTAGCGCCACAGCATCCGCATCCTAAAAAATGGTGGAATATTCGCGCTGTAATGGAATTGCTGGAAACAGTAATTGAAGAGAATCGGGTGGATCCAGATCGGATCTACCTTACCGGATTAAGCAGGGGAGGTAGTGCAGCCTGGGAAATGGTCGTTCAATACCCGGATACATTTGCTGCTATGATGGTCGTCTGTGGGATGACACCGGTTCCCTATGCGCACTGGATCAATAAGAAAATGCCCATCTGGGTTTTTCATGGTGCGCTCGATAAAGTAATTCCTGTGGAGCATTCCGAAAATATGGTAGCCAAACTCAAGGAAATGGGATATCCGGTTATCTTTACCCGTTACGAAGATGTCGCACATAACGCCTGGGAACGAGCATATACCACAGAGGAGGTATATTTATGGTTTATGGATCAAAAGAAGCAAGATGAATAAGAGGAAGAGGCTGTCTATTTTATGGATGATGTTGCTTTTTCTGGGAATTTCATGGGTTCATTCGCAAGAAGAAGCGCAACCCAGAAACATCATTTTTATATTAACGGACGATCATCGCTATGATTATATGGGCTTTACCGGGAAAGTTCCCTGGCTGGAAACGCCTAATATGGATGCCTTAGCGGCAGAAGGTGCCTATCTGCCCAATGCTTTTGTTACAACATCCTTATGTTCTCCCAGTCGGGCTTCCATCTTGACAGGAATGTACTCCCACGCACATACTATTGTGGACAATCAGGCACCGGATCCTGGAAACCTCACTTATTTCCCAACTTATTTACAGGCCGCTGGCTATCAAACCGGATTCTTTGGAAAATGGCATATGGGCGATGACAGTGATGATCCAAAACCTGGCTTTGATCAATGGGAGAGTTTTAAAGGACAAGGCGTATACTACAATCCTACTTTGAATATTAATGGGCAAAAGAAAACATACACCGATTCTACCTACATTACGGATCTGCTTACAGAACGTGCCTTAGATTGGCTTGACAATCGTGATGGCAATAAACCCTTCTTCATGTATTTGTCGCATAAAGCCGTTCATGCCGCTTTTAAACCGGCCCGAAGACATAAAGACCGGTACAAGGGAAAAAAGATCAAGCCGCCATCAACCTATGACCAGACTAAAACAGGAGAATACAGAGATCTGAAGTGGCCGCAATGGGTAGCCGACCAAAGGGTTAGCTGGCATGGGGTGGATTATATGTATCACGGGAATGGCGATCTGCAGGAATTGGTGCAAGATTATTGCGAAACTTTACTCGGTGTAGATGAGAGTGTCGGAGCAGTGATGTCGTATTTAAAAACGAACAGCCTGGATCGATCTACTTTGGTTATCTATATGGGCGACAACGGTTTCAGTTGGGGTGAACACGGTTTAATTGACAAACGACATTTTTATGAGGAATCAGTGAAAGTCCCCTTACTTGTTCATTGCCCTGAACTTTTTGAAGGGGGTATACAACCGCTTGAAATGGTTCAGAATATTGATATTGCGCCTACCATCCTGGATCAGGCAGGAATACCCAAACCTGAACATATGCCTGGAATGTCTTTCCTGCCCATTTTACAGCGCAAGGATCTAAGCAATGCGCGCGAGCGAATATTCTATGAGTATTATTGGGAGTACGACTTTCCGATGACACCAACTGTATTTGGAGTTCGAACAGATCAGTATAAATTCATCAAGTACCACGGCATTTGGGATCGTAATGAATTGTACGATATTAGAAAAGATCCGGCAGAGATGTATAACTTAATTGGGGATGCAGATCAGCAGGAAACAGCAAAAGCACTCACTGAGGCTTTATATGACTGGCTTGAAAAAACTAAAGGGATGAAGATCCCCCTTAAACGAACGGTCAAGTACCGATATGGAGATTATAAACACAAGAATGAGTATTAAAAACATATCCGTTTTAATTGGGCTATCGTTTGTGCTCTTGGGATGCAAGAGCAATAAGAAAGATCATGCCTATACCAACGCCCTGATCGATGAAACGAGTCCATACTTACTCCAGCATGCCCATAACCCGGTAGACTGGCGACCCTGGAGTGATTCTATTTGGGACGATGCCAAGGCCCAGGATAAATTGGTGATCATTAGCGTGGGTTATTCGTCATGCCATTGGTGTCACGTTATGGAGAAGGAAACTTTTGAAGATGTTGAGGTTGCCGAGCTGATGAATGAGAAATTTATTTCCGTTAAAGTAGATCGGGAAGAACGGCCCGATGTGGATCAAGTCTACATGACAGCCACCCAATTGCTTACCGGTTCCGGGGGATGGCCTTTAAATGTCATCGCCTTGCCTGATGGTAAACCGCTTTACGGCGGCACTTATCATACAAAATCACAGTGGGTACAGATATTAAAAGATGTTTCCGCAAGATATGAGGAAGACCCTGCAACGGCCTATAGCTATGGGGATCAGGTAGCCCAGGGCATTCAAGCTGTCAACTATGTAGAAAAGCCTGCAGAGGATACTCCCTTCGATACTGGACAGCTGCAAGGCAGTATTGAACAGTGGAAGGACTTTTGGGATCTGGAATGGGGAGGTCAGAAAACAGACCAGAAATTCATGATGCCCGGTAATTTGATGTTCTTACTGCAATACTGGAATGCCACCGGAGACGAAGACGCCAAGTCGTTTGTAAAAACGACACTTGATAAAATGCTAATGGGCGGACTCATGGACCAGCTGGGCGGTGGATTCTATCGCTATAGTACAGACACTTACTGGAAAGTACCCCACTTCGAAAAAATGCTTTACGATAACGCCCAAGTCTTAAGTTTGTATGCCGCAGCGTATCAAGTATTTAAAGACCCCGCCTACAAGGAAGTAATTGAACGCACGACAACTTTCCTGGATCGGGATCTAAGCAATCAGCAGGGGGCCTATTATGCAGCCCTTGATGCCGATAGTGAAGGGGTAGAGGGCAAATATTATACCTGGACTGCAGAGGAACTCCAAACTTTGTTGACCGAAGAGTATGATGTTTTCGCCAGCTATTATGGCATACATCCTAATGCAGCCTGGGAAGAGAGCAAATACATATTGTACAGGGAAATTAGCAATGACGAGTTCGGCAAAGCAAACAACATGGACCTGAATGCGCTTCAGAATATCAAACGAAGTTGGCATACTGCTCTTATGCAGGCGCGTACTAAACGTGTTGCACCTGGCCTTGATGATAAGATAATAACCTCCTGGAACGCTTTACTCATCTCGGGATATGTGGATGCTTTTGAAGCTACGGGAAACAAGGATTACTTGATTAAAGCGGAGGGAATCTATGAATTTCTGACGAAACATAACAGGGATGCAGAAGGCTTGCTTCATACCTACAAAGAAGGAGGGAAGCGGATTGCAGGCTTCTTAGAGGATTATGCGCTTATGGCCAGGGCATGTGTCGAATTGTATTCTGTGACGGGTGTAACAAAATACCTTGAGGAAGGGCGTGACTTGCAGGCATTGGCTGAAACGAAATTTAAAGATGAGGTTTCCGGTATGTATCGGTATAATGAAGGCAATGAGTTGATCGCCACAGTGGTTAAGACAAATGATGATGTGATGCCTTCCCCAAATGCCGTAATGGCAGAGAATAAATTGAAGCTTGGTCATATAGACTATGATACTGAAACCCTTGATGAATCTGAAACCATGGTGGCTACCATCTTAGCTCGTAGTTCCGGGAGCCCGGATAGTTATTCCCATTGGAACTCTGTATTACTACGAATGCTTTACCCATATTTCGAGATCGCTATTGTAGGAGACGCGGCTAAGGCAAATGCACAGGAGCTACAAAGTCGTTATTTGCCCAATGCGCTCATTGTCCAAACAGCGACTGAAAGTCAGGAGCCTTTATTTGAAAGCAGGTTTGTAGAAGGGGAGACCCTAATTTACGTTTGTCAGAACCATACGTGCAAACTGCCTGTAAAAACTACTGAAGAGGCTTTAGAGCAGCTAGAGAACTGGTAAGTTTTTTATTGATCTTAACGAATTGCAGGCTATCTCCATTTTTTGCCAAAGCAATATAACGTTCATCTTGTATACTTAGCTGCGCCATATCTTTCACATCTCCAGGGGCATAGAAACCTGATTTTCGCCCTTCAATTAATTGAAACTGACCGGTCCCATCGCCTTTCAGGAATAGACCGTTGCTGGCATCGTTACGCGGTGTTTCCACTTCAGCATGATGCAGGTTTCCCGCAATTAGCGCATCTAAATGCATGTCGCCATCGAAATCGTCTACTAAAATTTGGTGGATACTTGATATTTGAGCTAGTACCGGCAGCGGTCGCATCTTAAGATTCCCGCTGTCATTTTCAATGTATACACTGGCAAACGATTTTATGGAATAGTGAAGAGATTCCTCAAGGAATTCAGTTGTATAGACATCCTCCAGGGTAGCCTCGGAAAAAGAGGCATAGTTTTCAAATTTCTTTTTGATCCCGGGCATTTGTTGTGAAGAACATTCCCTGCCTCGAAGCGGGTATTTTTTACCTCCATTAAAATAGCTCAGCACAATATCATTGGTCCCCGAGCGGTCAAAGTCATTGTAGTAAATGTCAAATGTGGCATCTTCAGCAGCCTTATACTTAAAATTAAGCCCTAAGTTCCCGGCCATGTAATCCATATCGCCATCCCCGTCAAAATCCCCTTCAGATATACTGAACCACCATCCGTTAGATCCCTCTAATCCCAGATCTGCAGTTTTATTTACAAAAGATTGACCATCATATGCCAGAATCGTCAAGGGCATCCATTCGCCAACAAGGAACAGATCAGTATGTCCGTCATTGTTATAGTCCGTCCACAGGGCATCTGTAACCATTCCGACCTTCAGTAAGTCTGGGGCTATATTGGCTGTCACATCTTCAAATTTTACAATACCATTGGCCGTGATATTTTCGAGGATGTAACTCTGTGCAGGTGCCGGATAATTACCGGGGACCAAGCGTCCACCAACGAAGAGATCCAAATCGCCGTCCTTGTCAAAATCATGGCTATGCACCCTGGATCCGCTTGCTGAAATTTGGGGCAATGCGCCGGAAGCGGTTTGAAATTTTCCCTTACCATTGTTTAGCAAAAGTCGGTCTTGCAACATAGGGCTCCCGGGCGGAAATTCATTACCACCACTTACTGCATACAGGTCATTATCGCCATCTCCATCAGCATCAAAAATATGTACGTCCAGATCTTCAAATTGGCTATCGTTTTCCAGCCATGAGGGAAGTTGACGCTCAAAGCCACCATTTTTTTGAAAATATATTCCCATCGGATACCGGGTCGCTGCCCCGACGACCAAATCGTCCAACCCATCACCGTTGAGATCTCCAACAGCAATACCCGGACCTAACATTGATGTTCGGTGAGGCAGCAGTATTTCCTGTATATAGTCATCATATAGATTTTCAATATGCAGGTATGGGGCAAGTGTTTCATGGGTTGTAAATAGTTTATCAATCGCTGACTCTTCAATGGTAGTTGGGTGAAATGAATCGCTGTAGTTTATTGTTAGGATTTGATTTACAGAGATATCCACTAATACTTGCTCAGTATTATCAGGCCATTGGATCTTAACGGAATCGATCGCAGATATATTACCCAAACCAAAATGTAATTGAGGTGCGACCGAAGATTGAAATCCGCGGCTTAATGTGAGTTCCTGCATTTGGCTATGACCATTAACAAATGTATAAGCACGGACTCCCAACCCTATTGGATTTTTGGCTGGCCCATTAAATCGCATGGTTATTGAGTTGCTTTCTTCAGAACTTCGATTTTCAAATATCGATGCCTGATCATCAATATTATTGGTCACAATATCGAGATCCCCGTCATTATCAAGATCTGCATAAACAGATCCATTGGAGAATCCTTTTGCGGTAAGTCCCCATATTTCATTTGTCCGTTCAAAAGTCAGGTCCTTGTTATTCCTGAACACATAATTATCTACTTTTTCCGATGGAATCGATAAGGCCCGCTCTAAAAGCCGATCTGTAGGTCTACCTTCGGATTCCCAGGCAAGAAAGTAATCGCGGTTATTAACTTCCCGCCGTGTACCATTGGAGATAAAAATGTCTTTCCAGCCATCATTATCGAGGTCTGCAAATAATGGACCCCAGCTCCAATCTGTTGAAGATACCCCCGCTAAGCGGGATATATTGCTAAAATCAGGAAGGGTATCGCGTAGCATGCCATTGTTCATCTGCAGACTGTTCTGCATATACTGAAAATGGAATCCGGAATTTACTGTACTCCAAAAAAGTGCAGGATTCATACTGGCCATATTGGCTTTGCTACGGCGATTGTCTTCAGCCGTCATATCCACCTGTAGAATATCTAAAAGGCCATCATTATTAAAATCAGCAATATCCACCCCCATGCCATAAAATGAGGTGTTCTTGGTCAGTTCACGTACTTGATCTGTGAAAGTTCCATCATGATTATTGATAAACAGATAATCGGGCGAACTAAAATCATTGGAAACATAGATGTCCGGCCAGGTGTCATTATTTATATCACCGATCGTAGCGCTCAGGGAAAGTCCGAAAGAAGAGAGTCCGGCTTGCCTGGACACGTCATTGAACGTGCCATCATCATTCCGATATAATTTATCCATCTCATCGCCCTTCCCGAATTGCATTTTAAGCAGATAATGCTGATTAGGTGCATCAAAGGCAGTAGGGGGGTAATTGGCCATGTACATATCGAGATCCCCATCCTTGTCATAATCAAAGAATGTGGCTTGTACACTGTTGCCCATATCTGCGAGCCCGTATTCTTCTGCGGCTTCGGTAAATGTAAGATCCCCGTTATTGATAAATAGTTGGTTATTCCTGGGTCCATCCTTTCCACCCACAGAGCAATAGATGTCCAAATAGCCATCACTGTTCACATCGGCCATGGTTACCCCTGTATACCAGCGATCATCCCCGATAACCCCGGCCTGCTCGCTTATATCTTCAAATTGCAGGCCTCCTTTATTGAGATAGAGTCGATTGGGCACCATGTTACCGGTAAAATAGAGATCTATCAGCCCATCATTATTAATATCTCCTGCAGATATACCCCCGCCCATATAGATATATGCGTAGGTAAAATAATTAAGGCTGTCTGTTTCGACGAGGTCATTAGAGAAATTGATCCCGGTTTTATCTGCATCCAGCAGACTGAAAAGCTTTGCTTCTTCTTGCCCGGGTTGTGAACAAGAAAATAAGATCGTACAAAGCAGGTAAAAGCACAATTGAACTAGCCCGTGTTCTCTCATAATAATTTTTTGGCTATAATAAGAAAAACAGGGCAATTTTGCCCTGTTTTTCACACTAACTCAAAAGTTAATTAACGACTTAAAATTAAAATCTTTGTGTTTATTTAGAATCCAGGGTTTTGTGTTAATACACCACCACTAAGGTCAATAGCGTTAATAGGGATCGGCATTAGATCCATATTGGACATATATGTACCTGCTTTCGTACCAAAATTTGTAATGGTTCGTGCTTCGTTTTGTACATAGGCGTTCAATACACTTTCAGTAACACCCCATCTCCTAAGATCAAATATGCGGTGTCCTTCCATGCCCAATTCCAGACGCCGTTCAAAACGTACAGCTTTACGAGCTGTTGCCTGGTCAGCAAAAGCAGCATAAGGTTCTACCTGATAGTTAGCTGCAGGCGCTGTACCGGTGTCGTCCAGAACAGGAGATGAACTCTTAGCCCGGTTTCTAACCTGGTTCACATAATCCAAGGCTTTGGCAAGGTCATTATTTTCAACAGCAACTTCAGCTGCCATCAATAACAGATCTGCATATCGCATAAGGTGATAGTTGATCCCGGAATGCTGTTGTCCCCAACCACCTGTTCCTGTGTTACCATCTTCTCCAGATGTATACACATTCTTCTTAGGCAGATATGGACCCGAAATATCAGCAAAACTGGCTCGTATCCAATCTTTACCTACATGTGAGCCGTAGCCATTAAAATCTATTCCTCTGCGCCCTACAGTATAGTCTAATCTTGGATCAAGCGGACCGGCATGCGGTGTAAATGGATCAGCGCTGTTCACTCCATAATCATTGGCCACGTCGGTTTGATTAAACGTATCCAGGAGAGGAAGACCTGTACCATCGGTTTGATAGGCATTCACCAAATCCTGAGTAGGCTGATAAAAACCACAACAGGAACCAAAGGGACCCGGATTCGGGAAGTTCAAAGTACCTCCACGATTTCCGTTAAAGGATTGTCCACCGTCAGTGGTAAACTGGATGGCAAAAATTGATTCCGAACTATTGTCCCCGGCTAACCTGAAATTATCTGCAAATTCAGGTAAGAGGGCATAAGGTCCATTGGCGATCACATCTTCGAAAAGTGTACCTGCAGCTCCAGTGTCATTTTGGAACAGATGAGCCTTTCCTAAAAACGCCTTAGCTGCCCAGGATGTAGGCCGTCCTGCCTCAGTCTGTGTAGCCGGAAGGTTATCCACAGCGTATTGGAAATCTGCCTCGATCTGATCCCAGATCGGCCCTGAATTGGGTTGGTTGAATTCCGTAGCTGCAAAATTTTCTTCAGAAATATAAGGGATATTCCCAAACATCTTTTGCAATTCAAAGTTGAAGTGACCCCTCAAGAATCGGGCTTCAGCCAGCTGTGACGAAAAATCGCCTTCTTCAATATTATTGATCAGGTTTATCACAGCATTGGCCCGGTTCACACCGGCAAAGCGTCCATCCCAAACTGTCAGGTAAGGATTGGCAGATGTCCAGTCGTAGATCTCCAATAGATAGAGATCAGCCTGGTCACCGTCTGTACTACCCTTGTGGGCATCGTCTGAGAGCACGTCGAACCACCAATTATCACCGCTAACGGTCCAATCGGCACCTCCCTGGTTGTTTCTGATTCCATCTAAGACGGAATAGGCCCCAACCAACAACAGGTTTACACCCTGCTCATTCTGGAGTGTCTGATCACTCAGAGCTCCAATAGCGGGCACCTCTGTAAATTCATCACTACAAGCAATTATTGCAGTAAATATGGCTAATAAATAAAAGATTCTCTTTTTCATTTTTTTAGAATTTTGTGTTTATTCCTACTGTGAATATTTGCGCCAATGGGTAAACAGGGTTTGTCCCATCAAAAGCCAAAGATAAGTTATCGCCGGAAATGACCTCAGGGTCAAATCCTTGATAATCCGTAATAGTAAACAGATTCGTTCCCTGGACATATAATCTCAGCATATCCAATCCAATCGCATCTGTTACACTTGTATCAAATGTGTATCCTACTTGTAGATTCTTCAAACGCAAAAAGGATGCGTCTTCTACAAAATAAGAATTGGGTTGTGTCTCTGCATTGGTAATGGTTTGGCTTAATGCAGGTAATGTCGCATTGGTATTTGACGGTGTCCAAGAATCCAGCACTCGAGTGCTCCGGTTTCCATTAAAGAAAGTCGGGAAATCGGTAAAGATCTTTTGATAATTATATGCATCGTTACCCTGTGATCCAGAGAAAAATGCCGAAAAGTCGATCCCTTTCCAACCGGCGCTCAAATTAAGACCGTAGGTAAAATCAGGATGCGGCGTACCAATATAGGTTCGGTCTCCATCATCGATTATTCCGTTACCATCTACATCTTCATAGGTAAACCTTCCGTTGCTATCAAATCCTGTGACCCTTCGACCATAGAATTCAGAAATAGCCCGTCCTACTTCAGTACGGTGCACGGCTCCACCTCTGGGATCTGTTCTACCGACCTGGAAATCACTAATGAGGTCTTTCACCTCATTCTTGTAGTGTGAAATATTTGCATCAATAGAATAGTTAAAGCCGCCACTGGTCTCTCCGCGGTAACCGATACCTATATCAAATCCGGTATTTTGAATATCTCCCAGGTTTACCAGGGGAGCGGAAGCATCAATGGCCGTCGTACTGATCAGACTAAAATCCCGTGTGATCAGATCCTCGGTGTCTATATCAAACCACTCAACCGAAAGTGAGAGGTCATTATTAAACATCCCTAATTCGATACCAATATTAGACGTGACACTGGTTTCCCACCTTAGATCCGGATTCCCAACCTGGGCCAGGATCGCACCTGTTGAAATGGAGCTTCCATTAAGACTATAATTACCTAATGTTTCGCTGAGATTGGAAATATTGATCGTCGGGTTACTGGTCGGCAGGGTTTGGTTACCCAGTTCTCCATATGAGGCTTTCAACCTTAACCTGTTGACAAATCCATCCTGTGGGAACCAATTTTCATCACTCATTTTCCAGCCCGCACTAAAGGAAGGGAATGTCTGACTCTGATTATCTCCTAGGAAACGTGAAGATTTATCGTTTCGAAGTGTGACTGTTGCATAATATTTGCCCTGATATGAATAATTCGCTGTACCAAAAATGGAGAACAAGGTGTTTCCACCTTCATAGGCGAAATCTACAACAGGCACTCCACTACCGTTCTCGAGGAGATAAAAGTCGGGTGTCTCAAACAAAAATCCACTACGCTGGATCTGTTTTCCTTTACTGTTCTCTTCAACAGCCTCTACTCCGACAAGGGCATCGAGACTATGATCTCCAAATGATTTGGTATATGTGGCAATGTTTGTCCAGGTCCAGGAATAATTATTGATATCCTGTTCAAAAAGTGTATTGGTAGCTAGAGGCTCAATGAATTCCGGATCCAAAGCCTGAAATCTTCGCTGTGAAAAGGTCTCAACATTTCCACTAAAAGTTGTCCTAACACTAAGTCCTTCATAGAGTTCGGCTTCCAAATATACATCACCAAACACACGGAATATCTTATTGTAGTTGTCCTTTGCTCGTGAAAGCAATGCCACAGGATTCCGGGTATTACTCAAGCCCGGACCACCTGATCCGGCAAAATCCCCCTCGTCATCAAAAACGGGTACCAGGGGTGTAAATCTATAGGCCATACCAATAGACTCTAGTGTTCCTTCTGCTTGACGCGAAAACGAAGCATTTAGGTGTTCTCCTATTCTAATTTTTTCACCGATTTTGAATTCAGAGTTCAATCGGGTTACCCCTTGTTTAAATCCGGTTTCGTTCACGATACCTTCACGATTAAGGTAGTTGGCAGACAAAAAGTATTTTCCGGTTTCATTACCATTTGAAATGGAAAGATCGAAATTTTGTGTGGGCGCATTTTGGGTGATCTCCTCAAACCAGTCCGTACCATTAGGATTTACTGTCGCTGTACGAGGTGCTCTTACAATAGGATCATAGGAAACAACTCGGGTATAATCCTGCACCGTAGCCGGGACTACCGCTGAAGGACCAGATCCATATTGCGGGTGCTCCACAGAGGCCCCATCATTTGCCAGACTTTGGAAAATCATATCTCCGTGCTGCTGGGGATTTAACAGGTCTGGAATATTTGTTGCTCTGGATACTCCGGTATAGGCGTTAAAGGTTACAGTTGGTTCGCTTTGGTTGTAACTTCCGCTCTTCGTGGTTATGACCACAACTCCATTGGATGCCCTGGCACCGTAAATGGCAGCTGCTCCATCCTTGAGGACGTTCATCTGATCAATATCCCCGGGATTAATACTATTCAGAATAGAAGGGTTATCTGTCTGAACACCATCAATAATATACAAAGGGTTGGTATTGTTGCTGGTACCAAATCCCCGAATCACGATTTTCGGTGAGGATCCTGGTGTACCTGAATTGGTCACGGATACCCCGGTAACTCGTCCTTCCAGTGCTTCGGCGGCATTTACTAAAGGCACTTTGATTGCTTCTGAAATATCAACGGAAGCAACGGAGCCCGTAATGTCACCCCTTGTTTGGGACGTATAACCAGTAACCACAACTTCCGCTAGCTGACTTGCGTCTTCTTGCATGCTTACATTGATAGTTGTCGAGGTGCCTACAGTTACTGACTGTGAAGCATAGCCGATGTAACTAAATTGTATTACATCCCCTTCGTTGGCAGTAATGGTGTAGTTCCCGTCAAAATCTGTCTGGGTTCCTGTTGTGGTTCCCCTTACTAATACATTGGCACCTGGTAAAGGAGCTCCTGTATCATCGGTAACCGTTCCTGTAATGGTTTGTTGAAACACGTCATCTAGCATTGATGAAACAGGATCGGCCTCTGAAAAGGCGAACGCTGGTGATCCAACAAAGCAGCATAAAAAGGAAAACACCAGGACAGTACGTATCATTCCATACCCTGGATTTTGCGATAAATGATCACTTTTCATTTTCATAATGTTTAGTTGTTAATTATATAGTTTTCTGATTTTAAGGAATTTAGAGGGTTTTTGTTCTCATTTAATTGACACTCAATTCCTTCGTAAGAATTTAAATAAGAGATAATATTACTAATTAATTGCTAAAATGACTAAGGAATGCTCCTAAAAATGTAATGTTGTTAGTTTAGGGTTGATAATTTTAAATACTTTTAAAACACAATTAAGCAGCACATAACATGCAAATAAAAGAATCAGCCCAGGTTTATGATGTGATCATTGTAGGATCTGGGGCAGGTGGCGGGATGGCCACAAAGATCCTGGCCGATGCCGGACTCAAAGTGGCTGTCGTTGAAGCGGGTCCCTATTTTGATCCAAAAGATCCGGATCAGATGACCCAATTAAAATGGCCGTGGGAATCTCCAAGGCGTGGTGCCAATACGGTGCGAGATTTTGGGGATTTTGATATGGCCTACGGCGGATGGAATATTGAAGGGCAACCCTATACGCATAAAGATGGCACCAAATTCGATTGGTTCCGATCTCAAATGCTCGGGGGCCGAACCAACCATTGGGGCCGTATTTCACTTCGCTTTGGCCCGAAAGATTTTAAGCATAAGGATGTTGATGGACTTGGCGATAACTGGCCGATTGGCTATGAAGATGTCAAGCCGTATTACGACAAACTAGACAAGGAGATCGGTGTTTTTGGTACTAATGAAGGCCTTCCTAATGATCCGGACGGATTCTTCCTTCCTCCACCTAAGCCCAGGTTACACGAGCTTTTCTACATCAAGGGAGCGAGGAAAACAGGAGTTCCTGTATATCCCTCACGTATGTCCATGCTCACCAAGAAGATCAATAAAGAACGAGGGGTCTGCTTTTATTGCGGTCAATGCTCAAGGGCCTGTTCGGTTTATGCCGACTTCTCATCCGGTTCTTGCCTGATATTCCCTGCACAAAAAAATGGAGGACAGGTAGATCTGTATGTGAACTGTATGGTTCGCGAAGTGAAGACAAATGAAGAAGGAAGGGCTACTGGAGTGTCATATATAAATAAGGAAGACAGAAAAGAATATGCCTTAAATGCTAAAGTGGTTGTTTTGGCCGCATCTGCTTGTAGTTCTGCCCGCATTCTGTTGAACTCAAAAAGCAAACAGCACCCGAATGGCCTTGGGAACAGTAGTAATATGGTCGGGAAATATCTTCATGATTCTACCGGTGCCAGTCGTGCCGGATTTATACCCGGCTTGATGAACCGAAAAATGTACAATGAAGACGGGGTTGGTGGAATGCACGTGTATTCCCCCTGGTGGCTGGATAATAAGGACCTTGATTTCCCACGTGGCTACCATATTGAAGTGTGGGGCGGTATTGGAATGCCTAACTATGGCTTTGGTTTCAATCCGAATGAATTCAATAAATTTTTTGGGCTCCCAACGGGCGGCTATGGGAATGGTTTGCGCGCCGATGTGAAAAAGTATTACGGCTCCGTCCTTGGTTTTGGCGGACGTGGAGAGTCAATTGCCATGGAAGACAACTATTGTGAGATCGATCCAACGACAGTGGATGAGTTTGGCATTCCTGTTTTGCGGTTCCATTATAATTGGTCCGACAATGAGCGTAAGCAGGCCAGGCATATGCAATCTACATTTGAAGAATTGATCCATAATATGGGAGGTGAAGTACTTGGGGACAGTCCCGGTCCTGATCAGGATTACGGCCTTTTGGCTCCCGGACAGATAATCCATGAAGTAGGGACAACCCGCATGGGTGATGATCCTTCCCGTTCCGTCGTGAATAAATACCAGCAACTTCATGATAGCGATAATGTCTTCATTATGGATGCAGGTCCTTTTGTTTCACAGGCAGACAAGAACTGTACCTGGACGATAATGGCTCTGGCATGGCGAGCTTCGGAATTTTTGGTAGATCAATTGAAACAACAAAATATTACATGATGGATAGGAGAAAAAGTATAAAATCCCTATTGCTTGGCGGAGTGGCCGGTGGGTTAGCCTTACATGGCTGCAAAACCCAGGTAGAAGCTGAACAAGAAGAAAAAGTACTGGCGACCTATAATTATGGACGCACACCAGAAGAAGCCGAACTGATCCAGGAGTTGGATGAGGATCAATTTTTAAACGAACATGAGATGGAAACTATTTCTGTCCTTTGTGCCTTGATCCTTCCGGCTAACGAAAGTTATGGAAGTGCCACTGATGCGGGTTCACCCG
>CAMYJF010000029.1:0-23444 GCA_947258555.1 uncultured Eudoraea sp. | reverse complement strand
GGCTTGGTGTGGTTAGATCATAAAAGCAATACGGATTACGGAACGGAGTTCAAAGTTACTCCCGAAACCCAGCAAAAGGAGTTACTGGATACGATAGCTTTTTATGATACCAAAATATCTATGGATAAGCAAGCTTTGGAGATACAGTTCTTTTCTTTACTAAGAAACTTGACGCTGAGCGGTTATTACACCTCTAAAATGGGGATTGAAGATCTGGGTTACAAAGGGAACATGCCCAATGTCTGGGACGGTGTACCCCAGGAGGTATTAGATCAGCACGGGGTAGCTTATGAGGAAGAATGGCTTGCCAAATGTGTCGATCAAAGCAAACGCGGCATTATGGCAGAATGGGACGAAAATGGAAATTTATTAACTTAAAAGATTGAAAATGAAAAAAGTATTTATCACCATTATAATTGTAAGTTTTGCGCTTCCGATATGCGCACAAGAAATTGGCATACAACTCTATAGCCTGCGAAATCAATTTAAAACCGATATAGAGGGCACCCTGAAAACCATTGCGGAGTGGGGCATAGATAAGGTAGAAGGTGGAGACACCTATGGGATGGATGAAGCCAAATTCAGAGCGCTCTTAGAAAAATATGACATCAGTGTCGTAGGTATCGGCGTAGATTATAATGATCTTAAGAAAGACCTTACTGCCCTCGCGGATAAAGCAGATCGTTACGGGGCTAAATACCTGATGTGTCCCTGGATACCCCATAAGGGAGATGATTTTACTCTTGAGGATACCCAGCAAGCTATTGATTTATTCAATAAAGCCGGGGCATATTTCAAATCTCGAGGATTGGTTTTCACTTATCATATGCACGGCTATGAATTCAGGCCTCATGGAGATGGCACCTTATTTGATCTGATGGCCGAACAAGCCTCAGATTTTGATTTTGAAATGGATGTGTATTGGGTGCAGCACGGGGGTGAAGACGCTATGGAATTACTTAATCGCTATCCGGATAAATTTAAGTTGATGCATTTAAAAGACATGGCAGCAGGTATTAAAGGAAATACTTCAGGCCATGAAGATGTAGAAACCAATGTAGTGCTCGGTTCGGGACAGGTTGATATTGCCGGATTGGTAAAACGCGGAAAAGAACTGGGGATTGAATACATGTTCATCGAAGATGAATCCTCCCGGGTTTTAGATCAGGTACCGCAAAGCCTTAAATTTCTTAAAGGATTATAATCCGTTCCTTGTGGCTAATCCTACCATAGAATCGGCCGTGCCATAATAAAGAAACCATTGATCTTTGAAATAGACAAGCCCTTCTATAAAAGTAGTTCCCGCCTTGTATTGGCCGCTGATCTCGTGCGGTAGGCTGGGGCAGATAAAAGGAGTTTCAAGTCGGCTTATAAACTGTGTGGGATCTTTTGCATCAAATAATACCTGACCCCCGCAGTACGTGCCTTCCGGCGTTTGCTTCCCGGCACCTTCGCCACTGAGGTTCTTGCCATTGTAGAGTAGCAGGATCCCATTATCTGTATATAAGGCTGGGGGTCCCGGTTCAACGAGGTGACTATCAAAATCATGAAGCGTAGGTTCCAGGACTTTTAATAATTCGCCATTTTTGTCTAATAGGGGTTCCCATTGAAGCCCATCTTCAGATGTGGCCACATTGACAAAAAGCTCTCCCCAATACATATAATACTTCCCGTTGATCTTCTTTGCTTTTAAACGGCCATCGACCAGCTCAGTGACTATAGAGCCAGACTTGCTCCACACCTCGTTAAACTGGCCGTTATAGGCCTCGCGAAAGACTGGGCCGTACTTATTCCAGCTTTTAAGATCTGTTGAATAGGCACTGGATAGCCGGGCTATTTTGGTATCCCAACTTGTGTACAGCATTGCATAACCTCCATCTGCCAATTCCACAACACGGGGATCCTCAACACCACCGGGATAGTCCCACTGCTTGAATTCATCATCTTCTGGATACAAAACGGGTTGGGGGTATTTGTCGAAATGGATACCATCCTGGCTATATGCCAATCCAATGCGCGATGTTCTCCCGCCGAGGATCGCATCGGGATCGTCTTCTGCCCGCAAGAGCATAAATACAGTATCATTTCTGACTATGGCACCCGGATTGAAAACGTCTGCCTGCTGCCAGGCAACAGTATCCTTGGAAACGGGACATACGAAGGAATAGGACGGATCTGCGGTCAATATTGGATTCAATTCAGTTTTCTCAAAACCAAGAAGCCAGGGCTCCGGGTTCGCACAACTGCTTAGAATTACGGTGAATAGACTGCAAATGATGACCGATTTGATACTTGCTCTCATACTGTAAAATAAGTTCAGAAGGTACGATTTTCTTTGTACCTCCCTATATCCCTCCTTGTTAGGAGGGACTGATATTTATTAATGTGCCGAACCTCATTTGAAAGAATTGGCCAGGCAGCTCCGTAATAATGCGACAAAGGCCGAAATTCGGTTATGGCAGAAATTGAAAAGAGATCAGATGTATGGCTATGATTTCCATCGTCAAAAGCCTATAGATAGATATATTGTCGACTTTTTTTGTAACAAACTTCGTTTGGCCATAGAATGTGATGGATACTCCCATCAAATTCTTGAAGTATATCAAAAAGATACTAAAAAGACTAAAAGATTGAATGCTTTGGGTATTCAAATATTACGATTTTCAGATTGGCAGATTCTTCATGATATGGAAAATGTACTTAGAGCCATAGAGGCTTATATAGTTGATTTTGAGGAGAATGGATTCTCCACACCTTAACACCTCCCTAAATCCCTCCTTTTTAGGAGGGACATTGGTTTTCACAATGTTGAGAATATTCTTGGTAGGGCATCCCCTCTACCAAGAGGGGATTGAGGGGAGTGTGAGAATGTAAACAAATAGCTGAAAATCCGAATTTATACCTCCCTATATCCCTCCTTGTTAGGAGGGACTGATATTAATTAATGTGTTGAGAAGAAACTAAGTGGGGCATCCTCTCTATTAAGAGGGGATCAAGGGGAGTTTATACCAAGACTACGTATTTTTGTCCTATGAAAATGAAATATCTCTTACTAGTATTCAGCATACTCGTTTTGAATTCAAATTGCAAGGAAGTCAAGAAAGAAGAAGTACAACCTGATGTCGTGGAAAAGGAAATTATGCTTCAGGATTCCATCAAGATCACTATGAAAATGCCGAAAGTGGAAATCCCTTCCTTAGCTGATCTTGCAGATACACTATTTATAAGACTTGCTGATTATAGCCCTGATTTTCAGTACGATATGAGGTATGCAACGGAAAATAATTTTCTAAAGGCCAAGGTCTATGATTGCGCAGAATGCTATACGAGGGTGAAAACTGCTAAAGCGCTTATTGCTGCGAACAGTGACTTTATGAAGGAAGGCTACCAGATAAAATTCTTTGATTGCTATCGCCCGAACGATGTGCAATATAAAATGTGGGAGATCGTCCCTAACCCACAATATGTAGCTGATCCTGTCAAAGGTTCCATTCATAATAAGGGAGGCGCCGTGGATATCACGCTTGTGGATATGGATGGGCAAGAATTGGATATGGGAACCGACTTTGATTTTTTCGGAAGAAAGGCCTATCATGACAATTTGGATCTTTCTGAAGAGATATTGCAGAATCGAAAGCTATTGAAAGAGACTATGGAAAATCATGGTTTTTGGTCGATTCGCACAGAGTGGTGGCACTATAACCTATCGACTGCTTCAAACGACCCAGTGGCCAATTTTACCTGGCCGTGCCCTACACCAATTAACTAAAAATCAACACTTTATACACCTAATTACCTGTTTTTCCCCAGACTCCAGCGTCGTGAAAAATAAGTAATCCTCTCCACCGTCTTTTATCTTAAACCTCTTTCGGATCTCTTTGACCTTCAGAGGAAAATTCCGTGTAGTAATATTCGCTTTGATTACCGTTTTGTCTTTGTTCCAATTATTTGAAAAATGGATTACTTCCGTGATTTGAAAACAGCGTCCCGGAAAATCTACCTTTTCCTTAGACGTATATAAGTGGCTGTGCTTGGATAATTTCTTTATATCGTAGTTGACACCAACCAAGTTAAAAGCTCCTGCTTTGAGAATAGCCCCATTGGGTTCATACAGATAGGTTTCCGGTTCACCGTATATTGAGGTGGCAGCAGTTTCGTCGGCAAGGGTAAATTTGAACTTTTGATCTTGTAAAACACCAATGTTTATAGTGGTTATAGAAACTTCTTGGTAGTCTTCCCTATTCAAAATCCAAAGCAATTCCTTTACATCATTATGTAGGGCAACCACATGTATCTCAGATACGAATTGCAGATGTTCAATTCCTACTTGTATATCGAGCAGGGGAGAGGTTTTTAGTAAAATATGAGAAGTGCTATTAAATAGCTCTTTCAGCAAATTGAGGATATTAGGCTCATAGGCATCCAGATTGATCACTTTATTAGAAGAACCTGATCTCCTTGAGGGATCTAAATAGATCCAATCAAAAGTGGATTTTTGGCTTCTTAAGAAGTCCATTCCATCACCGACATAGCAGCTGACATTTTGCACACCTAATTGTTCAAAATTATGACTCGTGATCCGGGCTAATTCTTCATTAGTTTCGCAGTAAGAAACGGTTCCTATCTTAGCGGAAAATGAGGTAGCATCTATCCCAAATCCGCCTGTCATGTCAAGAAGCGACTTTCCACTGACTAATTGTGATTTATACAAGGCAGTTGCCTCCGACGATGACTGTTCGAGGTGTATCTTTTTAGGGTAGAGAATCCCAGGAGATTTAAACCAGGAGGGAAGCTTTTTTTGAGCGATCTGCTTGCCTTGAAGTTGCTGGGCCAGTTCCTGGGGTGAAATTTCGGGAAAAGGGCTCTTTTTGAGCAAAACTGACATGATGTCAGTGTTCAAATTATTTGATATAAAATCCTCTGTACCAGTTTTTAAGAGTTTTTTATTCAAAGTAAAACTATAGATTTTTTGTAAGTCGCCTTACGATCTGATTTTCGGCCAAAAATTCCTTCAAAATCACTTTAATGGCCGTATATCCGGGTACGGCAACGATCATTCCAACTACACCAAAAAGGAGACCTGCGATAATGATCACGAGGAAAATTTCCAGGGGATGCGACTTCACACTGTTGGAAAAAATAAAGGGTTGAGAAAAGAAATTATCAATAAGCTGACCGATAACTAATCCGAGTAAAACCCAGCCAGTATTAGGTAGGATAACTGTGCTAAAATCGGCACCTAAAAAACTGGTCATTGTAAGGAAGATCATCAGCACTCCGCCGATGATCGGACCGATGTATGGAATGATGTTAAATAAGGCGCATAAAAACGCAATGACAACGGCATTTTCTACCCCAACTATAACAAGGGCAATAGTATAAATAATAAAGAGGATCAGAATCTGTACAAGGATGCCAACAAAATAGCGTGAGAGCAGCCTGTTGATCTTATCGATCGATTTTACGGTTCCACCTTCTTTAGTTTTGGGAATAAACGTAAGAAGGCCTCGTTGGAATAGCTTGCTGTCTTTCAGAAAAAAGAAAGAGATGAATAAAACCGAGAATAACCCGATACTTGCCGAACTCAGCACATTCATAAACGTGTTCAGTATATTAGGGATAAAGCCCATATCCAGGCCTTCCAGAGCTCTTTTTCCCAGCGATGTTTCTTGTAGTAATTCATTTACCCGCTCCGGTGTGGCTCCAAAATAATATACGGTCTCCTGGTAGAGTTCATTCAAGCTTGCCTGTAATTCTTCAATATTCAACAGGGATAGATTCTTGCTTTGTTCGGTGATCAGGGGAACAAAGAGGGCAATTATACCTGTTAAGATCCCGATCATGAACAACATCGTCACTACAACGGCAAGTGTATTCGCGAATTTGAGTCGCCTGCGTAAAAACATAACGACAGGCCTTCCAATTAGAGCGACCACGGCCGCAATTGCCAAGTAGGCCAGTACAGATCGGATCTCGTAAAGAAAATATAGTGTAAGGGCAATACCGACCATGATACCCACAGCTTGCAAAATACCTTTAGCGATGATCTTAGAATTCATACTCAATTCTTGAAGGCGTAAGATATGATGTTAGCTCCCATTTGTAGTGCTTTTTGCCTAATTTCTTCCGGGTCGTTGTGCACCTCCGGATCTTCCCACCCATCGCCCAGATCACTTTCAAAAGTAAAGAGTAGGATCAATTTATTTTCGTGGATTATGCCCAATGCCTGGGGTCGCTTGCCATCGTGTTCATGGATCTTTGGCAATCCTTGTGGAAAGGAATAGGGTTCTTTAAATATAGGGTGGTCTGCCGGAATTTCTACAAGTTCTTTATCCGGGAATATTTTTACAAGTTCTTTTCTCAAATAGGGTTCCATACCGTAGTTGTCATCAATATGCAAAAAACCACCTGCAAGCAGGTAAGTTCGCACATTCTGAGCCTCTTCATCCGAAAAGAAGACGTTGCCGTGACCGGTCATATGGACGTATGGATATTGAAAAAGCGTCGTACTTGCTGAAGTCACGGTTTGTGGATTTTCCTTGATGGCCGTATTTATATTGGCATTGCAGAACGCAATTAAATTGGGAAGGGCAGTGGGATTGGCATACCAATCGCCGCCACCGCTGTATTTTAAAACTGCGATCTCCTGGGCTGAGCTTATCGTTAGCCCGGAATAAAAAAGAAGCAAGATAAGTGTCTTGATGCGATCCATTATCGGGTATTGATCAAATTAACTGTGGCGCAGGCTACTACAGCAGCTGTTTCAGTCCTTAATCGCGCCTCACCTAAAGAAACAGGATAAAATCCTTTCTCATATGCCAGATCAATTTCTGCTTCGGTGAAATCGCCTTCAGGACCAATTAAAATGGTAATATCCTTATCAGGGGCTACCCTTCGTTTCAGTTCCAGTTTCTCCCCTTCACGACAATGAGCGATAAATTTCAAACCGGGATGTTTATGTGATAAAAATGTATCCAGGGTTTCCGGATCATTGAATTTGGGTAAATATGCCCTCTTTGATTGTTTCATCGCCGATTCCAGGATTCGGATACAACGCTCTTTCTTTATGGTTTTACGTTCGGAATGCTCACAAATAACAGGACTAATCTCATTAACACCGATCTCCGTTGCCTTTTCAAGGAACCATTCAAATCTATCTGGACTTTTTGTAGGAGCTACAGCAATATGCAGCCAGTGCATGGGTTGGATCTTCTTATCGATACTGGTGATCGAAGCAACACATTGATCCGGATTGGCCACAGTTAAGTTGGCTGAAAAGAGCAACCCATCGCCATTGGTAACCTGAACGATATCTCCGGTTTTTTTACGCAGTACTTTAGCAATATGCTTGCTCTCTTCTGCGGCAAAAACAAGTTCTTTTGAATCTCGACCCAAGGATGGGTTGTAAAATAATTGATCACTCATAGATCTTAGGAAACTTTTGTTTTGGCATGTTCCAGGCCCAATTCCAACCAATATTGAAGGTCTGCTTCCACATTGAAACCTGATTCTGAAACATAGATGAATTCTTTCATGGGTCTTTTGGTAAAATCCATAGGTCGTGCTGCAGAATGGGTCAGCACCTTAGGCATTTTAGACTCGATCACACGCACCATCAGATCTTGTTTAACAATGCCAACCGTCATTTTACCTTTATACAAATAGGCCAGTCCTCCAAACATCTTCTTTTTTTCGAGTCGGGATCGGATATCCTTAGGAAAAACTTCCCAGGCTGCATCCATTCTTTTCTCCAAGGTTTCATTATAGGCCATAGTTCAAAGATGATGTATTCATTACAAAGAATAGCGCGCAAGCGGCGTGCTTTTTTGATCTGTAAAATTTCCTTCAAGATACTTTAAATAGCCTACAATCCCAATCATGGCGGCATTATCCGTGCAATACTCCAGTTTAGGAATAAAGCATGTCCACCCCTTGTCGAGTGACGCTTGTTCCAAGGCACTACGGACACCTGAATTGGCGGAAACGCCGCCTCCGACAGCTACAGTGGTTATCCCCGTCTGCCGCACTGCTTTTTCAAGTTTTTCCATAAGTATCCGGACGATGGTATATTGGATAGAAGCACAAATGTCTTCCAGATTTTCTTTTACAAAACCCGGATTTTTGGCCGTCTCTTTTTGGATGAAATACAGAATACTGGTTTTTAATCCACTGAAACTGAAATTTAGATCTGCCATCTTAGGTATTGGAAAAGCAAAGGCTTTTGGATCTCCTTTCTGAGCATACTTGTCTATCATCGGTCCGCCTGGATAAGACAAGCCCAAAACTTTGGCACTCTTATCGAATGCTTCCCCGACTGCGTCATCTAATGTTTCCCCTATGACCTCCATATCCAGGTAATTACGCACATGCACAAGTTGTGTATGTCCGCCACTGATAGTTAGAGCGAGAAACGGAAATTCGGGTTTGCCGGAATCCTCCTCATCGATGAAATGGGCCAGTATATGCGCTTGCATATGATGCACTTCTATCAAAGGAATTTCCAGGGCGAGAGCCAAAGACTTAGCAAATGACGTACCTACTAGTAGGGATCCCAATAGTCCGGGACCTCTGGTAAAAGCAATAGCAGATAGCTGTTTTTTGTCGATATTTGCTATAGCCAAAGCCTGGTGCACCACGGGAACTATATTTTGCTGATGTGCGCGGGAAGCCAATTCCGGTACAATTCCTCCGTACGCCTCATGTACTTTCTGTGTGGCCACCACGTTACTTAGCACTTCTGAATTGCGTAAGACTGCAGCAGAAGTATCATCACAAGAGGATTCGATGGCCAATATGTAAACTGCTTTTTTCAATAGCTGTTTGGAACAAAATTTGAATGTACAAAGGTAAACCTTAAAGCCCTATCAAAAAATTCCGTAAAATACTTGTCAGAGTACTCTTGGCCATCCTGCTTGGATGTGTCCTGGGCACCTTAGTATTATCGCTTCCTCCTATACAAACGCGTCTGGCTAAAATGACAATGAACCGGCTGAATTCGGATTTTGGTACGAACATCGCCATTGATCGTCTAAGAGTTTCTTTAATATCATGGGACACCTCTGTACGCGGGATTTACATCGAAGACTATAAGCAGGACACCCTGGCATATATTCACGAACTAAGCACCTCCATTCTAAGTATTCAAAATGTGATGAAGGGTAATATGGATTTTGGCGATGTAGACATAGAAGGACTCGATCTAAAGATGAAAACATATCAGGATACTACCTATACCAACCTGGATGTATTTATTGCAAAATTTGATTCAGGCCAGCCAAGGGATCCTAAGACCGAACCTTTTAAATTATCCACAGATGAATTTGTGATCACGGACAGCAGGTTCAGATTAATAAACGAAAACCTGGAATACCCCTCTGTACTTGATCTGAAAAAACTCAACCTCAAGGCAGATAATTTCAATATTCTTGGGCCTGATGTATCAGCTAAAATTGAATCCTTGGCATTCAGAGACAGGCGCGGACTTGAAGTAAACCGCCTCCAAACCGAATTTGCTTACTCACTCTCACAAATTCGATTCGATTCCCTACAGATAAAAACAGCGCATTCCGACCTTAAAGGCCAATTGGTCTTTGATTATGAAAGAGAGGATATGAAGGACTTTACCAATAAAGTGAGTGTCACATCGAATTTTGTAGACTCTGAGGTTGGTACTTCAGACATCAATCTCTTCTATGATGAGTTTGGGGTGGATAAAACCCTGCTCTTTTCTGCTGATATTAGTGGGGTCTTAAATGACTTACAGGCCGATGATCTCTTCCTGGTTACTGATAATACAGGTGTACGGGGGGATTTTAATTTTAAGGACCTCTTCCAGCGTGACGGGGAATTTAAAATGGAGGCGGATATTCGTAATATTACTAGTAGTTACTATCAGTTGCGTGGATTGCTGCCCAGATTACTTGGGGAATCACTTCCAAATTCAGTTCAAAAACTAGGATCCTTTACCATGCGGGGCGATGCAATTGTCACAACCAATACGGTCCAAACTAATTTAAACATCAACAGTGCTCTTGGAAACAGCTATGTCGATCTTGAGCTAAGCGAACTGGACGAAATTCAAAAATCGAAATACAAAGGATTCATTTCATTGATCGATTTTGACCTTGGCAATTACATCGAGAATAAAACCCTCGGTAAAGCAACTGTAGATGTAAATGTGGAAGGCGAAGGCTTTGTCAAAGAAACGCTGAATACTGAGGTAATAGGGGAGATCTATAATCTTACCTATAACGGATATGAGTACAAGGATGTGAAAGTTTCCGGAATCCTGAAAGATGAATTGTACGATGGGAGTATATCCAGTAATGATGCCAATTTTAAATTCTACTTTAAAGGGTTAGCCGATTTTGGGAGTGCCGTGAATAACTTCAATTTTGATGCAACAGTTGATTATGCAGACCTGAAAAAGCTAAACTTTATTAAAGACAGTATCTCGGTTTTCAAGGGGGATATTACCATGGACATAAGTGGAAATTCCATCGATGAGTTTACCGGTAATATTGCCTTCAATAAGACTCAGTACTCCAATAAGAATGACACCTATTTTTTTGAAGACTTTAAGGTTACTTCGGCCTTTGACCAGGATTCTGTAAGGAACATTAATATCAATTCGCCGGATATAATCACCGGTTATATGAAAGGGAAATTTAAAGTTGAGGAGTTGGGTCGACTTACACAGAATGCCATCGGTAGTATTTATACAAATTACAAGCCTTATGAAACAAGTGAAGGGCAGGAATTGGCATTTAATTTCAAGATCTACAATAAGATCGTGGAAGTCTTTTTCCCAGAGGTGGATTTTGGTCCGAACACTTTTATAAAAGGCAGTATTATTTCCGATGAAGGGGATCTGAAACTAACATTCCGATCGCCCAATATATCGGCTTTCGGAAATCATATGCAGAATATTGACGTGAAGATAGATAACAAGAACCCCCTATTTAATACATATGTATCTGTCGATGATGTTTCTACCCTCTATTATGATGTCAAGGATTTTAGCCTGATCAATACGACATTAACCGATACGTTGTTTTTCCGAACGGAATTCAAAGGAGGCAGCCTTTACAATGACAGCTACAATTTAAATTTCTACCACACCTTCAACGAGAATAATAATAGTGTGATCGGTCTGAAAAAGTCAGATGTGAGCTTTAAAGGGAATACATGGGTCCTGAACAAAGATGGTAACCGGCAGAATAAGGTCATCCTCAGCAGAAATCTGGATAGTGTTACAATTGATGAGATCGTCATGAATAACGACAACAGGGAACAGATAAGGCTCAGGGGAAAACTTGCTGATTCTACTTATAAGGACTTACAATTGCAGTTTAAGATAGTATCCCTCGATAAGATCGCACCGGCCATTGACAGCCTTAATCTCAGCGGAGAGATCAATGGAAATCTGAATATCCTGCAAAAAGACAATGTATACCTGCCATCCTGTAATCTGGAAGTAGCAGATTTCGCAGTAAATGATTTGGAATTAGGAAAACTTAGCGTTGGCATCGTAGGAAATAAGGATCTCACCGATTTTGTAGTGAGTTCACAAATCGTAGAAAATGGCCGTGAAAAGTTAAATATCATCGGTAATGTGGTAAATAAAGGAGAGATACCGGAAGCCAACCTGATCGCCTCCTTTGACAGGTTTGCTTTACGTCCTTTTAGCCCATTGGGTGAGGGTGTGATCACCAATATTAGAGGGTATCTTAATGGTACTGTTCAGGTCCAGGGAGATATCCGGAATCCGGATATTGAAGGAAGATTGGCGCTGGATGAAGCCGGAATAGCCATCCCGTATTTAAACGTGGATTACGACTTTAACCGCAATGCAGATGTAAGCCTTACCGGGCAAACTTTCAGGTTCAATGATGTTACCTTGACAGATATTTCGGAAAATACGCGAGCATTGATGAATGGCACTATTAAACATAAATTCTGGCAAGACTGGAGCCTTGATCTTGACCTTGCTACACTGGATGAGAGATTCCTCATTTTAAACACCGAATTTGAGGAAGAAGTATTGTATTACGGGAGCGGATTTGTGAATGGTTCAGGAAAGATATTCGGCCCTACACGGGCGTTGACCATTACTTTTGACGGGGCTACAGGTGCAGGCACAGAATTAAAAATACCCATTAGCGACGTAGCCTCAGTAGGCGACTACTCTTTTATAAATTTCGTCCAGCGAAACCGAATAGATTCAGTAGACGTCCAGCGAACACTAAGGGATTACGAAGGACTGGAATTGGAATTTGACCTGGTTGTTACCCCGGACGCGGAAGTAGAGATCGTAGTAGACCCTAAAACAGGCAGTAGTCTCAAAGGAACAGGTGAAGGTATCTTGCTAATTGAGATCAATACCAATGGCAAGTTCAA
Source organism: uncultured Eudoraea sp. (assembly GCA_947258555.1). Taxonomy (GTDB): domain Bacteria; phylum Bacteroidota; class Bacteroidia; order Flavobacteriales; family Flavobacteriaceae; genus HDS-28. Next base: position 11,045 of record CAMYJF010000029.1, on the reverse strand, counting down.
TATGTTTGGGGATTTTGTAGTTGTAACCGGGGAGTATCGATATAAATTTGGAGGCATTATTGATAAGACCTTTCAAGTAGAACCGGGTGGGAGTATAGTGTGGGAAGGCGACCCCCTTGCGGCTCAGCTGAATATGGAAGCGGTTTATTCCTTGAATGCCAATCCGGCACCCTTGCTGGACAATAATTATGTAAGAAGGATCCCAACTGATGTGGTGGTTAGTCTGACTGATGAGTTGGAGCGGCCCTCGATTGATTTTAATATAGATTTCCCGGGAACAAGCTCAATTGTGAAGTCGGAATTAGAATATAAACTCCAGGATCCAACGGTGGAAGAGCGTAATGCGTTCTTTTTACTGGCCCAGGGAACTTTTGTTGATGAAGGCACAGGCATCAATCAGCAGGCGGTGACCGGAAACCTGATTCAAACGGCCTCCGGTCTCCTAAACCAGGTGCTGAGCAGTGGAAATGATAAGGTAGATTTTGGATTGTCGTATGAGCAAGGTTATCTGGATCCCAACTCTGACAATCTGAATACGGAGAACAGAATTGGGGTTACAGTATCCACCAAGATCTCAGATAGAGTCCTTATCAATGGTAGATTCGGAGTACCGGTAGGTGGCGTTAGTGAGACTGTATTGGCCGGAGATGTGGAAGTCCAGGTATTACTGAATGAAGAGGGGACATTGAGGGCAAAAATATTTAACAGGGAAAATGAGATCACCCAATTCCTGGGAGAACAGCAAGGCTATACACAAGGGCTGGGTCTATCCTATGAGGTAGACTTCAATAGTTTTAAAGAGCTCATGAAAAAGGTTTTTGCGAAACGCGACGGAGAACGCAAGAAACGAAAGAAAGACTCCCTGGATATTTCTCAAAGAAGCGTTATGGGCAAAGATAGCCTGATCCAATTCCTACCTAAAAAGAGTCGGCCTCCAAAGCGCTGAATTAAACAAGAAAAGCCCCTTTAAGAGGCTTTCTCATACAATTTGAACTATTTTATGCAATAGTAATTCCGGTATCCAGGTATACATCCTGAATGGCATTGAGTAAGCTGACTCCTTCCTTCATTGGCTTCTGGAACGCCTTTCGGCCGGATATCATTCCCATACCTCCGGCACGTTTATTAATAACGGCAGTTTTAACCGCCTGAGCCAAGTCATTATCTCCGGATGCCCCGCCTGAATTTATCAGTCCGGCGCGACCCATCAGACAGTTTGCTACCTGGTAACGTGTGAGATCAATTGGGTGATCAGAACTCAATTCAGAATAAACTTTATCATGCGTCTTGGCAAAATTGATGGCTTTGAAGCCGCCGTTGTTCTCTGCCTGTTTTTGTTTTACAATATCAGCCTGTATCGTTGAGGCCAGGTGATTGGCTTGTCCGGTCACATCTGCCGATACGTGATAGTCCTTTCCATCTTTCTTAAAATCTGAATTCCTCAGATAAGCCCAAAGGACAGTAACCATTCCTAATTCATGAGCATATTCAAAGGCTTCTGTGATCTCCTGTATTTGCCTATTGCTTTCCGGTGATCCGAAGTAGATAGTAGCGCCAACGGCAATACAACCCATTTCAAAGGCCTGGTCTATACTGGCAAACATGATTTGATCAAACTTATTGGGATAGGTTAGAAGCTCATTGTGATTCAATTTCAGTAGGAATGGAATTTTATGAGCATACTTGCGGGAGATAGATCCGAGCACACCCAGGGTGGATGCAACGGCATTACATCCGCCTTCCATGGCGAGTTCAACAATATTCGCAGGATCAAAGTATATAGGATTTGGCGCAAAGGAAGCGCCAGCTGTATGTTCTATCCCCTGGTCAACGGGAAGAATGGAAACATAGCCTGTTCTTCCGAGCCTTCCTGAGTTAAATAGGGTTTGCATATTCCGCAAAACGATAGGGTTTCTGTCTGATGGACCCAAAACACGATCTACAAAATCGGGACCTGGCAGGTGTATCTGTTTTTTTGATATGGTTTCACAACTGTGATTGAGCAAAAAATCAGCATCTTTTCCTAAAATTTTATCAATGTTGGTAGACATATTAGTGAAGTTTTCAATGAAGTATTAAAGATACATCGAAATGCAGATTTTTTTGATATTTATCTCAGCTATTTTTGCTTAAACTGCACTAATTTCTCGAGTTATTTTCATACATTGAAATACCTTGTTCTGCCAAGGATTTTTTTTTGTTTCACTAAACCAACACGAACAATGGCTAACATAAATAAAATTAAAGGGACAATTGGAATATTAACCGGGGGAGGAGATGTGCCGGGCCTAAATCCGGCGATCCGGGCGGTAACTTTCCGGGCTCTGCGAGAGGGCTATCGGGTAATTGGTTTTAAGAGAGGATGGGCCGGGTTGATCGATATTATCCGGGATAAAAAATATGATAACGGCAATAATTTTGTTAACCTATCCCAGGCCGTAGTAAACAAAGCAGCTCGTACCGGAGGTACGTTCTTGCATACGTCCCGTACCCGTCCAAGCCATGTGTCCAAAGACACAGTCCCTGAGCATTTAAAGGACAGTTACAGTGAAGATATTAATGACCTTACCCCTGAAGTCATTAAAAACCTTGAATGGCTTGGTGTAGATTATCTCATTCCGATTGGAGGCGATGATACGTTGAGTTATGGGGTTCACCTTTTCAAACAAGGGCTAAAGATAATAGCCATACCAAAGACAATGGACAACGATGTTCCGGGAACGGATTATTGTTTAGGTTTTAGTACGTGTGTCACCCGAACCATCAGCCTCACGAACAGCCTGAGGACTGCTGCAGGTTCACATGAGCGATTCCTGGTCCTTGAAGTATTTGGCCGCTATGCCGGTTTTACAGCCATGTTACCCACATTAGCAGGCGCCGCACATAGATGCCTAATCCCTGAAGTTCCTTTCAATATTAATAAGTTGGCCGAACTGCTCACTGAAGATCGTAATCTTAATCCGAGCAAGTATTCTATTGTTCTTGTATCCGAAGGGGCCACCTTCGAAGGCGGACAAATGATGTTTGAGGGACAAGAAAAGGATGCATTTGGACATGCCAAACTTGGTGGCATAGGAGATGAAGTCTCGGACGCTCTTAAACGGGTATCTCCAAAATATAATAATGGTAAAATTGTGAATGTGATCAATCAGAAACTGGGATACCTGGTTAGGTGTGGAGATCCGGACTTTATAGATTCAGTAGTACCCACAGCCTATGGGAATCTTGCGCTCGATCTTATCCTCAATGGTATCGATGGCAGAATGGTGGTTTTAAAAAATGGCCGCTATGACCATGTCCCTGTTGAAGTGGTCACAGAAACCAAGAAATTTGTGAACGTCGATAAATTTTATAATATGGAAAAGTACCATCCATTTTACAAGAATTTTGAGATGCTGCCACTTTTCATTATGACCAATGATTAAGGACCCAGTGATCTGCGGGCATTAGCCAGCTATGTCTCTTTGTTTCTTTATTGTTTTGAACGTCCTGGAACAAACCCAGGAGCACGCTTGGATTTCCTCAATTAGAGATCACTTTTACCCCCAATTTAAATTGGAATGGAGAACATCGTAATTGACAGCATTTCCAATTCATTATTTGCCTGAAGTTTGCTAGTTTAGCAGATTCAATTTTTAGCATGAGCAGAAAAATCGAAAAGATAGGGGTATTTACTTCCGGAGGAGATTCTCCCGGAATGAATGCAGCCATTCGGGCAGTGGTTAGATCTTCTGCTTTCTGGGAGAGAGAATGCATGGGGATCTATCGCGGTTATGATGGTATGATAACAGGTGACATAGTGCCTCTGAACGCGAGAAGCGTAAACAATATAATCAATAGGGGAGGTACTTTCCTCAAATCGGCCAGATGTCCTGAATTTCGGACGGCAGAAGGCAGAAAAAAGGCTTTTGAGCAGCTACAGATTGCTGGTATTAATGCTCTAGTAGTTATAGGAGGAGACGGGAGTCTTACCGGGGCTGACATATTCCACAGTGAATTTGGAATTCCTTTTATTGGGATCCCCGGAACTATTGATAACGATATCTTCGGAACACGGGTCACCCTAGGTTTCGATACAGCCTTGAACACAGTAGTAGAGGCTATAGATAAAATCCGGGATACGGCCAGTTCCCACCATCGCCTCTTCTTTGTAGAAGTTATGGGTCGTGACGTTGGTCATATAGCCCTTAATGCGGGCTTAGGTGCTGGAGCGGAAGAGATCCTTATTCCAGAAGAAGACCTAGGCCTGAAGCGACTCCTGGCTTCGCTTGAACGCAGTAGAAGAAGAGGAAAATCTTCCAGTATTGTAGTAGTAGCCGAAGGGGACCGCACTACTGGTAAAAATGTATATGAATTGAAGGACTATGTGGAAAGTAACCTCCCGGAGTACGATGTTCGCGTTAGTGTGCTGGGGCATATGCAACGAGGGGGGGCACCAAGCTGTTCTGATCGCGTCCTGGCAAGTCGCATGGGCGTAAAGGCTGTAGAAGCCCTGATCGATGGTAAATCAAATTTAATGGTAGGGATTTACGATAACGAAATTATCCTGACACCCGTGAAGGAAGCTATTAAAGGTCAGACCAAGATCGATAAGGAACTCATTCGGGTTTCTGATATTATGACACTATAAAAATCAACTAAAATAATAATCAAAAAGAATTGAAAATGGCAACAATTAAGATAGGCATCAATGGGTTTGGAAGAATTGGTCGACTCGTATTCAGAGCAACCATGGACCGTTCCGATGTAGATGTAGTAGCGATCAATGACCTACTGGATGTAGAGCAGCTCGCTTACCTTCTGGAATACGATTCCGTACACGGGAGATTTAACGGTACTATCAATGTGAAAGATGGTCACCTGGAAGTAAATGGAAACACGATCCGTGTAACAGCAGAAAAAGATCCTACAGCGCTTAAGTGGGATGCAGTAGGTGCAGATATAGTAATGGAATGTACCGGGATATTCACCACAATGGAAACAGCCCAACTTCATATCGATGGGGGAGCTAAAAAAGTTTTGATATCTGCACCGTCTAAAGATGTACCTATGTTTGTCATGGGTGTTAACCATCAGGATGTAAAAGCAACAGATACCATTATTTCCAATGCATCGTGTACAACGAACTGCCTGGCTCCGATCGCCAAAGTATTGAACGATGAGTTCGGTATAGAAGAAGGCTTGATGACAACCATACACGCGGCTACAGCCACACAACAGACTGTAGATGCACCCTCAAGGAAAAACTATCGATTGGGCCGAAGCGCCTTGTTGAATATTATTCCGACCTCAACCGGGGCTGCAGTTGCCGTAACCAAAGTAATTCCCGAATTAAAGGGCAAACTGACCGGAATGGCTTTCCGTGTACCAACCGCTGATGTTTCTGCAGTTGACTTAACTGTTCGACTAGAAAAGGAAACCTCTTATGATGAGATCAAATCTGTGGTTAAGAAAGCTTCAGAAGGAAAATATAAAGGTGTCATAGGCTATACGGATGAGGCCGTAGTATCACAGGATTTCGTTGGAGATGCCAGAACCAGCATCTTTGATGCAGGTGCGGGCATTGAATTGAATTCTAAATTTTTCAAATTGATCTCCTGGTATGATAATGAGGCAGGGTATTCCAACAAATTGGTTGACCTGGCTGAATATGCGGCTTCTTTATAGGGCCACACTGTAGCAAACCAAGTAAACAAATAGACGTATGATCCTTATTGCGGATAGTGGCGCGACGAAGTCGGACTGGATCGCCCTGGATTCTGATGGTGCAGAGGTATTCATGACCCAAACCCTGGGATTGAGCCCTGAAGTGCTCACACGGGAGGTAATTGAAGACCGTCTCGCGAATAACTATGAGCTCTCCAAGAACAAAGACAAAATCACCAATTTATATTTTTATGGTGCTGGCTGCGGAACGGACCGGATGAAGAAATTCCTGAAGGAGATCTTTAAAGAGTACTTCCCGAACGCCGAAGTTAATGTAAAGGAAGATACCTATGCGGCTATATATTCTACGACCAAGGTAGGGGTTCAGGGTATCGTATGTATTTTAGGCACAGGCTCTAACTGTAGCTACTACGATGGGCATCAATTGTTTCAGAAAGTAGTTTCCCTTGGCTATATACCCATGGACGACGGCAGCGGTAATTTCTTCGGCAGGAAATTGATCCGGGATTATTACTTCCACAAGATGCCTCAAGATCTGGGCTTCAAGTTTGCCAAGGAATACGATCTGGACCCGGATGTGATCAAGGAAAACCTTTACAAACAACCCAATCCCAATACCTACCTGGCCACTTTTGCACGTTTCCTCATTGAGAATAAGGAGCATCCTTATTGCAAAGGGGTAATCGATAAGGGTTTTCAGCAGTACGTAAACAACTACATCATGCAATTTGAACTGGCCACAAAAGTGCCAATACATTTTGTGGGTAGTATCGCCTATTATTTAAAGGACGAACTCACTCAGGTTATCGAGCGAAATGACCTGGTTCTTGGTGTGATCCGACAAAGACCTATAGAAGGCTTGATGGAATTCCACCGGGAGACTATTTCATAGCGATCATTGAGATCTCTACGTTAACAAATTTTGGAAGATTACCTACTTCCACTGTTTCCCGTGCCGGGGCAGTGTCAGGTTCAAAGTATGCGCCGTATACGGCATTTACTTCTGCAAACTGATTCATGTCTTTCAGGAAGATACTTGTTTTCACTACATGCGTAAAATCCATGTCGGCTTCGGCTAATATGGTTTTGAGATTCTTCATTACTTGTTCACTTTCTGCCTGGATAGAGTCCATGATAAGTTCTCCACTGGGAGGATCCAGGGCTATCTGACCCGAAATGAAAAGCATATTGCCAAATTGAATTGCCTGATTGTAAGGCCCTATAGGTGCAGGCGCATTTGGAGTTTTGATGATCCGTTTCATGTGTGTTTATGTTAAGTTATTACCTTGGTGGAGGCTGACTTCTGTTTTCCCATTTAAGATCAGAAAGTAAGGAACTTTTGATCCCAATAAAAAAGTACCAGCGTTCAAAATTCCCAAAAGGTGTCCAGTTAAAATTAAGTTTAAAACTATCCAGGTCACGTTCAAACCTGAGTTGCGTTATGGTAAAGCCTTGTCTTTTTACATCGTATCCGGAAGAAACACCAACTCTCCATTTTGGCGTTAGGTTTACATTTCCGGAAAACATCAAAGAATGATTGGTAATATCATTTTGTCGCGCACTGTTGCTGTAGGTTACGGCGTATTGCAAACGCAGATCCCAGGGTATTTTGCTACCGTAAACGGGGTTTTCAACAGAATCCGGATCCCTTCCGTCAAAACTACCGCGGTTAAAGCTATTAGAGCGACCAAAGAGGTCGTCTGTCCGGCCCCCACCGGAAGCGACATAGGTTTCGCCCGAGTAAGGATCTTCAAGATCCTCATCTGCATCATCATCCCGGTCGCGCTGAAAGTCCTTACTACTGATATTATAGCTCACATTGGCACGTGCTGAGGTAACCCGGAATAGGCTGCCCCCATTGCTAATATTGAGGGTATTGATACGCCTGTTAAGGTTATCAAGGGCATAAGGATCTAAACTGGCACCGAAATTTATGGACATTTTATTTTCCAGCAGGTTGGTACCTCCTGTAATATTTACCGGGCTTAATTTAAGGGAGTCGGCCTCAAAATTGTATCCGGTTGAGATATTGAAACTATTTAACAAAGTGATCTTTTTGGGTTCGATAGCCGTACTGTCCTTGTCACGAACCTTGGCTTCAATAGTATTGGCTATGGTTAACCCAATGGCATTTGATCGTGAGTTACGCGGAGCGCCATATAGCGTGTTCTGAAACCTGCTGAATTCTACGGATTCTCCATTTACCGTATTGATGTACTCGTCATAATATTGATCGAAGGAAGGGGCAAATCCGTAGCTGAGTGAAGGACGCACAATATGGCGTATAGCCTGGATCTTTTTGTCTTCCCCAAAGGTAAATGTGCCATAAATTGTGGTTCCAATACTCGCGCTGAGGTTATAGGTGTTGTATCGATCAAATCCGGAGATGGTATCTGTAACTACCTGTTCCGTTTCAGAATCGAATCGCTTGTCAAAAGTCTCCAGAGCCCATACCTCTTCATAATTTCCTCCCAGGCTTACACTGAGATGCTTTGCCACTTTAAAATTGGTACTTATCGGAATGCGATGGCGGGCGCCTACTTTTGCATCGTCAAACATTTTTGCAGTCAGAAAATCTTCTTCATTGGTTCTAATGCTGTTCCTGGCATTCAGATCGTACTGGAAGTTGATATTTTGTATTGCCCCTTTCTTGATCCCATCACGTTTGGCAAAAGGGAAGATCCGTTCCATGGAGGCCTGTAGGGTAGGAAGGGTTACATCTACCACATCGGTGTTGGTGTTTTGATTATGAGTTGCCGTCATACTCATATTCACGGAAGGGTAGGCCGGAAATGTCTTTGAATATGAAATTGAAGATGACAAATTGTTTACCTGTGTATTTGGTAGATTCTGCTGCAAGAGAGAATTCCTGAAATATTGAGAACTACCCAGGTTCACCGATGCCGACAGCCTGGAATTAGGGCTCGCTTTCGGGTCCTGTGAATGCGAGATCTGTATATTGTAGATGGTCCCTCTACTATAATCGTCAAAACCTTTTTGGCTTGTGATCTGATTCTCAAATCGGAAGTTTACATTGCCCCGATATTTATATCGCTTGGAATAAACCGATTGTGCTCGAAACCCATAACTGCCGTTGGTATAGAGATCCCCTGTAACCGTAAGATCAACATAATCGCTTATCGGAAAATAATAGCCACCATTTTGGAGGAAATACCCCCTATCAGGGTCATTTCCAAAAGTCGGGAACATAATCCCTGCTGTCCTGCCTGCAGTTAATGGGAAGTAGGCAAAAGGCAATGCAATGGGCGTTGGCACATCAGCGATGTATAAATTGCTAAAGCCAGCGATCACTTTTTTCTTGGGAACAAACTTTGCTTTCCTTACCCGTATATAGTAGTCAGGATTAACAGTATCCTTGGAAGTGGTGAGTCGGCCCTCGTACATGTAATAAACAGAGTCATTTTCCTTTTTTGTCATTTCTGCATAGACCTTCATGGCGTCGCTCCCAAGGCTTCCTAAGCCCGCTTGTTGTTCCGTTCTGGAATTGAAGATCAACGCTTTCTGTGTATCATAATTAAAGCGTATGGAATCCGGGATAACCTCATTCTGGCCTTGTTTGAAGAAAGGCAATTGGCTGTAATTCCCCAAAGAATCTATAAAACGGCCTGCATATACTTCATTTTTGGTGTAATCCATTATGATCACCCCGGCCTTTAATTCGGTATCCTGGTAGTAGATCTCGGCTTCATTATAGAGGTAGATCTTCTTTTCTTTTTGATCTATTCGCACATAATCTTTCGCTTTATACTTGATCTTATCAGTAAGCAATACAGGCTTTTGTGGTAAGGTATCTTCTTGAATGGAATCGTTGAGAATAGTGTCGCGAACGACCGCTATCGGCGGGATCGGGCTAATAAGTGTATCTCTTTCAGCGGGTATTGCAATATCTTTCGTGCTATCTTCCTGGCCCCATAAAAAGCAGTGTCCCAAGGCCATAAGACAAAGGAAAAGTAAGTACGGTCTATTTGATTGCAATACTATATATCCTATTTTTGTACAGGATTGGCTTGGTTTTTGGTAGTCAAACTTACATATATTTTTTGTTCCCCTTGAGGGTCATTACAATAAATTTAACCATATTAATGATGTATAAAATCGCCTGATTTTATGACTTTGAGAACGCTCCTTTTCCTGCCGATATACCTGATCAGTTCGTGGATGACACCTCCAGGGAACGATCTGGAAATAGTTGACCCTCCAAATACATTTGTTGTTGTACTTGATGCCGGACATGGCGGACATGATCCGGGCAATCTTGGTAATGGCTACCAGGAAAAGAACATTGCTTTGAGTATTGTTTTGCAGGCAGGGAAGGAATTAAGCCAGGAAAAGGACATAAAAGTTGTCTATACGCGAAATGATGATTCTTTCGTAGATCTGTTTGTAAGAGGTGAAATAGCAAATAAAGCAAATGCAGATCTTTTTGTATCGGTTCATTGTGATTCCCACAGTTCAGATGCACATGGGGCAGGAACTTTTGTACTGGGTCTTCATGCCAATGAACAGAATTTTGAGATCGCCAAGAAAGAAAACTCGGTCATCTACCTGGAGGATGACTTTGAGACTCGGTATTCGGAGTATGATATTAATTCTCCTGAGTCGATCATTGGCCTGACCATCATGCAGGAAGAGTTTTTGGAGAAAAGTATCGAATTAGGTAAAATGATTCAGACCAATTTTACCAGAAAATTAAAACGTAAGGACCGCAAGGTGAAGCAGGCCGGATTTATCGTGCTCCATCAAACGTTTATGCCTAGTGTGCTGATAGAAACCGGGTTTTTAACGAATAAGAATGAAGGAGTATACCTAAATTCAAAGAAGGGTCAATCTGAAATGGGAAGGGCTATAGCGGAGGCGATCATTGCCTACAAGGAAACCATAGTGCCAAACGAAGTAGTTAGCTACTCAGAGCCTGATTTTGCTAAAGCTCCCAATACAGCCCCACCTGTAGGTAAACCTGAAAAAGAGGTAGTTGTTGTTACAAAACAACCTGAGAAAAAAGAGGTAGTGATCAACAAGCCTGTAGAAAAAAAAGAAGAACCGGCGATCGAGAAGGAATTAAACACAGCATCAGAAATAGAAATAGCAGCCCAGGAGGCTGAGAATCTGCCACCAGATAATACGAGTAAACTACCTGAGAAGACTGTTGATATTCCGGCAAAAGAAGTGGCCGAAAAAGAAGACATGAGCAAGAAGACGATTACATTGAAACCCGATGTAGTTGCAGAAAAAGAAGACACGAATAACAAATCGATTAAATTGAAACCCGATGTGGTGGCAGAAAAAAAGGAAACCCCGCCGCGAGCTGAGATCAAAAAGAGTCAAATTGAATTCAGGGTGCAGATAATGGCCAGTTC
>CAMYJF010000028.1 GCA_947258555.1 uncultured Eudoraea sp. | reverse complement strand
TCGTGTCAGGAACGCCGTCCCCGTCTGTATCTGCATTATCCGGATCCAGGTAGTCCGGTGTGCCGTCGTCATCAGAATCATCATTGGTCGGATCCCCATCCTCGTTGGCATCTTCTTCCTCTGTTGGGATACCATCATTGTCATCATCAATGTCTCTATAATTCACATCATCCTCACCATCTGTGTTGGGCAAGTCTGTTGCCGGGTCATTTATCTCGTCGTTGGGATCCGGGCCATCATCCACATCACTGCCTTCATAGCCGTCGTCCAGGCCATCTCCATCCGTATCTTCACCGGTAAATATGTTGTCGGGTTGACCGTCTTCGTTGAAGTCATTGCCTTCATTATTGTCCGGAACCGTATCATTGTCACTATCGTCATCAAGGTAGTCCGGTGTACCATCGCCATCCGTGTCTTCTGGTATAATACCATCTGGTTCATAGGCATCGTCTAATCCGTCTTCATCTGCATCTTCTCCTGTAGGCGGTACATAGCCTTCCGTGGGTTGCCCTTCCACATTGTCAGGTATGCCATCATTATCAGCATCAATATCTAAATGATCTGGGATACCGTCTCCGTCTGTGTCCTGAGGATCTGTGTTTGGATCATCATCTCCATCCAGATTCGGATCTTCTTCTTCATCCGGAATGCCATCTCCGTCATCATCAACATCGGTAATATCCGGAACACCGTCCCCATCTGTGTCTGTATCGTCTATTGGATCCAAGTAATCCGGGGTACCATCTCCATCTGTATCATCATTGGTCGGATCCCCATCCTCGTTGGCATCTTCTTCTTCTGTCGGGATACCATCATTGTCGTCATCTATATCCCGATAATTTACATCGTCTTCCCCATCTGTATTGGGTAGGTCTGTGGCAGGATCTTCTATTTCATCGTTCGGATCAAAACCATCATTTACATCACTGCCCTCATAACCGTCATCAAGGCCATCACCGTCTGTATCTTCACCGGTAAATATATTGTCGGGTTGACCGTCATTATCAAAGTCGTGTCCTTCGTTGTTGTCGGGAACAGTATCGTTATCCGTATCATCATCCAGATAATCTGGTAAATCTTCTCCATCTGTATTTATGGGGTTAAGTCCATCTACTTCTTCCCCTTCATAGGCATCATCCAGACCGTCCATATTGGCATCAACACCGGATGGTGGAATATAGCTATCCGTTGGCTGCGCCTCTATATTGTCTGGAATACCATCATTATCAGCATCAATATCCCTTCGATCCGGTTTTCCATCTCCATCGGAGTCTACATCTTCGTTAAAGTTTGTAGTTACTGGATTTATAAAATTATCAAGACAAGAAAATTGGATGCCAGATTGACGAGGGACTGAAGAAGTTAAATTTACATCTTTGCTCGTATGTATACCAAAGCGGAATACAAAAGAAGATATATCGACAAATTCAACAGCTATATTGACAGTAGGATGCGTATTGAATATTTCTTCATATTCGAACATACCTCCATTGATCAATAAACCGCCGCCAGTATTTCGAACTTGTATCTCATTCGGATCATTTACTGTAAACCTGGCTGGGGTATCAAAGCGGTTGTATTCCTGATAAATGGTATTGCCATCAATATCAATGAAATTGGCAATCAGTTCCTCTAATTCCACCGGGTTGTTTGTTCCTTTTTCAACAATGGTAATGCGAAGATCCACGTAAGGACGACGTAACTCAGGAGCAATTGTAAAGATGATCTCCGGTTTAAAGAATTCCGGATCTACCTTATTTTGATCCAGGGTAACGATCACCCCGTTCATATTTTCTTCAATGGTTACCAGGGCATCCAGGGATTCGGTTATTTCAGGGAACCTATATACGGCACCTTCTTCATATTCAGAACCACTTTCTAAGATGGGGGGATTGTCGAATTGCAACTTAGGTATCGTATTGCAGTCAAAATCAGTACTCTGTGAACTAGATTCTGTAAGATCTAATATCCCATCTCCATCCGAATCACTATCCTTATAATCAGGTATGCCATCTCCTTCAGTGTCTACGGGATCTAAACCTAACTCACCAGCCTCATCTTCAAAAATGTCATCCAACCCATTTCCATTGGCATCTGTACCAAGAGGTTCAACACCTCCTAATAGATTACTGCCTTCCAGGATATCATCCAATCCGTCATTGTCCGAATCGAGATCCTGATAATCGGGCAGACCGTCCCCGTCCGTGTCCGTTGGATGGGTTTCCGGATCCCCATCCCCGTCTAAATTGGCATCTTCAACGGAGTCTAAAATTCCATCGCCATCATCATCTATATCGATGTGGTCGGCAACGCCATCCGAATCATAGTCGTTATTTGTTGGAGTATTGTAATAATGGGCGGAAGGCACATCAAATGCACTCGACATGAAGATCAAGAGAAAAGCAATTAGGGCCTGGCGTCCAAAGCTCAAACGGCGGGGTGTCTGAGAACGCGTAATTTCACTCATATATGATAGGTTTAGATAAAACGTATCACCATGAACTAGTAAGAAAAGTTGTAAGAAAAAGGACGATGTAAATAATAGTACAATATAGAGCATAATAGAGTAGCAACAAATGCCCCCCTTAGGTTAAGTTATCAAACATCTATTAACAGCAATTTCTATCGATGAAATGCACGTCTATAGGTATTTTCCTACATATTTAAAATTATTATTGCCTGGTCTTGATGTTTTAGACAAAACGCACTCTCTCAATTACAAGTCCTTATCCATTTATGACTGCATTAATTGGTGTATTTTTGCTCGAATTTTTCAATGGAACGCATGAGCTTTACCCAGGAGATCGAAAAAAGACGCACATTCGGCATCATCTCACACCCTGATGCAGGGAAAACCACACTCACCGAGAAGCTATTACTATTTGGTGGCGCTATCCAGGAAGCCGGAGCAGTGAAAAATAACAAGATCAAGAAGACTGCGACCAGTGATTTTATGGAAATTGAACGTCAGCGCGGTATTTCGGTAGCAACTTCAGTACTTGCCTTTTACTACAAAGACAAAAAGATAAATATCCTGGATACTCCGGGTCACAAGGATTTTGCTGAAGATACATTCAGGACCTTAACTGCTGTAGACAGTGTTATAGTGGTAATTGATGTAGCAAAAGGTGTTGAGGAACAAACCGAAAAACTGGTTGAAGTATGTCGTATGCGCCACATCCCTATGATCGTTTTTATCAACAAACTCGACCGCGAGGGAAAGGACGCTTTTGACTTGCTTGATGAAGTGGAATCAAAATTAAAATTGACGGTTACGCCACTGAGTTTTCCTATTGGGATGGGGCACGATTTCAAAGGCATTTATAATATCTATGAGCGGAATATCAATTTATTTACCGCAGAATCTAAAACTAAAATATCTGAAGGCCAGGCCTTCGAAGATCTGCATAGCAAGGAATTAGAAACACTGATTGGCGAATCACATGCCACTCAACTTAGAGAAGAACTAGAACTTGTATCTGGAGTATATCCCCCTTTTGATCGCGATGCATATTTAGAGGGAGAACTCCAACCTGTGTTTTTCGGATCCGCTCTTAATAATTTTGGTGTACGGGAATTACTGGATTGTTTTATTGCCATTGCACCTTCTCCCCGACCGAAATCTGCTGAAGAACGCCTTGTACGACCTGAAGAAACTGATATGACCGGTTTTGTCTTTAAGATACATGCGAATATGGATCCGAAACACCGGGACAGATTGGCTTTTTTAAAGATCGTTTCCGGAACTTTTAAACGCAATACGCCCTACCTACACATCCGTCATAATAAAAAACTCAAATTTTCAAGTCCGAATGCCTTTTTTGGGGATAAAAAACAGATCGTTGATACCTCCTCCTATCCCGGAGATATTGTGGGTTTGCACGATACAGGTAACTTTAAGATAGGGGATACGCTTACTGAAGGTGAACTTTTGCATTATAAGGGGATACCTAGTTTTTCTCCTGAGCACTTCAGATACATTAACAACGCAGATCCGATGAAGTCGAAACAGTTGGCTAAAGGGATCGATCAATTAATGGATGAAGGGGTGGCTCAGTTATTTACGCTCGACCTTAACGGCAGGAAAGTCATTGGAACAGTGGGTGCCCTTCAATACGAGGTGATACAATACCGCTTAGAACACGAATACGGGGCTAAATGTACGTATGAACCCTTCCCGGTTCACAAAGCTTGTTGGGTAGCGACGGAAGATGAAAAAAGTGAAGAATTTCTGGATTTTCTAAGGGTGAAGCAGAAATATATGGCCAAGGATAAAAAAGGGCAGACCGTTTTTCTAGCCGATTCACATTTCTCCCTGGAAATGGCCCGACAGAAATATCCATCTGTCAAACTCCATTTCACTTCGGAATATGAATAAAAAAAACCTGGTCGTAATGACCAGGTTTTTTAGTTATTTATGCTTCTCCTGTTGGTCCAAAATTAATCGGGATAGGAGGTTGTTCATAATCTTTAATGGTTCCGTGAGCTTTTTCAAACCTACTTATATTGTCACTCAACGCTTTTAAGAACTTTTTCGCGTGTTGTGGTGTAAGTACGATCCGACTCTTAACCTTTGCCTTGGGAGCTCCAGGCATCATGCTGATAAAATCTACAACAAATTCAGATACAGAGTGGTTAATGATCGCCAGATTGGAATAAGTTCCTTCTGCCGTTTTCTCATCCAGTTCTATATTGATCTGTTTTTGCTTCTTCTGTTTTTCAGCCATGATTTAGTACTTAAAATTTGAGCTCTTCCTTACGTGCCATGATCTCATCATATTCCTCTTTCGAGCCGACAATGATGGTTTCATAATCGCGCATTCCGGTTCCGGCAGGGATCCTGTGACCAACGATCACATTCTCTTTTAAGCCTTCAAGATGATCAACCTTACCACTCACAGCAGCTTCGTTCAATACCTTAGTAGTTTCCTGGAAGGAAGCAGCTGAGATAAAGGACTTGGTCTGCAAAGAGGCACGGGTGATCCCCTGTAGTATTGGAGTCGCTGTTGCAGCTATTGCATCTCTGGCCTCGACCAATTTCTTATCGGTACGTCTCAGGATCGAATTCTCATCCCTGAGTTCACGTGCTGAAATGATCTGACCTGCCTGCAAAGTCTCAGATTCCCCGGCTTCTTCAACCACCTTCATACCATAGATCTCATCATTTTCCCTGATGAAATCGTCTTTATGAACCAATTGGTTTTCAAGGAATGTGGTATCACCGGAATCCTGGATACGTACTTTACGCATCATTTGTCTCACGACAACTTCAAAGTGCTTATCATTGATCTTCACACCTTGCAACCTGTATACTTCCTGAACTTCGTTCACTAAATATTGTTGCACGGCAGATGGTCCTTTAATAGATAAGATATCTTCAGGCGTAGTTGCACCATCAGACAGCGACATTCCGGCACGTACATAATCATTTTCCTGAACAAGGATCTGGTTCGATAATTTCACAAGATATTTCTTGATCTCTCCACTCTTTGCCTCTATTATGATCTCGCGGTTACCTCTTTTGATCTTTCCAAAAGAAACGACACCATCGATCTCAGAAACTACAGCCGGGTTAGACGGGTTACGTGCTTCAAACAATTCTGTAACACGTGGTAAACCTCCTGTAATATCACCTGTTTTAGCAGATTTACGAGGTATCTTGACAAGGATCTTTCCTTCCTTGATCTTATCCCCATCATCTACCATCAGGTGAGAACCAACTGGTAAATTGTAAGATCTCAACACTTCATTCTTAGTGTTCATGATCAATAAAGTAGGGATCAATTTCTTATTCCTGGATTCAGAGATCACCTTCTCCTGGAATCCTGTTTGCTCATCGATCTCTACCTGGTAAGTAACCCCTTGCTCGATATTCTCATAAGCGATCTTACCGGTAAATTCAGATACGATAACCCCGTTATATGGATCCCACTGACAAATGGTTGTGCCTTTTTTGATCTTGGCGCCATTCTTTGTGAAAATTTGAGAACCATAAGGTATATTATTAGTACTCAGGGTTATACCTGTATTATTGTCCATGATCTTGATCTCGGAAGTACGAGAGATAACGATATTCACCTTCTTGCCCTCTGCATCTTCACCTTTAACAAGTCGAAGATCTTCGATCTCTACTACGCCATCAAATTTAGCTTCAAGCCTGCTCTCTTCAGAAATGTTCCCTGCAATACCCCCTACGTGGAACGTACGCAAGGTAAGCTGGGTACCTGGTTCTCCAATGGACTGTGCAGCAACAACACCAACGGCCTCACCGCGCTGAACCATTTTATTGGTCGCCAGGTTTCTTCCGTAGCATTTCGCACAAATACCTCTTTTAGCTTCACAGGTTAAGGCAGATCGTACTTCAACGCTTTCTATTGGAGAAGCAGCGATCTTTTTCACATGAGATTCCATGATCTGCTCACCGGCATGAACTATAATTTCTTCCGTTAGCGGATCAAAGACGTCGTGCAGTGATACCCTTCCCAGAATTCGTTCTCCAAGTGTTTCAACGATCTCTTCATTCTTTTTCAGGGCTTTTGTTTCTATACCCCTGAGCGTTCCACAATCATCAAAATTGATGATCACGTCCTGGGATACATCCACCAAACGCCTGGTCAAATACCCGGCATCAGCCGTTTTCAAAGCGGTATCTGCCAGTCCTTTTCTCGCACCGTGAGTAGAAATAAAGTATTCGAGAATGGACAATCCTTCCTTAAAGTTCGCAAGGATCGGGTTCTCAATAATTTCGCCACCCCCGGCAGTAGATTTCTTTGGCTTGGCCATCAACCCACGCATACCGGTAAGCTGTCGAATCTGCTCTTTAGATCCCCTCGCTCCCGAATCCAGCATCATATACACTGAATTGAAACCTTGCTGATCTTCACGAATTCGTTTCATAGCCAACTCCGTAAGCATGGCATTCGTTGATGTCCACACGTCAATGACCTGGTTGTAACGCTCATTATTCGTGATTAGACCCATGTTATAATTCATCATGATCCCATCTACCTGTTCGTTGGCATCTTTGATCATTTCATCTTTTTCTTCTGGTATGATAATATCCCCAAGACTGAAAGAAAGACCTCCTTTAAAGGCAAATTCATAGCCCATGGTCTTGATCTTATCCAGGAAGGCTGCCGTCGTAGGCACATCGGTTACAGCCAGGATCCTACCAATAATATCCCGAAGCGACTTCTTGTTCAAGACATCGTTCACGAAACCAGCTTCTTCCGGCACAACCCTGTTAAAGAGTACGCGCCCGACAGTAGTTTCAATGATCTGATCTACAAGTTCTCCTTCTTCATTAAAATCCTTGGTTCGAACTTTAATTCCGGCATTCAATTCAGCTTTGCCTTCATTGAAAGCGATCATCACTTCTTCATCGGAGTAGAAAACAAGCCCTTCTCCTTTTACCTTGTATTCTTTAGTAGACTTACGCTCCTTGGTCATATAGTAAAGACCCAAAACCATATCCTGGGATGGTACCGTAATTGGTGACCCATTCGCAGGATTCAGAATGTTATGAGATGCGAGCATCAACAGTTGGGATTCCAATACGGCCTCCGGCCCTAAGGGCAAGTGAACGGCCATTTGATCCCCATCAAAGTCGGCATTAAACGCTGTACAAACCAATGGGTGTAACCTAATTGCTTTCCCCTCGATCAATCGGGGCTGGAAGGCCTGAATTCCCAATCGGTGTAATGTGGGGGCCCGGTTCAAAAGTACCGGGTGTCCTTTCAATACATTTTCCAGGATATCCCAAACGACAGGCTCTTTCTTGTCGATGATCTTTTTCGCAGACTTCACCGTTTTCACGATACCGCGCTCAATAAGTTTACGGATCACAAAAGGCTTGTATAATTCTGCGGCCATATCTTTCGGCAAACCGCATTCGTATAATTTCATTTCCGGACCTACAACGATCACGGAACGTGCAGAATAATCTACCCGCTTACCTAGTAAATTTTGACGAAATCTCCCTTGCTTTCCTTTCAGGGAATCTGAAAGTGATTTCAGCGGTCGGTTAGATTCTGTCTTAACCGCAGATGCCTTACGTGTATTGTCAAACAAGGAGTCTACAGATTCCTGAAGCATACGCTTTTCATTACGCAGGATCACTTCAGGCGCTTTGATCTCCATCAAGCGCTTCAAACGATTGTTCCTGATGATCACCCTACGGTACAGATCGTTAAGATCCGAGGTGGCAAATCGGCCACCATCAAGAGGCACAAGAGGTCTCAATTCCGGCGGGATCACAGGTACTACCTTCATGATCATCCACTCCGGTCGGTTCTCCCTGTTATTTTGTGATTCCCTCAAGGCTTCAACAACTTGAAGTCTTTTCAGCGCTTCGGTCTTACGTTGCTTTGAAGTCTCTGTATTTGCCTTATGACGTAATTCATAGGATAACTGTTCCAGATCGATCCTGGAAAGAAGATCTATAAGACATTCAGCGCCCATCTTGGCGATGAATTTATTTGGATCAGAATCCTCCAGGTATTGGTTCTCAGGTGGAATGTTCTCCAAAATATTAAGGTATTCCTCCTCAGTGAGAAAATCCATTTTCTGGATCTCTACATCTTCAGGTCCTTTTGCGACACCCGGTTGGATCACTACATAACGTTCGTAGTAAATGATCATGTCTAATTTCTTAGACGGAAGTCCGAGCAGGTAACCGATCTTATTAGGTAAAGAGCGGAAATACCAAATATGTGCAACTGGTACTACCAGGTTAATATGCCCAACGCGGTCGCGGCGAACCTTTTTCTCGGTCACCTCTACCCCGCATCGATCACAAACGATACCTCGGTAACGGATACGCTTGTATTTTCCACATGCACATTCGTAGTCCTTAACCGGACCAAAGATGCGCTCGCAGAAGAGTCCGTCCCGTTCCGGTTTGTGAGTACGGTAATTGATAGTTTCAGGTTTTAAAACCTCACCCCTGGATTCAGCCAGAATTGCTTCCGGAGAAGACAGACCAATAGAGATCTTATTAAACCTTTTTGTTTGTACGTTATCTTTTAATCTTGCCATGATACTAATGGTGATTGTATATTATTATTGACTCCTTATTCTTCCAACCTGATATCTAAGCCCAGTCCTTTGAGCTCATGCATCAGTACATTGAAAGATTCTGGTAAACCGGGTTCCGGCATAGACTCGCCTTTTACAATGGCTTCATAGGTCTTTGCCCTACCGATCACATCATCTGATTTCACAGTGAGGATCTCACGGAGTGTAGCAGAAGCTCCATAAGCCTCCAAAGCCCACACTTCCATCTCTCCAAATCGCTGTCCACCAAACTGTGCCTTACCACCAAGCGGTTGCTGTGTAATAAGTGAGTATGGTCCAATAGAACGGGCGTGCATCTTGTCGTCTACCATATGGCCTAACTTCAGCATGTAGATCACACCTACAGTTGCAGCCTGGTCGAAACGCTCTCCGGTTCCCCCATCGTACAGATAGGTGTGGCCGTGCTGTGGCACTTTCCCATCCTTGGTGAGTTGTTCGATCTCCTCGATCGTAGCACCGTCAAAGATCGGAGTTGCAAAATGCTTATCCAGATTCTGACCTGCCCATCCCAGTACGGTTTCATAGATCTGACCAATATTCATCCGTGAAGGTACCCCAAGTGGATTCAAAACGATATCTACAGGAGTTCCATCTTCAAGGAATGGCATATCTTCCTGGCGAACGATACGGGCAACAATACCTTTGTTCCCGTGTCTACCCGCCATTTTATCCCCAACTTTAAGCTTACGCTTTTTGGCGATATAGACTTTGGCCAGTTTCATGATACCTGCAGGCAACTCATCCCCGACGGAAATGGTAAACTTATCCCGTCTGAGATTCCCCTGAAGGTCATTCAATTTGATCTTATAGTTATGCAATAGATCGGCTACCTGGTTATTAGTGCTTTTGTCTGTTGTCCAGCTTCCGGCCACCAAGTGAGCAAAATCATCAACCGCATTCAGCATTTTCTGTGTATACTTCTTCCCCTTTGGCAATACTTCTTCCCCCAGGTCATTGATAACACCCTGAGAAGTTTTCCCGCCAACGAGTTTGAAAAGCTTTTCTACCAATACATTTTTTAGCTCCTGAAACTTAACTTCATATTCCAGCTCTAAATTGGTAATTGCCTCTTTATCTTCAGAACGCTTGCGCTTGTCCTTGATAGATCTTGAGAAAAGCTTCTTGTCTATAACAATACCATTCAAGGAAGGAGAAGCTTTCAGGGACGCATCTTTAACATCACCCGCCTTATCTCCAAAGATCGCACGTAGCAGTTTCTCTTCAGGCGTTGGATCAGATTCCCCTTTTGGTGTGATCTTCCCGATCAGGATATCACCCGGGTTCACTTCTGCACCAATACGGATCATTCCGTGTTCGTCCAGATCCTTGGTAGCCTCTTCAGAGACATTAGGAATATCATTGGTCAATTCCTCAGCACCCAGTTTCGTATCCCGAACTTCAAGTGCATACTCATCTATATGAATAGAGGTGAAGATGTCTTCGCGGACCACTTTTTCAGAGATCACGATCGCATCCTCAAAATTGTATCCTTTCCAGGGCATAAAGGCAACCTTCAGGTTTCTTCCAAGTGCCAATTCGCCACCTTCCGTTGCATATCCTTCACAGAGGACTTGTCCTCTCTTAACCTTATCGCCTTTTATAACGATCGGCTTCAGGTTGATACACGTTCCTTGATTCGTCTTCCTGAATTTAACCAGGTTATACGATTTAGAATCCTCGTCAAAACTTACAAGGCGTTCTTTCTCGGAACGCTTGTATTTGATCACGATCTTCTTCGCATCAACATACTCAACTACCCCATCACCATCTGCATTGATCAAAACCCTTGAATCAGACGCTACCTGCCGCTCAAGTCCGGTACCTACAATAGGAACCTGAGGTTTAAGCAGTGGTACAGCCTGACGCATCATGTTAGATCCCATCAGCGCACGGTTCGCATCATCATGCTCCAGGAATGGGATCAAGGAGGCCGAAATTGATGCGATCTGATTAGGAGCGACATCTGTATAATTAACCTCTTTTGGCGTTACAACAGGGAAATCGCCTTCTGCACGGGCGATGACCTTATCCTGTGCAATGATCCCAGAAGGTTTTAAGGGAATATTTGCCTGAGCGATCTTCATGCCTTCTTCTTCCTCTGCACTTAAATAAATAGAGGAAGCCGTATCTACTTTTCCTTTTTCAACTTTTCTATAAGGTGTCTCCAGGAAGCCCATGCTGTTCACTTTTGCAAACACGGATAGAGACGAGATCAATCCAATATTCGGACCTTCAGGCGTTTCGATCGGACAGAGTCTTCCGTAGTGCGTATAGTGCACATCACGCACCTCAAATCCAGCTCGTTCCCTGGAGAGTCCCCCAGGTCCGAGTGCAGATAATCTTCGCTTGTGCGTGATCTCTGCCAGTGGATTTGTCTGGTCCATGAATTGAGAGAGCTGATTTGTTCCGAAGAAAGAGTTGATCACAGAAGACAACGTCTTTGCATTGATCAAATCGATCGGTGTAAACACTTCATTATCCCTAACATTCATTCGCTCTCTTATGGTTCGGGCCATACGCGCCAAACCAACACCAAACTGAGATGATAATTGTTCACCTACGGTTCTAACGCGACGATTAGATAAGTGATCAATATCATCGATCTCGGCCTTGGAATTGATCAGCTCGATCAAATATTTGATGATCGTGATGATGTCTTCTTTGGTAAGGACTTGCTTGTCCATACCTATATCCAGGCCTAATTTCTTATTCATCCTGTACCTTCCTACTTCTCCCAGGTTATACCGCTGGTCTGAAAAGAACAGTTTGTCTATGATCCCTCTTGCGGTTTCCTCATCCGGTGGTTCGGCATTCCGCAATTGACGGTAAATATGCTCTACCGCTTCTTTTTCTGAATTAGTAGGATCCTTTTGCAGGGTGTTATGGATAATTGCATAATCATTCTGCGCCATATTCTCTTTGTGCAAGAGAATAGTTTTTACATCGGTTTCCAGGATCTGATCGATGTGTTCCTTCTCTAAAAGTGTATCACGGTCGAGTACGATCTCATTTCGCTCAATGGATACTACTTCCCCGGTGTCTTCGTCCACAAAGTCTTCATGCCAGGTGTTCAAGACACGGGCGGCAAGTTTGCGTCCCAGTACTTTTTTAAGTCCGGCCTTACTAACTTTCACTTCTTCAGACAGATCGAAGATCTCCAGGATATCTTTATCTCTTTCGAATCCGATCGCTCTAAATAAGGTAGTTACGGGCAACTTCTTTTTACGATCGATATAGGCGTACATGACACTATTAATGTCAGTAGCGAATTCGATCCAGGACCCTTTGAAAGGGATCACCCTTGCCGAATATAATTTTGTTCCGTTCGCATGGAAAGACTGGCCAAAGAATACACCAGGAGATCTGTGCAATTGTGAAACAACTACACGCTCGGCTCCATTGATCACAAAGGTGCCACTTGGTGTCATGTACGGGATCGTTCCCAGGTACACATCCTGCACGATAGTTTCAAAGTCCTCGTGCTCCGGATCCGTACAGTACAATTTGAGTCGGGCTTTCAGCGGTACGCTGTAAGTCAGACCACGTTCAATACATTCCTGTATGCTATATCTGGGTGGATCAATGAAATAATCCAGGAATTCCAGTACGAATTGATTTCGTGTATCGGTAATTGGAAAATTTTCCATGAAGGTGTTGTACAAACCTTCATTGCCTCTTTCGTCAGATTTGGTTTCAAGCTGGAAAAAGTCTTGAAAAGATTTAATCTGAATGTCCAAGAAATCCGGATAATCCGGTATGTTCTTAGCGGATGCGAAGTTTATTCTTTCAGTCTTTTGAGTGAACATCTATGGACAATTTTTTGATCGTGAATACTCTCTTGGGTAGTATACCTTTTAGATATACTGTATATAAACAGGATTAGGCCTAGCCACCAATAAGGTGGAAAGGCCTTCCTTAAACCGTAATATGGTTAGCGCTTCTATTTAAGCTCAACTTCTGCTCCTGCTTCTTCTAATGATTTTTTGATGCCTTCGGCTTCATCTTTACCTACTCCTTCTTTAACTGCTTTTGGAGCACTATCTACAATATCTTTAGCGTCTTTCAGTCCAAGCCCGGTCAATTCTTTTACCAATTTAACCACGGCTAGTTTAGAACCACCAGCTGCTGTGAGGATCACATCAAATTCTGTTTGCTCCTCACCGGCATCGCCTCCGGCGTCACCACCGGCAGGACCAGCTGCTACTGCTACTGCTGCAGCAGCCGGCTCAATGCCATATTCTTCTTTTAATATATCAGCTAACTCATTTACTTCTTTTACTGTAAGGTTAACCAATTGGTCTGCGTATTTTTTCAAATCTGCCATTTCTCTATCGTTTAATAAATTCTTTAGTATTTCTTATTAGTGTGTGTTATTCTTTTTCAGATAATGTTTTCAGGATTCCTGACAATGTACTTCCACTGGATTTAAGTCCGGAAATTACATTTTTGACAGGAGACTGAAGTAATCCGATAATTTCTCCAATTACTTCTTCCTTGGATTTGATACTTACCAGGGTATCCAGCATATCGTCCCCTACAAAAACCGCTTCTTCGACGAAGGCTCCTTTGAGTATGGGTCTTTCTGCTTTCTTCCTGAAACTCTTTATCAGTTTTGCCGGTGCACTTCCCGCTTCTGCAAACATAAGGGAAGTATTCCCTTTAAGTACATCCTGTAATTCTCCGAATTCTTTTTCCGAAGCCTCCATGGCTTTCGCCAAGAGTGTATTCTTTACTACAGAAAGCTCAATGTTTGCTTTAAAGCATGCTCTACGTAAATCTGAAGTTGTTCCTGCATCCAAGCCTGAAATATCGGCCAGGTAGATGGTCTTATTATCACCCAACTGTGCCTTCAAATCTTCAATAACTGTTGCTTTTTCTTCTCTTGTCATGATACTTCAATAAACAGTTAAACTTCTTTTGGATCTAATTGCACACTCGGACTCATGGTGCTGGACATATAGATACTTTTCATATAAACTCCTTTGGACGAAGCCGGTTTGAGTTTATTAAGTGTATCTAGCAGTTCCTGCGCATTTCCAGCGATCTTGTCTGCGGAAAAGGAAACCTTGCCAATAGCGGCATGTACGATTCCGGATTTATCAACTTTAAAATCGATCTTTCCGGCTTTTACATCAGATACGGCTTTTCCTATATCCATGGTCACTGTACCCGTCTTTGGGTTAGGCATTAAACCTCTTGGTCCTAATACTCTACCTAAAGGTCCTAGCTTACCCATTACACTAGGCATAGTGACGATCACGTCTACATCAGTCCAACCTCCTTTGATCTTATCAAGGTACTCCTGCAATCCTACAAAATCAGCGCCGGCTTCTTTTGCTTCGGCTTCTTTTTCAGGAGTTACTAGTGCAAGTACCTTTACATCCTTACCCGTTCCATGAGGCAGGGTTACTACACCCCGCACCATTTGATTGGCTTTCTTTGGATCCACACCTAGGCGAATAGACAAGTCGACGGATGCGTCAAATTTGGTATGAGTGATTTCTTTTATTAGTTCGGAAGCTTCCTTTACACCATATAATTTAGAACTATCTATTTTGGCGTGGGCTTCTTTCTGATTCTTTGTTAGTTTTCCCATGTAATTGCTGTTTTAGATAGTTAAAAAGGTCTCTTACCTTTTACTTTTATGCCCATGGAACGCGCAGTTCCTGCCACCATATTCATAGCGGATTCGACAGTAAAAGCATTAAGGTCTACCATTTTGTCTTCGGCGATGGTGCGAACCTGGTCCCAGGAAACATTTCCGGACTTAACCCTGTTGGGTTCTCCGGATCCCTTTTTAACCTTAGCCGCTTCTAACAGTTGTACTGCCGCTGGTGGTGTCTTTACGATAAAGTCGAACGACTTATCCTTATAAACCGAGATCACTACGGGCAGAATCTTGCCCTGCTTATCCTGGGTTCTTGCATTAAACTGTTTGCAAAACTCCATGATGTTAACCCCGGCAGCACCAAGAGCGGGTCCAACCGGTGGCGACGGATTCGCTACACCTCCCCTAACTTGTAGTTTAACTACTTTACTTAACTCTTTTGCCATTGTTACTAATTAATATTTCAAATTGTGTTAATTGGAAGCAACACAACTATTGTAAAAGCGTAACAGCTTCTTAAACTTTTTCTACTTGCATATAACTGAGTTCCAGTGGTGTTTTTCTTCCAAAGATCTTCACCATCACTTCCAGTTTGCGTTTTTCTTCGTTGATCTTTTCAACTGTACCATTGAACCCATTGAAAGGTCCATCGATCACCTTAACGGTTTCACCAAGTACGAATGGAATTGCAATGCTATCCGTACTAACCGCTAATTCATCCACCTTACCAAGCATCCTGTTTACCTCAGCTTTGCGCAGTGGAACCGGGTCTCCTCCCTTAGTTTCCCCAAGAAAACCGATCACATTGGTAATGGATCGGATTATATGGATCATCTCTCCGCCTAAATTGGCTTTGATCATGATGTATCCGGGAAAATACACCCGTTCTTTACTTATTTTTTTACCGTTCCTGATCTGAACCACTTTCTCAGTAGGAACTAATACGTCTTCTAAATAATCCCCAAAGCCATGACGCTCAACTTCACTCTCGATGTAGCCCTTGATCTTATTTTCCTGGCCACTGACGGCACGTACGACGTACCATTTCTTTTCCAATACTTCTGACATAGGTCTGGACTTAATCAAATTAGTGCGTCAAAATACAGCTTAATCACTTTGGCAAAAACGGTATCTACACCCCAGGTTGCCAATGCGAATATGATAGAGAACACAGCAACAACTACCATAAGATTTGAAGAATCTGCCCTTGAAGGCAATGTCACATTGTGCTGTAATTCTTCAATTGATTCTTTAATATATGATATCATGTGTTCGCAATTTTACAAATTCGGGATCTCCTGAATATTAGCACGGGAGGAGAGACTCGAACTCCCGACACCTGGTTTTGGAGACCAGTGCTCTACCAACTGAGCTACACCCGTATAAGCACATTGAAAGGTATCTCCCCGCTTATCGCAGGATGAGATACCCTCTCAATGAGCTTCTATTAAACTAAATATTAGTCTAAGATCTTTGTTACCTGACCGGCACCAACAGTTCTACCACCCTCACGGATCGCAAAACGCAGACCTACATTCAACGCAATGGCTTGAATCAGTTCTACAGTGATTGTCACGTTATCACCAGGCATTACCATTTCTACTCCGGATGGAAGTTCAATAGTACCTGTTACGTCTGTCGTTCTTACATAGAACTGTGGACGGTAGTTATTGTGGAATGGAGTGTGACGTCCACCTTCTTCTTTTTTAAGAATATATACTTCAGCCTCAAATTTAGCATGAGGTGTTACAGAACCTGGCTTACAGATAACCATTCCTCTGCTGATATCAGATTTCTCAATACCTCTGAGAAGGATACCTACATTATCACCCGCTTCACCTCGATCAAGGATCTTACGGAACATCTCTACTCCTGTTACCGTTGAAGAAAGTTTTTCAGCTCCCATTCCGATGATATCGACAGCATCTCCTGTGTTTGCAATTCCGGTTTCAATACGACCGGTTGCAACAGTTCCACGACCTGTAATAGTAAATACATCTTCAACGGGCATCAGGAAATCTTTCTCTATATCCCGCTTTGGAAGCTCGATCCATTCATCAACAGCCTTCATCAGTTCCATAACTGTATCTACCCACTTTTCTTCACCATTCAAAGCACCTAAGGCAGACCCTGAAATCACAGGACTATTGTCTCCATCGTACTCGTAAAAAGAAAGTAATTCACGTATTTCCAATTCTACCAGTTCAAGAAGTTCTTCGTCATCAACCATATCCACTTTGTTCATAAAAACAACGATTCTTGGAATACCAACCTGGCGACCAAGAAGGATGTGCTCTCTGGTTTGTGGCATTGGTCCGTCTGTTGCAGCAACAACAAGGATGGCCCCATCCATTTGAGCGGCACCTGTAACCATGTTCTTTACATAATCGGCGTGACCTGGACAATCCACATGCGCATAGTGGCGATTAGCCGTTTGATATTCTACGTGTGATGTGTTAATTGTAATACCACGCTCTTTTTCTTCAGGAGCGTTGTCAATAGAATCAAAACTTCTGATTTCAGAAAGTCCTGCTTCAGCCAGTACCTTGGTAATAGCTGCAGTCAATGTAGTTTTACCGTGATCTACGTGTCCAATAGTACCTATGTTTAAGTGCGGTTTGGAACGATCAAATGTTTCCTTTGCCATTTTCTATAAAATTTAAATCTTAGTTTATATTAGTGTCTTACTTTTAAAATTAGAGCCAACGACGGGAATTGAACCCGTGACCTCTTCCTTACCAAGGAAACGCTCTACCCCTGAGCTACGTCGGCTTGGTTTTTTCACGTCGATCATTCCAATTCAGACCTGCGCCTCTCAAACCAAAACTACAACGCTCACTCAAAGTTTCAGAGCGGGAGACCGGGTTCGAACCGGCGACATTCAGCTTGGAAGGCTGACGCTCTACCAACTGAGCTACTCCCGCAATCTTTACATTTCAATATGTCAAATCCCAATTTCCAAGCTGTGTAAATTCCCTACTGGAATTTGGCACAAAACCCTGTGGGGAGAGCAGGATTCGAACCTGCGAAGGTAAAAACCAACAGATTTACAGTCTGTCCTCGTTGGCCGCTTGAGTATCTCCCCTCCTTATTTTCAGAACTTTCGAGCCGATGGAGGGACTCGAACCCACGACCTGCTGATTACAAATCAGCTGCTCTAGCCAGCTGAGCTACATCGGCTTTTTTATACCAATTTTCGTACAAAAAAACCTGCTATTTCTAGCAGTTTGCAAATGTAGATAATTATTTCTTTAATCAAAACAAATCATTCAAATTTTTAGAAGGGGATTAAGTACCGTGCTACAAGCAGCTGGGCGATGTTTTAGGAATCTGAAATTTGATACCTTTTTTGGTGAATTTTTTACACCCAATTTCTAGCTGCTGACCCGTCGAAAATCGACCTGCTCTAATCTACTCAAATAATTTGATTCAATCCGACTTGTTTCTCGGATGGGAAGCACTGTGTACTTTCTTTAATTCTGCAATACTATTATGCGTATATACCTGTGTAGAGGCCAGGCTGGAATGCCCCAATAATTCCTTGACAGAATTCAGATCGGCACCTTTGGCCAATAAATGTGTGGCAAATGTGTGCCTTAATATATGGGGACTTTTTTTCGTTTTACTGCTGATCCTTGTAAAATAAGAATTAATAATGCGATATACCAGCGTATCGTACATCTTTGCCCCTTTTGCGGTAAGAAATAGAATTTCCGGGTCCTTGATCACCTCTAGATCCTTCCGTGCCTCTAAATATTTTATAATATTCTCCCGCAAGGAAGGTAGTAAGGGGAGTATACGTTCTTTATTTCGTTTGCCCAGCACTTTGATGGTGCCAATATTCAGGTCTATATCGAAAACCTTCAAATTAATAAGCTCAGAACGGCGCATGCCGGTCGCATATAACATTTCAATTATGAGTCGGTTACGGCTACCTTCCCAATCGCTTTCAAAAAAATCCGGATCCATTAAAGCCGACATCTCTTGTTCTGAAAAAGGGATCTCTATCTTTTTAGCTGTTTTCAAACTTTTATGATGGGCTAGCGGATTGTGCCCAATGTCTCCAATGCGCATCAAAAACTTGTAATATGCCTTTAATGAGGAGACTTTTCGATTGACCGATCGATTGGTTAAGCCTCCTTCTACCAAGCTAACCAGCCAGCTGCGGATCATTGGGTATGAGGCCGTGCCAATTTCCTCCAGCGAATGTGTTTCCCGGCAAAAGCCCTGGAAGGCCAGCAGATCTTTTTCATAGGCCTGAACCGTATGTGGAGAATAATTTTTCTCCAATTCCAAATACGCCTTGAAGGATTGGATAGACATATAACAAAGGTATGAATACTGGAAGTACCTAAAATGAAAAATCCCCGGCAAAACCAGGGATTCATATATGATAGAAAGTGCTGACTACATTTCTTCTTTATCTCGTAAAGTTTGAATGTATTGAGCTTTCATTATTTCCTGTCTTCTGGATACAGAAGGTTTGGTGAACTGCTGTCGCCTTCTCAACTGGCGCATAGTGCCAGTTCTATCGAATTTACGTTTAAAACGTTTTAGCGCTCGATCTATATTTTCACCTTCTTTTACCGGTATAATTAACATAGGCTACAACCTCCTTTCATTAGAATTTTGGACTGCAAATATACGAGGAATAACTAAAAGGAAAGGGAATTATTTTAAAATATTCTTTGCAATGACCACTTTTTGGATTTCAGTCGTGCCCTCTCCTATAGTACAAAGTTTGGCATCACGGTAAAACTTCTCAACAGGATATATCTTGGTATAGCCATACCCTCCATGAATCTGCACGGCTTCATTGGCTGCGCGAACACAGACTTCAGACGCGTACATCTTGGCCATGGCACCCCATTTGGTCATCTTCTTACCCTGATTCTTGAGGTGACCTGCCTTATGAAGAAGTAATTCGGCAGCTTCGATTTCCGTGGCCATATCAGCCAACTTAAAAGAAACTCCCTGGAATGAGCTAATAGGCTTTCCGAATTGGTGCCTTTCTTTAGCATACTTCAAGGCAGCTTCATAGGAACCCTTAGCTATGCCAAGAGACAGGGCTCCGATCGAGATTCGGCCCCCATCAAGCACCTTCATAGATTGAATAAATCCATCTCCAATTTCACCGAGTCTGTTATCGTCAGAAATACGACAATCGACAAAAACAAGTTCGGCAGTTTCACTGGCACGCATACCCAGCTTATCCTCCTTCTTTCCACTGGTGAAACCCGGAGTTCCCTTTTCAACTGCGAATGCTGTCATTCCATGGCTATCTCCTTTTTCTCCCGTCCGGACGATCACTACGGCTATATCTCCGCTTATTCCATGGGTAATAAAATTCTTTGTTCCGTTCAAGATCCAGTCACTTCCATCCTTGACCGCTGTCGTACTCATATTGCCAGCATCTGAACCAGTACTGGGTTCTGTGAGGCCCCAAGCGCCGATCCATTCCGCAGTTGCTAATTTTGGTATCCAGCGCTGTTTTTGTTCGTCATTTCCAAAGGTCAATATATGATTTGTACATAATGAATTATGTGCTGCTACAGAAAGTCCGATTGCCGGATCTACTTTGGATATTTCCTCAATAATGGCAATATATTCATGATACCCAAGGCCGGAACCACCAAGAGATTCCGGAACGAGGACACCCATAAATCCCATTTCACCTGCTTTTTTAAAAACCTCGATCGGGAAGATCTGTGCTTCATCCCACTCCATTATAAAGGGCCGAATATATTGTTCTGCAAAATCCCTTGCAGATGCTGCAACCATTTGTTGGGTTTCCGAGTATTCAAAGCTATTTTCAGCCAAAGTATCTGTGATCATAAAAGCAATTTTTTTACAAGGTCAAATATAGTTTAATTCTCTCAATCTTATCGATTGGAAACCCCTGAATAGTAGCTATTTCTTCCCATTTTGTAACGCCACCCACAGAATCTCTATAGGCTACGATCTTCCTGGCGACATCCCATGACAAATAGACTGAAGATGCGAGCTCAGCAACGGTGGCATCATTGATCGAAAATCTTTTTATTTCAGGAATTTTAATTATTTCATAGCTATCAAATACACTCCGTACTACTTCCTCCTCCAGGCCGTATACATCGTAGAGTTGACGCTCGTCTATGAATCCGCCCAGCACATTCCTAAATTTTATGATCCTTTTAGAAAGTACTTTTCCTATACCATATATCGCTTCTAATTCTGTGGCCGTAGCTGTATTTAGATCCTTCTTTTTTATAGTACTTTTATTCACGGCTTGATTTCCGAAATAGGTCTTTTTGATTTTTGGCAACCGAAGGATTGGGGAAATAGTTTTTAATAGTGAATCGGAAATCCCAGTCACCTTTTGGAATTCTTCTTTTGATCGAACATACATCCCATTATTACGGAACTGCTGCAAGCGATCTATTTCTGCGGGCGACATCCCCAGTAGGTAGCCCCTGTAATCTGAAAGATAATTCGGATTTACAGAAGTAGGCCTTCGTTGTTCATTAGCTTGAACACCCTTCAGTGAATCTATTTGATCTTGCAGGGTCGCGTTCAGTTCCAACTGAGGCCCTTGAGTTATACGAAAATAATCTAAGAAGTAATAGCCGGCTTGAAAGAGGATCAATAACAACAGAAAATAAAAAACCCCACTTCGTTCTTGTTTGCTGAACTTGAAGTAGGGTCCTCTATTTTTCCAGTTTTTCTTTATTTGCGGATCGATTTTATTGCACCTAAGTACTTGGTCAATTCATCTTTTACTTTTGGGAAGAGTAATAACAGACCAATCATATTCGGAAACACCAGGGCCAGTATCATGGCATCAGAAAATTTTATTACTGCATCTAATGTTGCTGCTGCCCCGATTACGACGAAGGATAAGAACAATAACTTATAAATAAAATCAGCTCTTTTGCCCCTTCCAAATAAATATTTCCAGGATTGAAGTCCGTAATATGACCACGAAATCATGGTTGAAAATGCAAACAATATTATCGCAATAGTCAGAACGTATCTAAATCCAGGAATTACTGAGTCATAGGCCATGGAAGTTAAATCCACGCCGCCTACATAATTACCGGTTTCAGTCAACAATACAGTACTATTCACCGAATTCCCATATTCAAAAGCTCCAACATCCATATTGAAAAAGATAATTACCAACGCTGTCATGGTACAAATAACGACTGTATCTATGAAAGGTTCTAGCAGGGCAACAACTCCTTCACTGGCAGGAAACTTGGTTTTTACTGCAGAATGAGCTATCGCTGCCGATCCGGCACCAGCTTCATTGGAAAAAGCCGCTCTTTGAAATCCTACAATTATTACTCCCAGTACGCCACCTAGTCCAGCCATAGGGTTAAATGCACCAGAGATTATCATCCCGAAAGCATCCCCTATGAATCTAAAGTTGGCAAAAATTATTATCAGAGATGCTATCACATAAATGACCGCCATGAATGGAACAATCTTTTCGGTCACAGCAGCAATTTTTTTAATACCCCCGATAATTACAATTCCAACCAGTACAGCAAGAACTACACCTATTAAAACACCTGTTGCACCTCCTTCTAAATTTAACATAGTTGAAAGTTGTACGGCAGCCTGATTCGATTGAAATGCATTTCCGCCTCCAAATGAGGCACCCACACATAAAACGGCAAATACTACTGCGAGTACCCGGCCCAATCCTTTAAAACCATTTTCCTTCAACCCTCTTGATAAATAATACATGGGCCCGCCATAGACTGTGCCGTCCTGACCAACATCTCGATATTTAACACCAAGAGTACATTCTACAAACTTGGTAGACATTCCGATAAGACCACAAACAATCATCCAAAAAGTAGCTCCTGGGCCTCCAACGGCGATAGCCACGGCTACCCCTGCAATGTTTCCCAGACCCACAGTTCCGGAAACGGCAGTTGCCAAGGCCTGGAAATGGCTCACTTCCCCTTCCTTGCTTTCATCGCGAATCGTATCCGGAAGATCTCCATCTACTATATTAACCTCGGCTTTTTCTACTCCATGACCTTCAGGGCCTTCCAGTTCATCATATAGGCCTCTCACTGTATTAATGGCAAGGGGAAATTTAAAAATATTGGGGAATTTAAAATAAAAGGTGAAAAATGTCGCGCCTATAACCAGTAAAAGCAAAACAACAGGAATATCGTATCCGGCGATTGGAATTGGTGTCAAAATAAGGCCTTCCCACCAAATCGCTATAGGCATAAATGCATCATTAATTCGTTCGTCCAATCCCATTTCAGCCTCCTCTTGAGCCAGCGTTACTATTGGAGATAAAAGGGTTAAAAAGGCAATTAATTTCTGCTTCATGTTGGAGTTTTAGCGGGTGAAATTGGTTTGTACAAAGGGCAAGATGCTAAAAAATATCTACGCAATCAAATAATGCCCTTAATTGATATGGAACATATTGTTCAACTTATTAATCTGCTCAGGCCGACCAAGAACGATGACTTTACCCTGAGGTTGCAGGGGCAGATCGGCCTCCGGATTAATTATATAATCCCCGTTCGGATCAATATATCCAATGATGGTGCAACCAGTCTTTTTTCTCAGATCCAGATCGCGAAGCGTTCGCGCATCTATTTGCCCGGCGAAATCCTCAATGGCCAATTCCTCAAGATTTGTCGTGTTCTCGCCTTCGACCGATAGTTTATCCATAAACGTGATCAGGTCTGGCAAGACAACAAGGGAGGCCATATGGTCACCCCCGATTTTATCGGGCATAATGACTTTATTCGCACCGGCCAGAAATAACTTTTTCTGTGTGCCAGGTTGTGAGGCTCTGGAAATAATGAATATATCCGGATTCAGTTGACGGGCAGAGAGCACTATAAACAAATTATCGGCGTCTTCCGGCAAGGCTACGATCAAAAAGGAAGCCTTTTCCACACCTGCTTTCTGTAGCATGTTATCCTCGGTAGCATCTCCCTCTACAAAGAGGATGTCTGCTTCATGCCTATTGATCATTTCCTCATCTTTTTCGATCACAATGAAATCCCGTTTATAGGCCTTCAAGCGATCTGCGGCCTGCATACCATTCCGACCAAAGCCGCAAACGATCACATGGCCTTCCAGTTGCTCAATTTTAGTTTTCACCTTTTTTTTCTTTAAGAGTTGAAGCGTATTCTTGCTCAGGATATATTCAGAGATCACGGAGAGGGCATATCCCAGTATAAAAACACTACATGCAATAAGTATTACTGTAAAGATCTTGGCCTCTGCGCCTAAGGGCCGTACTTCCATAAACCCAACTGTGCTTATGGTAATTACAGTCATGTAAATAGCATCGATCCAGCTGTAGTCTGAGATGTACCTATATCCTAAAGTCCCCATGAGGATCACACATAGGATCAACGTAAGGGCAATAATAATCTTTGACCTAAAAAGTTTTAGCATTGGCTACAAGTCAAATACAGATGTTCGTTTGGTGTGAAGCATATCCTTAATCCTTAACCAAAATGCCAGGAAAAGATATAAGGCAAATCCAAAACCCAGGGTCACGAATGTCAAATAAATAAAAGAAGTGCGCACAACGCGGGTTCGAATACCCAGACGTTCTGCTATTCTTCGGCATACCTCAAAACCGCGCTTTTGGAAATAATACAGTATCTGATAGAAGTGCTTCACTGTCTAAAAATACTATTTATCCTGCAATACGAAATGTCCGATACTACATTCTAAACAACGATGTTTAGAACAATAGCTATTATGCAATTGAAGCAAAGCTTGTGAATCTAATGCCGAGACGACTTTAATTCCTAATGCAACGTATGAGCGGGTAATGCCATTCTTCTCTGCTTTTAAAGAGCATACCAGGGAAAGGATCTTCTCGTTTTGATCAAGGCCCCGATAACGCGCATAGGCAAATTTGAGCGGGAGAATGGCATTGAGCACAAGAGATTCAATAAATGCTTTGGATGTCCTCTTTGGTCTGGGGTTTGATTCCTTACCAAAGATATAGTGCGTCTCCCAATACCCAGATGCCTTCACTGTAAGCATCTCTACTAAGCTCTTGAATCTGTATTCGGACATAAGTGCATCAAAATTGAAATGGTCCTCGCACCATAATGTGGCAAACTGGGATAATCGTATCGTTGGGAAATTCATAGGCCGAAGCCTAAAATATTCCACCTTTTTTTGTCTGGGCTGTTTTAAAGTAAACTTATGAGCCAAAAAATTAAATTCTGTGCGTAAGGATTGGTGATAAGAATCTATGGGATCATTGGCGACTAATATACCGGATACACCAAAGAGAATGGCTTCTAATTTAGCGGGATCCCCCTTCACTTTTTTAACGACTTGATATGGTATCTTTCTTCCAAGTTCAAAAAAATTCTCTTTGTTGATCTTAGAACCGAATCCCTGGAGAATGATAAGGAATGAGACGGCCTCCCAATCCGAATTATAAGCCGGAAGTAATGTTTCAATTTGCGATACCTTGGCTATCAAGCGTTCAAAGAAAAGTCGCTCTGTCCAGGCGTTTAATACAAATTTGTCGATCGTTGCTATTTGTTTCTCGCAATTGATAAACTGTCCGGATCTCACCTTCATTAATTCACGATAGGAACGCAAGGATGAAGGACGAAGCATTGTTCGCATCTCCAAAGTAGGTATGGCAATTCCCCCTGCATCGAGTACGGGAACATCGTCATGCCAGACTACATGCAGGATTACATTATCATAATTAGGATCGCGTTCATGATGATGTGCATACCAATCAGAAGACCGGACATGGATCTCTATGTTTCCCGCCCATAGTTGATCATTGAGTCGAATTCGTGCATTAAAGAAATCCGGACCTGATAGTTTATTATGGTGACCGGGATGTATTATAAAGAGTGTTTGACCACAACTGGTCTGTAAACCGGGAAAGTCCAGTTTTCTGAATTTCCACAAAAAATGTAGGAAGTCTTCCTGCATCCTGCCAAGGTATTGTCAGGATATGCAGTATACGTGCAGCTATTAAGTGATTACTTTTGGATCTCTCCCGCCCACTCAAGTATCCCACCAGGTAAATTATATGTGGTTTTGAAACCTATGCTCTGCATTACAGCACAAGCCTGTTCACTTCTTCGCCCGGAACGGCAATAGATATAGTAATTTTTGCCTCTATCCAGGGGCTCAAGTCTGTCGAGGAACTCTTGCCTTTCATAGATATCATTTTGTAAAGCACCGGGAATATAACCCTCTGCTATTTCTTCCTGAGTACGTACATCCAGGATAACAGCATCCTTATCTTTTATTATGCCTTCGGCCCAGGCCTCTTTGTCAATATCAAACATTTGTAAATTCCTTAAGTGCGCAAAAATAAGGAACTCTTTTGATGAAATTCATACGAGTCGTTGGGAAAATTCAATAACCTTTCTATATTTGACTCAATGAAACGAATTACAGTACGCAACTGGTGGTGGATAAACTTACGTTATATGTCGTGAGCAGACCCCTCGTATCGTATTGTACGAAAAGGCTTGTCTAACACGACAAGCCTTTTTGTTTTCTTATGAATTATAGAAAATGGCTTTTACACTAGAAACACATGTAAAAAAAATATTGTCGGATACCCTCACTCCGGTGAGTATCTATCTCAAGATCCGAGATACTTTTCCCAATAGTATTCTTTTGGAGAGCAGTGACTATCGGGCATCTGATAATACCTTTTCCTATATCTGTTGCAACCCAATTGCTGAAATTAAATTAGCAAATGGCTTACTAACTGCCGCATATCCGGATGGCAGCCAAACATCTGAGGAAATTGGCCCCGATACGGACGTGAGTCAAGCCATCCATGAATTTGCCCGGAAGTTCACAAGCCATGGCCCTGAATTTAAATTTATTCACAATGGGATCTTTGGGTATATGAATTATGATGCTGTGCGTTATTTTGAAGATGTTGAAATCTCTCGAAAAGAAGATTCCCCCGACGTACCTGATCTCTACTATGCCGTGTATCAGAACATTATCGCCATAGATCATTTTAAAAATGAAACCTATCTCTTTGCCCATTGCTACGGTCGGCCATCAAACCTTGATCAAATAGAACGTTTATTACAGGTCCAGACATTCAGTTCTTATCATTTTGAGCGGGATGGCGAGGCAGGATCCAACCTCAGTGATGAGGACTTCATGGAAATGGTGCGGGTGGCGAAAGGTCATTGTGCCAAAGGCGATGTATTTCAGTTAGTGCTATCCAGACGCTTTACACAAGAATTTACGGGAGATGAATTTAATGTCTACAGAGCATTACGTTCTATTAATCCATCTCCATATCTTTTCTTCTTCGATTACGGCAATTTCAAGATTTTTGGAAGTTCTCCCGAAGCCCAGTTGATCGTGCAGGATGACATGGCAGAGATCCATCCAATTGCAGGCACCTTTAAAAGAACAGGGAATGATATTGACGATGCTGAAAAGGCAAAAGAATTATCGGAAGATGAAAAAGAGAACAGCGAACATGTCATGTTGGTAGACCTTGCAAGGAATGATCTAAGCAGGCATTGTTCCCAGGTAAATGTGGCCAAATATAAGGAGGTACAATTCTTTTCTCATGTGATCCATCTGGTCTCTCGAGTAGTCGGTAAGAAAAAGAAAGGCACGTCTACCATGCAGGTAGTGGCCGATACATTTCCTGCCGGCACCCTGAGCGGAGCCCCAAAACATATGGCTATGCAATTGATCGAACGATATGAAAATGTGAGCAGGGGATACTATGGTGGCGCCATCGGATTTATGGATTTTGATGGGAATTATAATCATGCGATTATGATCCGAACTTTTTTGAGCAAGGATCATAAATTGATATACCAGGCCGGTGCAGGCCTGGTGCATGCCTCCGATCCAAAAATGGAATTAATGGAAACATATAATAAGCTGGGCGCGCTCAATAAAGCGCTGGAAATGGCCGAAAACCTATAGAACCTGAAGTATGAAGCCCATATTAGTCATTGATAATTACGATAGTTTTACATACAATCTGGTTCATTATCTTCTCGATCTCGGACAGGAGGTAGATGTTTTTAGGAACGATAAGATTGCTCTGGAAGAAGTACGGGAATACGACAGGATCGTTCTTTCACCGGGTCCGGGAATTCCGGATGATGCCGGGCTCTTAAAAGAGATAATCAGAGATAATGCCGAGAGCAAACATATTTTTGGGGTTTGCCTTGGGATGCAAGCCATAGGTGAAGTCTTTGGAGGAAAATTGACAAATCTAGATCAGGTGTATCACGGTACCGCAACACAAATGCGTGTGACATCCCCCGATCCACTATTCAAAAATTTACCCGATGAAATGTCAGTGGGCAGGTATCACTCCTGGGTGGTAGATCCCGATCTTCCTGAAGAACTTATTCTTACTTCAGAAGATGAGAAGGGGCAGGTAATGTCCTTGCGACACAGATCGCATTCTGTCTGTGGCGTCCAGTTTCATCCGGAATCGGTGCTAACCGAACATGGAAAAACAATGTTGTCTAATTGGCTAACATCAACTTCGGAAAAATGAAAGAACTTTTAAACAGACTCACAAATCACGAGGTGCTTTCGGTCACAGATGCCAAAGAAGTGTTGGTCAATATTGCCAAAGGGGCCTATAATGGAAGTCAGATCGCCGCATTCCTGACTGTTTATATGATGCGTGGTATCAGTATTGACGAGCTTCAGGGATTTCGCGACGCTTTGTTAGAATTATGCAGGGCTGTTGACCTATCTGCCTATGACCCTATTGATCTTTGTGGGACCGGCGGAGATGGAAAGGATACGTTTAATATATCCACCCTGGCCTCCTTCGTGACAGCCGGAGCAGGAATAAAGGTTACCAAGCACGGTAATTACGGTGTGTCCTCTACCTGCGGAAGTAGTAATGTCCTGGAGCATTTAGGGATTGCTTTCAGCAATTCTCCGGATTATCTGGAGCGATGTCTTGACGAAACAGGAATATGCATTCTTCATGCCCCATTATTCCATCCAGCTATGAAAAATGTAGCACCAATCCGAAGAGAGCTTGCCGTAAAAACATTTTTTAACATGCTGGGACCCATGGTTAACCCTGCCTTCCCAAAACACCAGTTAGTAGGCGTTTTTAACCTGGAATTAGCCCGTATGTATGGCTATCTCTATCAAAAAACAGACAAGAATTACAGTATTCTACACGCCCTTGATGGCTATGACGAAATAGCCCTGACCGGTCCTGTTAAGATCATTAGCAGGGAACATGAAGTTATATTGAAGCCCTCAGACTTTGGTACAAACACAATTCAGGCAGAAGATATTCACGGGGGAGCCTCTATTGCTGATGCTGCAGCGATCTTTATGGACGTGCTTAATAATGAGGCCAGTGATCCTCGTAGAGATGTAGTCTGTGCCAATGCCGGGATGGCCATAGCCACTGTACAGGGACTGAGTCCTGAGGAGGGTTTCCTTGCGGCCAGGGAATCCCTTGAATCCGGCAGGGCACTTGAAGTTTTTAATGCATTAAAATCCAGAAGCGAAAAAGCAGCCTGATATGCACATACTTGATAAGATCATTCAGGAAAAACAAAAGGAAGTCGCCCTAAGGAAAGTGAAGGTGCCTGTCAATCAGTTGATGGA
>CAMYJF010000027.1 GCA_947258555.1 uncultured Eudoraea sp. | reverse complement strand
CCGAAGAAATTTCAATTAGATTGTATCGCATTTCCGGAACCGGAAGAAGAACAGGAATCCGAGGAGTTACTTTCCCTTAACCAATAATATGTCCTTACAACAAACCAATCCTACTACCACAAATGCCTGGAAGCAGCTAGCCCAATTGTGTAAAGAGCAGGCACCACTTCACTGCAAGGATCTTTTTAGACTGGATCCCTCCCGTGCTGAGAAATTAAGCAGGGAGTGGGGAGATTTCTTTATCGATTTCTCTAAGAACAGGATCACTGATGATACAGTGAACCTTCTTCTGGAGCTGGCCAGGGAAATGTCTCTGGATGATGCTATTAAAAAATTCTTTGAGGGTGATGTGATCAATCAAACCGAGGGTAGGGCCGTGCTGCATACGGCGCTGCGAGCCAGCCAATCTGAAACTATTGAACACCAAGGAAAGAATGTAGTTGATGATGTATATGAGGTAAAAGAAAAAATAGCCTCGTTTTGTAAAAGCATTATTGGAGGGGTCTGGCTCGGTTATAGCGGAAAACCATTTACCGATATTGTTAATATAGGTATCGGAGGATCAGACCTGGGACCGTACATGGTGACAGAAGCTTTAAAATACTATCGCAATCACCTGAACCTGCATTTCGTAAGTAATATAGATGGGGATCATGTCCATGAACATTTGAAAAGACTGAATCCGGAGACTACCTTGTTCATCATCGTTTCAAAGAGCTTTACGACACAGGAAACACTTGGTAATGCCGCCACCATAAAGAACTGGTTCCTGCAAACCGCTGCGGAAGAAGAAATCCCCAAACACTTTGTAGCTGTGTCGTCTAATGTTTCCAAAGCATTAGAGTTTGGGATTGCAGAGGCGAATATCTTCCCTATGTGGGATTGGGTAGGGGGGCGCTTTTCTCTCTGGAGTGCTGTTGGCTTGTCTATTGCTCTGGGAGTGGGCTATGAAAACTTTGAACTCCTATTGGACGGGGCGCATGCCATGGATGTCCATTTCAGGGATTCCCCTTTTAATGAGAATCTGCCTGTGCTTATGGCTTTGCTAACCGTTTGGTATAACAATTTCCTGGGTGCAGAAACAGAAGCGATCATACCATATACACAATACCTGCATCGCTTCTCGGCCTATCTTCAACAGGGCTTTATGGAAAGTAATGGCAAGCGCGTAGACCGGGCTGGTAAACCGGTAACTTATCAAACGGGTACTGTAATATGGGGAGAGCCCGGCACGAATGCCCAGCACGCTTTTTTTCAATTGATGCACCAGGGTACTAAGCTCATACCTGCAGATTTTATTGGTTTTAGAAGACCTTTACACGGCGATAAAGAACACCATGATAAATTGATGGCAAATTTTTTCGCCCAGACAGAAGCCTTGATGAATGGCAAGTCCAGGGAAGAAGCCGAGATAGAGTTGGAAAAAAGCAATACATCTCCGGAAATGATCCAGGCATTATTACCCTTTAAAGAATTCCCAGGGAACAACCCGACGACTACGATCTTAATTGAAAAATTAACCCCACATTCCCTGGGTGCACTGATCGCTATGTACGAACATAAGATCTTTGTTCAGGGTGTGCTTTGGAACATTTTTAGTTTTGATCAATGGGGTGTGGAATTGGGAAAGCAATTGGCCACGACAATCTTAGACGAAATTCAATCTCATACCCCTGGTTCTCACGATACTTCCACGAGTCAGCTTATTAAAAAATTCTTCGCTAAATAAGGCTTTTCAGCTGTTGTTAACAACTTGAAATAACTTCCTTTAGACTATCCTAAATATTTGTTAAATTGGAAGGCTAAATTTAACGGTTGCACAATGATGGATTGGTATAAATTACACACATTTGCAACACTATATTTTTAACCATAGAACACTATATTATGAAAAGATTTTACTTGGCTGTTGCAGCACTGCTTTGCACTGCAATGGCATTTTCTCAAGGGGTTACCACATCGGCGATCCGGGGCCAGGTAACAGACAGTAGCGGGGAACCTTTACCAGGTGCTACTATTGTGGCAGTACACAATCCTACCAGTACTACCTATGGCGCTGCAGCGGATTTTGACGGATTTTTCCGTATCTCCAATATGCGTGCAGGAGGTCCTTACACGATTACCATCACCTATGTTGGGTTTACAGATGATGTAAAAAATGATATTTTCCTCACCTTAGGTCGGGCCTCAGTTTTGAGCGCCCAGCTTTCTGAGTCGGCGACTGCTTTGGAGGAAGTTGTTGTCACAAGTTCAGCCGTATTTGGATCCACTAAAACGGGTGCGGCAACAACTATCGGAAGAAGGGATGTAAACACCTTACCGGCGGCTTCACGTTCCATTGCCGATTTTATCCGGATCACGCCTCAGGCACAATTGACAGAGGGAAATGACGGATTTTCCGTTTCTCTGGCAGGACAAAACAATCGTTACAACGCTATTTATATTGATGGCGCTGTAAACAATGACGTTTTTGGTTTGGCAGGTTCAGGAACTAACGGTGGACAAACAGGCGTAAATCCGTTCTCAGTGGATGCCATTGAAGCCTTCCAGGTGAACATTGCACCTTTTGATGTACGCCAGTCCGGTTTCTCCGGTGGGTCGATCAATGCGATCACACGTTCCGGATCTAACGAATGGGAAGGTTCTGCCTATGCATTCGCACGCAGAGA
This sequence comes from uncultured Eudoraea sp., assembly GCA_947258555.1. Lineage (GTDB taxonomy): Bacteria > Bacteroidota > Bacteroidia > Flavobacteriales > Flavobacteriaceae > HDS-28. The sequence goes on along the minus strand of CAMYJF010000027.1, from coordinate 23,631 downwards.
AAGCCTTGCCGGCAAAACGCCACCTGATTTAGTAGGCGACGGAGAAGAACGTGAGAAATTAGCCGATTTCAGCGCTACCACTTGGGGTGTCCGCATCGGGGGTCCAATTGTAAAAGACAAGGTATTTATATTTTTAAATTATGAGCGCGAAGATCGCGAAGAACCTCAGCCATTTAATTTCAGTAATTATACGGGACAATCATCTTTAGCTGATATAGATGGATTGTCTTCCTTCCTTCAAAGTACCTATGGGTACAACCCGGGGATCTTTGATAACAATACACGTACATTGGAGAGTGATAAATTAACTGCGAAGTTCGATTGGAATATAAACCAAGATCACAATCTATCGCTGCGCCATAGCTATGTAGGTGCAAAGAATTTAGAAGCGAGAAACTCAGGAAATCGGAATATTGGATTTATAAACGGATCCGAATACTTCGAAACTTCAACGAATAGTACAGCCCTGGAGCTAACTTCTCGTTTTGAGGACCGGTTTGCCAACAGCTTGGTAATAGGGTATACCGCTGTGCAGGACGACAGGGATCCTCAAGGGCAAGAATTCCCAACTGTGGATATTCAGGACGGCGGGGGAACGATCTCCTTTGGAGCGGAGCCCTTCTCTACGGCTAACTTGCTAGATCAGGATGTCTTCACGATCACAGATAACTTTGAGATCTATTCCGGTCGCCATACGTTTACTTTAGGAGCAAACTTTGAATGGGCAACAGTAAAGAACCTGTTCTTTGCATTTAACTATGGAGATTATACTTTTGAAGATCAGTTTGATGACATGGGGAATTTACTCTCCACCGGTCTGAACCAATTCCTTACAGGTCAGGATGCCGATGTCTACCAACACGGGTATTCCCTGGTAGGTTCTAACGTTGTTGGGGATGCATCTGCTGGTTCGGCCGATTTTAAAACTTTCCAGGCTGGATTCTATGCACAGGATGAGATTGATTTCACTGAAAACTTCCGTGTAGCTATCGGGGTAAGGGTTGATATGCCTTATTGGGACGATGGAACAGTGAATGATGATTTCAATACCCGAACAGTGGCGCTACTTGAAGCAGCAGGTAAAAATCTTCAAGGAGCACGGGTTGGTCAAGGAATTGATCCTTCCATGCACCTCGCACCACGCCTTGGGTTTAACTGGGATGTGAAAGGCGACAGAACAACACAGATCCGTGGAGGTCTGGGTGTGTTTACTTCCAGATTGCCACTTGTATGGCCAGGAGGCACCTATAACAACAATGGGGTTACAGGTGGATTCAACTTTGAATTCGGACAGCCTTTTGTTGCTGATGTAAATAGCCAGTTTAAAGATCCACTTCCTGGAACAGGCGGATTGGGTGGAAATATTGATTTGATCGCCAAAGATTTTATGCTTCCTCAGGTATTCAAATATAATATCGCTGTGGATCAGCAACTTCCCTGGTGGGGATTAGTGCTCAGCGCCGATTACCTGCGTACGGAAGTGATCTCTGATATCTATTATGAAAACCTTAATTTGAAAGGCCCTTCAGGATTCTACTCGGGATCAGATAACCGTCCATTTTATGACAGAAGAGATGAGATCGATGATACCTATGGCCGTATTATCCTTGCTTCAAATACCAATGAAGGGTATTCAGATAACATAACCTTTACCTTACGCAAGCCTTTCCAGAATGGTTTCGCTGGTCAGGTTTCTTATTCCTATGGGGATTCATACAAGGTCTTTGACGGAACATCTTCTCAGAATAGTTCTCAGTGGAGGAATATCCAATCTGTAAATGGGAAAAATTCCCGTATACCGGTATCCAGATCTGATTTTGCGTTGGGGAACAGGATCTCAGCAAATATGTCCTATGAGTTGAGATGGAATGACAATGTGAAGACTACATTCGGATTATTTTACGAAGGCTTCCAGGGTCAGCCATATAGCTTTAACTATAGGGAAGGTCGCGATCTACTCAACGATGACTCAAGGGATAATGCGTTAATGTACATTCCCAGTAATGCCGCTGAAATTTCCCTTAACGGAGATGCAGCCGAACAGGCTGAGCAGTGGAATCGTTTAGATACTTTCATTAATAGTATTGAATATCTAAGAGAGAATCGCGGTAAATACGCGGAGCGAAATGCAGTACGCGGACCATGGAGCCACATTGTAGACCTCAAGGTCCTACAGGATTTCAAAATTAACTTTGGCGGTGAGAAGGATCACACCTTCCAGATCTCTGCAGACATATTTAACTTCACTAATTTACTGAACAAGGAATGGGGTAAGAGAAACTTTATCCGAAATGAAGTAAGTCCATTGCAGACTGTTTCCACGGGAGATACTCCTGTATTTACGATCAATGATGGTGTTGTGAATCCGGATGGAACGCCTAACATTGAAGAACTTGATGATTTTGGTATTGCCTCCTCAAGATGGCAAGCCCAACTTGGCTTACGTTATATTTTTAACTAAGAATAACCACCAAGTAAACCAACCCTGTAGTACCTACTACAGGGTTTTTTATTTAAATAATGTACATTTAACAACTAAATTCAACCTTAATGGAAATCCTCTCTACCGCACATTCGTACCTGGCATATGTCGTCTTAGCTATGCTATTTATTGCCGTTAGTAATGCCGTACTCGGTTTAGTTGGCAAGAAGATATTTACCCTGGAAAAAGACTACCGTATAAGTTTATTTACCTTGATTCTGGCACATTTGCAATTGGTTTTAGGGCTACTTGTCTTTTTCACTTCCACCAGTGGCTTGAAAGCTATTCAAGAATTGGGCATGGGGGGTATGAATTCGGCCGCACGACTTCTGGCTGTGGAACATCCCTTCATCAATATTATTGCCATTGTATTAATAACGATAGGTTGGTCACGGCATAAGAAATTCATGGAAGGGGCTAAAAAATTCAAAAGTATCGCCATTTTTTATGGCATAGGATTACTCTTAATTCTAAGCAGGATCCCCTGGACACAATGGTTTAATTAATCTACCTGCCTTATTAGGTGGATATAGACCGGAAAATGATCACTATATCCTCCACTATATTTTCCGGCCACATAAGTGCTTCTGGGATATCCTTTGTAGCGACCGGAGGATTGTACAAGAAATGGAGGTGCATATATTCCGGATTTCCAAAAACTGAACAGCCCTGGCTGTCTTTTTAAAGCATACTTATTGAGCATAATTTGATCAAAAAGACTCCATCGATCCCTATATCCTATAGTACCAAAGCCCTTCGCATACAATTTTTCCATTGGGTTGAATAATTGGTATTCTCCAACGGAATCTTTTACTGAAAGAGTCTGGAGCACTTGCTTTATACTTTTGTTATTTGGGTTGTCATTAAAATCGCCCATCACAATAACCGGCATTTCCGGGTGTTCGTGACGGAGGGAGTCAATGAGTTTGCGTGCTACCAGAGCGGCCCGAATTCTGTTCGCTTCACTTTTTTGTGTACCCCCTCTTCTGGAAGGCCAGTGATTCACAAGGTATCCCATTTCCTGGCCGTCTAGATAACCGACCACTACCAATTGATCCCGTGTTTTATCCCGATGAAATCGTTCATCATAAAGTTGCACCTTCTGATAATGATATGAGGAGGGGATAAAATGATCCTGATCGTATATCAGGGCTACATCGATGCCACGTTCATCCGGCGAATCGGCATGTATAAACCCATAATTTACCGATTTGAGCAGAGGTTGCTCGATGAGATCCTGAAGTACATCCCAGTTCTCTACTTCACATACGCCTATAATATCTGGAGGGGCGTTGCCTTCAGATCTGCCAAGACTGGAAATTACTTTGGCCAGATTTCCGAGTTTATGGGCATAGCGCTCCTTAGTCCATCTGCCACTGCCATTGGCCGTTCTGTCATCGTCATAATGTGTTGTGTCATTCACCGTATCAAATAAGTTTTCCAGGTTGTAGAAGGCGACCGTTCGGACTTCGAATACTTGCTGACATTGGCCACGACCAAAGAAGCTTAGCCATATTGTAAGAAGCAAAAGCGAGTCTTTCATTTGAATATTAACCAAGTGTGTTTTGCTGGTAAACCTATAGTCCAGCAATGAATGGGACTTGCAGATGACCGTGCTATTTTGGCCCCATGAGAATACTACTAATTTCAATTGGACTATGGTGTGGCCTGGCAAGCGGACAAGAAAATGGACAGCTTATTCTGCGCCCCGATGATTTGGGCACAACCATAGATGAAGGAGCTTTTCCAGGGCTTTTACAAGCGCATATGGATATATTTCTAAGACGTGCAGCTTTTGATTTTGGTCAGACATTTTTTAAGCTTCGGGGATTAGACTCCAGGTATAATGATGTTTTTCTAAATGGGATTTTGATGAATTCCTTATTTGATGGGAGACCTGACTGGAATCAATGGGGTGGACTTAATGACATAACCCGAAACCAGGCTGTGACATTGGGTTTGGGCAACAATAATTATGGATTTGGGGGCCTTCAGGGAAGTCGGCAGATCTCTCTCTGGCCATCTGAATTGCGTAAAGGCCTGCGCATTACGAATTCATATTCAAATCGTTCCTATAGTCATCGGGCTATGGCCACCTACAGCGGACTTTTAGGGAAAAACTTCCATTTTGCTTTATCGGGATCCAGACGATGGGCAAAGGAGGGTTGGCTGGCAGGCGCACCTTATAATTCCTATTCTTTTAATGCAGGACTGGAATGGATCTTGGATCTAAAGAACAAAATACTGATCTCCGGGATCTGGGTAGACCATAAACGGGGCAGATCTACCCCTGTTACAGATGAAGTTTTTTTACTAAAAGGATCTAATTACAATCCTGGTTGGGGCTTTTGGGGCGATACTAAGAGAACGGCTAACACAAAGAATTTGGAAGCTCCGATGTTGCATTTCAGCTATCAAATGAAAAGTGAGCATAGTGAGTTACACCTGGCAGCTATGCTGGGCCGATCTCATCAGACACGAGGCAGGTTGGGGTATTTCAATGCGCCAAATCCGAATCCGGTGTATTATCGCTACTTGCCTAGTTATTACCTAAACAGCCCTCTCGGTGCAGATTACTATGGAGCCGCATTGGCACGACAAGGCTTTGTTGAGGGCGGACAATTAGATTGGGATTTCCTGGTGGCCAGTAACCAAAATCCAAACCTTATTGGGAGAGCGTCCTATATCCTGCAATCGGATCAACATATAAATGATCGACTTGGTGGCAGGCTTCTCTTCAATACGAAAATCGGAGATCATCTTACCCTTGATGTCGGGGCAACATTTATAAAGGAGGATATGGTCTTTTATGCCCAGCTCGATGATTTGTTGGGAGCAGACTACCATGCAGACATAGACCCTTTTACGGAAACTCGCAACAATAGTCAAGGCTCTCTGGAGAAACAAAAAGACGACCTTATCAGCTATAATTATGGGATCCAGGCGCAGAAGTTACAGGGGTTCTTGCAAATAGGATATCAAAGTCAACTCTTAGACGGCTTTATTTCGGCAAGCATTGGTGAGCAAAATGCGAGTCGGCAAGGATTCTTTCAGAACGAACGCTTTCCGGAAGAATCACTAGGGAAGGGAGTCGAACTCAAGTATCGACCCAGGTCAGTGAAAGCAGGAATATCTGTAGACATTTCCGGGAGACACCGATTAGAGGTAAATGCCCTGGTAAAAGATGCAGTACCACCTATAAGAAACGTCTTCATAAATCCGCGGGAACATAACAGGATCGTTCCGGGCGATCATATGGAACGCATCTATGGAGGGGAAGGGAATTACCATTTCCGATTGCCTGAAATTCAAGGAAGACTGTCTGCTTATTACAATTTGATCAAGAATACTTCAGACATTAAATCCTATTACGTGGATGCAGGTTTCGGGTCGGATTTTGTACAGGAAGTTTCAACCGGGATGGATCAGGAATTCAAAGGTATGGAGCTCGGAATGGAGATATTTCCTTCGAGTGCTGTTACCCTATCCCTTGTTGCCAGCCTTGGTTCGTACAAATATAAGAATGACCCTAGCCTTCAAATAAACTTCGATCCTGCAGAATTACCGGAGGGTTCGGGCATACTGAGTACAGAATTGGATCTGGGAAAGGCAGGAATAACGGATCTTCACATAGGCTCTGGCCCAGAAGTGGCTTTGTCCGCCGGAGTGTCTTATTCCGATCCGAAATACTGGTGGCTGGGGATGACTGCAAATTATGTAGACTGCAGATATGTACGACCTGCCTTTATCACCCGAACGCAGAGCTTTCTTTTAGATCCTGAAACCGGAATACAATTTCCAGAAGCGAGCCCCGAAAATGTAGAGGCCCTTTTAAAACAGCAAAAAATGGCTCCGGTATATTTATTAAATCTTATTGGCGGTAAATCCTGGAAATGGAAGGACACCTACCTCAGCACATTTTTTAGTTTCTCTAATGTGTTTAATGCTCAGTTCCGATCTGGTGGCTTTGAACAGGGTAGAAATGGGAATTACGGTCAGCTCTATCAGGACCAGTTAAGTTCAAACCCCGTTTTTGGCCCTAAATACTGGTATGGACAAGGGAGGAGCTTTTTTATTAATCTGGTCGTAAGTCTATGAAAGATCTGAACCTTATGGGTAAAACATGGATGGTTTTGCTGTGCAGCATGGGTGTTCAATGTATATCTGACAATTATTCAAATGATGTATTACATCCCTGTGAACAGGCAATAGATATGAATTGGAATATGACAGATTTGGTTGGGTTTGCATCGGAAGAACCGTCTCAAATAACTGAGGAGGTATATGTTGAGGGCTGGGTGATATCCTCGGATAAAGCGGGCAACTTTTTTAATGAATTATGGTTACAAGATGACTTGAGCAACCCCCAATCGGGTATTAAAATAGTATTGGAACAAAGGGATACATATGTGCGCTATCCTGTGGGGACGCGATTATTCATTTCTTTAAAAGGGCTATGGATCCGGAAAAAATATGGCCTATGCGAAGTTGGAAGTGCATTATCATTATTTGGTAACCAAAGTATTGGACGTATCCCGTTTCACCAGCTCACCACTCATATTAAGGTAGTCTGCGGCGATCAGAGTGAAGTTGTACTAAGTACAGTAGCCCTCAGCCAGATTGGAGAAACCCATCTGAATACCTTGATCCGGATTGCAAATGTTGAATTTGAATATGGTGAAATAGGGAAAACACTGGCCTTAGAAAAAGAAGAGACAGAGAGGATCATTACAGATTGTTTGGGTAATGACATGAGGGTTTTGACCAGTGGTTATTCTGACTTTTATCAGGACTATATACCCGACACCCAAGGGCAAATAACCGGGATCCTGATGGCAGACCGACAGGGCTTTTATATTAAGGTCAGGGAAGCAAAGGATATATTATTGAAGAATGAACGTTGTCTCGTACCTATAGAACCTAAAACCTCGGATCAAATATTGATCACAGAGATCGCCGATCCTGATAATGCCGCAGAGGGAAGGTTTATTGAACTCTATAATGAAGGTGAATCGTCGTTTAATTTGGAAGGATGGCGTTTGTTGCGTTATACAAATGCAAATTTGGAAGTGGGGAGTGTATTTGATCTATCCGGCCTTGAAATTCAGGGGAAGTCTACCCTGGTTATTGCTGCCAAAGGGCCAGAATTTGAAGCTATTTATGGATTTGCACCGGACGCAATCGCTGGAACTAATAGTCCGGCCGATTCAAATGGAGATGATAATTTGGCCTTATTAGACCCATTTGATGAGGTAATTGACGTATTTGGAGTAATTGGAGAGGATGGATCCGGGACTGATCACGAGTTCGAAGACGGAAAAGCCGTGCGAATTCCTGACATTCATTCACCAAATGCGGTGTTTTTGTCAAATGAGTGGACAATTTTTAATGATTCGGGTCCCCCTGGAACGATCCAAAATCCCCAGGAAGCACCGGCAGATTTCAATCCTGGTGTAAGAAACTGAAAATCAGCACAATAGGAGCTTTATTGGGTGCTTGTATAGGTGGCAGTATAAGATGTGTTTATAGCGCTATAGAAGGCAAAATAGGTAGCTTTAATACTGATATAGCCGCCTATATGCAAAGGATTTATGGGACTATAAGCAATGGGAATGGGGTTTCCTTTAATTTACTATGTATGCATAGTATATTACAATTGTTAAAAGGAATTACCCTGACTTCTAAAGTCAGTCATCATAATGCTAAACATTACATCCGCCCCCAACTTGGGAAGACTACAGGGGCAAAGGCATGAGCCCCGGCGGAAATTTTAAATTGGTTGTTTTATACTGCCACACGAGATCAAAATCGTGTGGCAGTTTTTTTTTACTTTTAAATGCATTTAACTACTAACGGTCTGATGCTATTAGAATGAAGGAAACACTCAATGTGGCTTTGATCCAAACCTCTCTTGCCTGGGAAGCCCCGGCATTGAACAGGGAACACTTTGATACAATTCTGGAAAATGTTTCTAGTGAAACCCAACTCATTGTACTTCCGGAAATGTTTAGCACCGGTTTTACAATGGAACCTCAGAATTTGACCGAAAATCAGGCCAAATCTACCTTATTATGGATGCAGGAATTGGCTTTTAATAAAGGAATGGCCGTTATGGGGAGTCAGGTTTGGCCTGAAAATGGAAGCTATTATAACCGACTCTTCTTTGTGCTCCCGGATGGCACCTATTCTTATTATGATAAACGCCATACGTTTACATTGGCTGGGGAAGATAAAATATATACGGCCGGGCAAGAACGATTGATCGTAGACTATGCCGGTTTTAAAATATGCCCTTTAATATGTTATGATCTTAGGTTCCCTGTGTGGTCCCGCAATACGGTAGACTATGATATTTTGATCTATGTAGCTAACTGGCCCGAGCCCAGGGTTGATGCATGGGACACCTTGTTAAAGGCCAGGGCCATTGAGAACATGAGCTATTCTATTGGTGTAAACCGATTGGGTAGTGATGCAAATGGCCATACTTATGTAGGGCATTCAGCAGTGTACGATCCGCTTGGTTCAGCTGAAGTATTTTCAAAAGAAGACGAGATATTATATGCGTCTATTCAAAAGGCCCGCATAGAAGAAGTGCGTGAAAAGCTGAAATTTCTGCAAGACAGAGATTCCTTTAATCTCTTAAAATAAAGGACTGCTCCAATTCCCAGTTAGCCCTTACCTCTATAGCTTGTGGATAGTAAAGTACCCGTTCAGGTTGCTTCTTTTGCAAATAACTACCTGTATCCCATTTTCCGTTCTTATTACCATCGAAAATAATACGTACTCGGTATGTTGCAGGTTCAAGTGCATTGAAATCTACCGATTGGACTTCTTCCATATAGTGTTCACGAAGTGTTTCGCCACGATCACTGGTTAATTGCACCAATACTGGCACATCGGATTCTCCGATCAAATTAAGCCTTAGGTTCCCATAATCTGCCAGGCTACTGGTACCAAGACGATAGAAGAGGGTATCATTGGCTTGTCCAAAGAAATTCGTGTAGGCATTTGGCATCACCCTTACGGTGTAACCACTGTTAGGTTCTTTATTAAATTTCAAGGTGACCCGATTGTTAAGCGTATCCAGAATGTGAACGTAGGAAACCAGGATAGAATCCTGATCAATAATGCTTATGGCGGATGTATCTGCTTGGATCAAGGGTGTGTTTGATAGTAATTGAAATTCCTCTTCCAAATTGATCCTTCGGGAATGGCTAGGATTAAATACCAGACTGTCGGCCGCCAGTTCACGGGACTTTACAGTGAAGGTATCGATATAATCACGCGCATCATTTCTAACCTGAAAGACAATGGAATCGGGCAAAGGAGGACTAAACCAATAATTTAATGTGTCTTTCTCATATTCTTTAAGTACTAAAGTTTTCATACTATCAGGTAAGATCGTAAGTGGCAGAATATCAATAGATTCTTCTCCACCAGTATATCCAAAAATGATCTTATTTCCGGATACCAGAGAAGGCTGTGACATACTGAAATCCCGAATTTCACGAAATAGATTTAATGTATAAACAGAATCTGTTGGCAGGGTAATGGTGTCCTCAATAAACCCGATCTTATCCTGATCCTGATCAAAGAGATTGTTCTTGCCCTGGTCTTTAACCGCAACTAGTTTGTATGAACCTGCTTTCAGGTTTTGGAGGGTGAATGTTGTCAGGCTATCCAATGTATTAGATATATAAGTCGGTGGTTTTTGGTAGATGGTAGAATCTGTATATGTAGTATCCAGTTCATAGAGCATAATGCTAATAAAATTGTCCGGAAGTCGGTTGAAGGCATCAGTAACCACACCGCTTAAGGTTAAAGAATCGATATACGTCCCGGTGGAAAATACATAGCTAAGAAAAGGGGCCGGGTTACTTTCATTATTGTCAACAATGCTTTGTCCAAAATTGATCGTATAGGTCGTATTTTCTTTTAAGGTATCCTTGATCGTTACTTCTACATATTTACTGGCACCCCCTTGCGGACTTAATAATGGTAAATACTTTAGAGGGGGCGAGATGATCAATTGATCCTGTGGATTTTCTAATCGGATATATTCGTCAAAATATAAGCGAATATTCTTCGCTTCAAATTCAGTTGTAAATTCCTCAGGTTCTGCCCCAATTTGAACAGGCGGCGTTGTATCCTTTGGTCCACCGGATGGACTTCCCCTCTTGGCACATTGCCAGGTAGCTAGAAGAATAAAAACCAGGAAGATGGAAGATAGTATTCGCTTTGCCAACAGCATAATTAAATAGCTTCCAACAAAGAAACAACTAAAAAAACGAATGCAAAAATTAGCGCACACAGGCCATAGCAGCTAAATACAATCGGACATTTTCCGCCTGTAGTAATACCTTGCCACAAGATTCCATGGTGGCTCCGGTCGTGATGACATCATCTACTAAAAGGATAGATTTATTGTGTAATTCCCGCACATTCTCAACTAGGAATTGTCCCTCTTGATCCTGATACCGCAACCACCTGTCTTTCGTAGTTTGTGTTTTGGTATGAGCACGTTTTACGAGGAGGGTTTCATTGAATTCAGCATCGAGGTGAAATGCGAGTCGCTCTGCAAATTTTGACACTTGATTATACCCTCTTTTTTTCTGTTTTCGTCGGTGAAGTGGTACAGGGATAACGAGATCGATTTTGAAGGGAATATCCTGGCTTTTAAATTGAGACCCGAACCAATCGCCAAAAAGTGTCCCGATCTCTTCCTGACCCCTATATTTTAGGTGATGGATAAGGTTTTTAACGATTCCCTCCTCCTCAAAATAGAGGAGTGCTGCGGCCTTTTGAATGTTAATTCTACCATAAAATACCTTGTCTACTTCGTTTTCGGCCTCAAAATTGTGTTCGGTAAGCGGTATTTGGTCACGACAAATGGTACACAAGAGCTTCTCTCCTCGATATAATCGTGCATTACATCCAAAACACAGGTGTGGGAAGAGAATGTTATTTACATCATTTAGTATCTTTGAAATCTTGCTAAAGGTCAAATCTCTACTATAATCTACGGGTAACTTAACCGTTTTGAATGGACGTTCAAGATAACAAATTCAACTACAAAATTATTCTTGCCGCATTGGTTGCGGTGATCGTAGGGATATTAATCGCCTTTTACTACAGCTATGCCCAATCCAAAGCGCAGATATACTACCTGGAAGAAGAACGCGGACTCCTAATTAAGGACCTTACCTTAATGAGAACTGAAGTAGACCGCTTGTCTGCTCTAAACGAAGTAAACGAGATTGAATTACAAGACTCCAGATATAGGGTTCAGACCCTTTTGGATTCGGTCGGTCGTTTAAATTTTACCGTCACCAAGTTGCGGGAATACAGAAAAGAACTCCGCATCCTGGAAGCACGAAATGATAGCTTGATCAAAAGCAATAGTTTTCTTCGATACAACAATGCCCAACTCGCAGAACAGAATCAGGAGACCCGGGCCATAATTGATGAATTACGGAGTAAGAGTAGTACTCTGGCCGAAGCAGAAGCTTTGCTTCGGGAAAAGAATAAAGAATTGAGCCAGGAGTTAAAGACCAAAAATTATTTGCAACTGAACAATTCAGAGGGGAGTGGTTTCCGTTTGAGGAATGCACGGCCCATAAAAACCAATAAGGCCTCTACGATCGAGAAATTGCGCGGTTGTGTAACCATTGTTGCGAATCCTACAGCTCGCAGTGAGGAGAAGGTAATTTACCTCCAGTTTCTCGGTACCAATATGGGAGTTATTGAAGACAATGCTAATACCATCTCTGTCAGCGGGAATGTATATAGCAAGCGTGTAGAATTGATCTACGTTGGCGATGAGATCGTTGTTTGCGATTTCATTACCGTACCTGAAGGTTCCCTAAAAGCAGGTACGTATACCCTGAATGTATTCGAAGACGAAAAATTACTTTCCAGCTCAGAATTTCAACTGAAATAATATTCCCTATCTAGTGCTAATGGGCTATTTTTGCCCAATGGCAAAATCAGCAGATCATTTTAAAGACGTTATCTCCCATGCAAAGGAATACGGCTTCGTCGTTCCTTCAAGTGAGATCTATGATGGACTAAGCGCAGTCTATGATTATGGCCAGAATGGGGCCGAGCTTAAAAATAATATTCGTTCGTACTGGTGGAAAGCCATGGTACAATTAAACGAGAATATCGTTGGGATCGATGCAGCTATCCTGATGCATCCGACTACCTGGAAAGCATCTGGTCATGTAGATGCGTTTAACGATCCCTTAATTGATAATAAAGACTCAAAAAAGCGATACAGGGCAGATGTACTGATTGAAGATTATGTAGCTAAGATCGAAGGGAAGATCGAGAAGGAAATACAGAAAGCAAAAAAGCGCTTTGGAGAGGCATTCGATCAGGAGCAATATGTATCTACAAACCCTAGGGTTGTGGAATATCGCAAAAAGGCAGAGACGATCATCAAAAGAATGGCTCGTTCTTTAGAGAAGGAAGACCTTGCAGATGTAAAAACGCTGATCGAAGAATTAGAGATCGCTTGTCCTATCTCGGGATCGAGAAATTGGACGGATGTCAAGCAATTTAATTTAATGTTCGGCACAAAACTCGGTGCCTCAGCAGAAAGCGCCACAGATCTGTACCTGCGTCCGGAAACTGCACAGGGGATATTTGTAAATTTTCTAAATGTTCAAAAGTCCGGGAGATTAAAGATCCCATTTGGCATCGCTCAGGTTGGGAAGGCATTCAGGAATGAGATCGTTGCCCGTCAGTTTATCTTCAGAATGCGGGAATTCGAACAAATGGAAATGCAATTCTTTATTCGGCCTGGTAGTCAAAAGGAGTGGTATGAGCAGTGGAAGGAAAAACGAATGAAATGGCATTTATCGCTCGGACTTGGCGAAGAAAATTATCGCTTTCACGATCATGAGAAATTAGCGCATTATGCAGATGCTGCTGCCGATATAGAATTTAAATTTCCTTTCGGCTTTAAAGAATTAGAAGGGATCCACTCCAGAACAGATTTTGACCTGGCCAGCCATGAAGAATACTCGGGAAAGAAACTCCAGTATTTTGATCCTGAATTGAATGAGAGCTATGTGCCATATGTAGTGGAAACCTCAATAGGATTAGACCGGATGTTCCTGGCCATATTTTCACAAGCCTTACAAGAGGAAGAATTAGAAAATGGCAGCAAGCGAACCGTACTCAGGGTTCCATCGATCCTTGCACCAGTAAAAGCAGCCATTCTGCCCTTGGTGAAAAAGGACGGACTACCGGAGATAGGACATAAACTTGTAGATGAACTCAAATGTCACTTCAACCTGCAATACGATGAGAAGGATGCAGTGGGAAGAAGATATAGAAGACAAGACGCTATTGGAACACCATATTGTATCACTATTGATCATCAGACCCTGGAAGACCAAACCGTGACCATTCGTGAACGCGACAGTATGGATCAGCGCCGCATTTCCCTTAGCGAAGTAGCAGACGTACTTAAGAAGGAAGTGGATATGGCCGGCTGGTTGGCTCGTTTATAGCGTCCACGCGAGCTGTAGGCCCACATAAAAATTCCTGTCATTTCCGGGATAGAAATACCTGGGAAGGGAGCCTCCAAAACTGCTTGCGTTGATTAGGACAGATTGGGCATACCGTTCATTAAACACATTATTTATCCCCATTTTAACTTGCAGTTTAAGCGAGTCTAAAAGCTGACGACTATACGATAGATTGGTATGCCAAAGCGTATATGCATCGCTGTTCAATGTATTCGCATCTGTCAGAGGGATCTCATCTACATATTGTAAACCGGCATTCCACTGCCAATGTGGTCCCAGAATAGTTCGCAGCCCCACATTCGCTCGTTGCTTAGGGACTCCCGTCAATGGGTTTCCTGAAAAATCCTCGCCCTCATCAATAAATTCTCGAAATTCATGATCATTTAAGGTATAACTGATATAAGGAATAAGGAGGCTACTTGACGTTACCTTGAATGTTTTCTGGAGGTCTAACTCCAGGCCATTGTGCATTGTACTTCCGGCATTTCTTCCTATAAACTGGTCTTCCCCAATACGGTCTGAGACCAGGAGGTCTTTAATGTGCATTCGATAAATAGATAGTTGAACATTCCACCCGGATTCAGGAAAATTTAAATGTGTTCCTACTTCATACTGCCAGCCCTTCTCTTGTTCAAGGTCTGGATTAATTAAGCCATCAGGTGTGAGGGTTTCTTCCAGACCGGGATTTGAAAAACCACGACTTATATTCGCATAGATCCTTTTTCCCTTGGCTAAGGTGTAAGAGAGATCTAGCCCAGGCATAAATATCCAGTCAAACTTCTTTTTGGCACTCGTATTGTCTATGCCATTGTTAAACAGATCCCGAAAATCATAAGAAGTCCTGTTCAGATTTATATTGAATTGAATATTAAATGAAGAAGAGACAGGAAATTGAGCCTGGCTAAAGAGAAAATATTGAGAGCGGAATTCCTTATTGTTACTTAATCTAGCCCCCTGTAAGCTCCCCAGGCCATTGTTGTCTTCATATAAATTTTCATAAGTAGCCCAATTGTATTCGTCTTTAAAGAGTTCCATACCTACCCGATAGATGGCCTTGTTTGTTTCGGACTTGTGCGTGAGTAAACCCCGCCAGCCAAAAGAATTTGTGAACTCATCCAGGATGTTGAAGGGCCTGGCTTCATAATGATCCAGATAGGTATAAAAAACAGATTGCTCACTGGTTAGGGCTGGTGATATATCGTATTCCCAGGTTAGGCCGGTTAAGGTATATTGATTGTCTTCAAAGCCCCTGGCTTGTGACCAGGTAAAAGCAGCCTTGGTGGGTTCTTCATTAAAATCCGTCTCATTTAAGGAACTGGGTATTTGGGCAGTATAGTCTATATAGTTGAGTAACATACTTAGACTGTGTTTAGAATTTATCCCGATCGTTGCATCTGCCAGGAATCCGTTCCTTTCAAAATCATTGTTATCCCTATAGCCATCTGTTCGCATTAGATTGGCGTTTACCCGAAGGGCGAAATTAGATGCTGAGGTAGCAAAACTCAGGTGTTCTTTTATCAATTGATAGGACCCCAGGCTCAAAGAGTTTTTTAAAAGTGTTTTCCCGGAAGGTATCTCTGGTTTAAGCAGGATCGCTCCGCCTAATGCACTTCCATATGCCGAAGCCTTTGGCCCTTTCACAATTTCTATGGCGTAGAGGTCTTCCAGGTCAAAGGCCTCCAAAGTAGAAACTCCTGTACCGTTGGTTACAGGGATATTCTTGTAATAAAGGCGCAGTTTATCCGTGCCAAAAGGAGTGCGTGCACCGACCCCGCGAATTGTGATCCGGTTGGTATTTAAGGCGCCCGACAATAGAAACACCCCAGAAGTCTGATTGAGGGTTGAAGCAAAATCTATTGGCCCGAACTGCTCAAGGGAAGACTCTCTCAATACAGAAGAAGTAGTGATGCCTAATACTTCGCTTTTGGCAGGCTCAATTAGCGTGATCCCGGGCAATTGTGTGACACTGTCATTTTTTACCTGCTGACCAAGTAAGGTCATCAATGGTAGTATTGTGAAGAGCGTCAGAACATAGTGCCTCATTTTATTGAATACTACTTGTTAGAACCTGAAACGTAATAAGATTTCATAGTCTTGATTGAAGAGTGAATATAGCTAATTCTAATGGGGGGTCATAGATCGAACTTTCCTATTTTTGGCAGAAGCATTTTTATGAAAATACTCACCTACAATGTAAATGGCATCAGGGCCGCAATGAATAAAGGCTTTGTATCCTGGCTGAAAGCTTCGGATCCGGATGTGATCTGCCTGCAGGAGATCAAGGCTATGGAAGAGCAGATAGATACCCAGGCATTTAAGGCTTTGGGGTATGGACACCAACATTGGTTCAGTGCACAAAAAAAGGGATACAGTGGCGTAGCGATCTTAAGCAAGGACAAACCTGATAATGTAACGTATGGAACCGGCATGTCATATATGGATAATGAAGGCAGAAATCTAAAAGCCGATTTCAATGGACTTTCTGTCCTCTCTGTCTATGTTCCTTCCGGCAGTAACCTGGATAGGTTGAATTTCAAATTGAAATATATGGCCGATTTTAAAAAGTATGTAACCGGGCTAAAGAAGGCCTCACCCAACCTGGTTGTTTGTGGCGATTACAATGTATGCCATCAGGCCATAGACATCCATGACCCGGTTCGCAATAAAAATGTATCCGGATTTCTCCCTGTGGAACGCCAGTGGATGACCGACTTTCTCTCCAGTGGCTTTATTGATAGTTTCAGGCATTTAAATCAGGAGCCCCATAATTATACATGGTGGAGCTATCGGGCAAATTCGCGTGCAAATAACAAAGGTTGGCGGTTAGATTATGCTATGGTTAGTCGTCCACTTGAAACCCGCTTACGCCGATCTGTTATTCTTTCCGAGGCTGTCCATAGTGACCATTGTCCTGTTTTGGTCGAATTCGAATGAGCTTTGTGGGAAAATCCCATTGGGATTAAGTATTTTTGAAGAAGATAGAGCAAGCTTCTCCAATACGTGATCTACACAACCTTACCGCATACCGATATTGAAGTCAGCAAAATTTGTTTGGGAACCATGACATGGGGACGTCAAAACAATGAAGCTGAAGGCCATGAACAAATGGACTATGCCTTTGAGCAGGGGATCAACTTTTTTGATACGGCTGAGTTGTATCCCGTACCAGCTATGAAGGAACTCTATGCGGTAACCGAAACGATCATTGGCAATTGGTTCAAAAAAACCGGAAATAGAGATAAGATAATCCTGGGATCTAAGATCGCAGGGCGGGGAGATTACACCAAATTCATCCGAACTACAGGATTTAGCAGGGACTCCATAATTGAAGCGGTTGAAGGGAGTTTACAGCGACTACAAACAGATTATATTGACCTGTACCAACTTCACTGGCCCGAAAGGCATACTAATTTCTTTGGTCAACGTGGCTATACCCATTCTACAAAGGACTACTGGGAAGATAACATCCACCAGGTTCTTGAAACCTTACGTGACTTGCGCCAGCAAGGGAAGATCCGCCAGGTTGGACTTTCTAACGAAACCCCCTGGGGTTGCATGCGCTTCCTGGAAGAGAGCAAGGTTCACGAATCTTTGCCACGGATGATCACTGTTCAAAATCCGTATAATATGCTCAACCGCTTGTTCGAAGTAGGCACATCGGAAATCGCGATGCGTGAGCAAATGGGCTTATTGGCCTATTCGCCACTGGCATTTGGCATGTTAACCGGAAAATATATGGGCGGAATGAAACCGGCCAATGCCCGAATAACCCTTTTTCCTAATTACAATCGGTATAGCAAACCTAATTCTGAAGCGGCAGTACAGAGATACTATGAACTGGCAGAAGAGAATGACATAAGCCTGACACAAATGGCATTGGCTTTTGTAAGCTCACGACCTTTCGTTACTGCTAGTATTATTGGCGCAACGAGCATGGATCAACTCAAAGAGAACATAGGAAGTATTGATGTTGATTTGAGTCCGGAACTCCTCAAATCAATCGAAAAGATCCATGAAGATATCCCGAATCCCGGACCTTAAAAAGAGGCGTTGTCCACATCGTTAATAAAAGAGATCACCCCGTTAAAATAGTTTTTTTGATCATCGTACTGTGATAGGTGACTTCCATTCGGGCAATATAGATATCGACCATTTTGTACTTCGGTAGACATCCATTCCATATGTTCAGGATCCATGGTGTCGTATTGGGCACCAATAACCAGGGTAGGCACTTCCAATTCTTTTAGACGCTCTTTTATATCCCAACCTTTTAGGGTGGCATCCCCGGTGATACCAAATTCACTATAGCCCTGCATATGAACATAGACTTGATTGTTCCCATGTTTTAATGAACGCATGACAGCTTCCGGCCATTGATCAGGAGGCATGCGAAGGACGTGTTCTGTATAGTAATGCTCAAACAATAATTCTCCATACCTCGGATTGCTGTAATCGCCGGCATCTTCCAGGGCTTTGACTTCTTCATAAACTTCGGGATCCAACTGCGGACCCAGGACTTCCTGCGCATAGGCATTGTATTCAGGAATGCTGCTCATCATATTGGAAATAATGAGTCCTTTTAGATTTTTCTGATATTTTAAGGCGTATTCCATGGCAAGGATACCGCCCCAGGATTGACCGAGTAAATAGAAATTAGAAGGATCTAGTCCCAGTGCCTGCCTTACTTGTTCCACTTCTTCCACAAAGCGCTCTGTGGTCCATAGATCCAGATCCTCCGGCTGGTCGCTGTAGTAAGAACCTAATTGATCGTAGTATATGTATTCTATGCTTTCCTGTGGAAAGTACCCATCTGCACATTCATAGAGTTCATGGGTCATCCCCGGTCCGCCATGGAGCAAGAGGACTTTCTTACTAGGATTGGTTCCCACACGCTTTGTCCACACCTTGAATTCCCCTTTGGGGGTGCTGATGGGGATCATTTTTATACCCCCGGTGAACTGGTCTTTCCTGTTTTCAAAACTTAAATAGGTACTCTCAGAACTGTGAACTTCATGGACTTCCTGATGGGTTCTTTTACACGCGATCAGACTTATGCCCAGAAAAAGTACTACACAAAATTGTTTCATGATGATTTGCATTTGCTAATCTATAAATATATTGAATTCTCCGCTTCAGTACTTCTAGCCAAACAAAGAGGTGAGCAGGTCTTCTATCTTCCCCGGCTTTTTAATATTGAGTCCTTTTTTAGGGGAAGAGTTTGCCGTTGCCTTGGCTGTAAAAAAGGTGGTAAACCCTAGTTTTTCAGCTTCGGCAATTCGCCGGTCTGCATGTTGTACCGGTCTGATCTCTCCTGCCAATCCAATCTCCCCTGCAAAACAATAGCCTCTGGGTATGGGGATGTTGAAATTGCTAGACAGGATGGCAATGATCACAGCTAAGTCTAAGGCAGGATCATCAATAGATATGCCACCGGTAATGTTTAGAAAAACATCTTTGGCAGCTAATTTAAATCCGGCTCTTTTCTCCAAAACGGCCAAAAGCATATTTAGCCTTTTAGCCGGGAAACCCGTGGTGGACCGTTGGGGCGTACCATAAACAGCTGTGCTAACAAGGGCCTGAATTTCTATCATTAAAGGTCGAAGCCCTTCAATAGTACACGCAATGGCTGTGCCGCTAAGATCTTCATCCTGGGTAGAGATCAATAGTTCAGACGGATTTTGAACTTCTCTCATTCCGCTAGCCTGCATTTCATAGATCCCAAGCTCAGAAGTGGCGCCAAACCGATTTTTGAGAACGCGTAATATTCTGTACACATGGTGCCGGTCGCCTTCCAATTGAAGCACAGTATCCACCATATGTTCCAGGATCTTTGGTCCGGCAATATGACCATCTTTGGTAATATGCCCAATAAGAATAACCGGTGTGCCTGTTTCCTTGGCAAATTGGATCAACTCTGCTGTGCACACGCGTATTTGGGAAATGCTGCCTGCGGCTGCATCAATTTTTTCTGATTGTAATGTTTGTACGGAATCAATTACCAGGAGATCCGGTTCCATATTGGCGACTTGATGGAAAAGCTGCTGTGTATTGGTTTCAGTGAGTACATGACAAGGACTCTCTCCTTCCTGGATCCTGTCGGCACGCATTTTAATCTGCCGTGTGCTTTCTTCTCCTGAAACATATAAAGTGCGATACGATGTTTTTAATGCGAGTTGAAGCAAGAGCGTGCTTTTACCTATACCGGGTTCGCCGCCGAGCAAGGTTACTGAGCCAGGAACCAAGCCTCCGCCAAGAACGCGGTTGAATTCCTGATCGGCAAGGATCATGCGATCATCCGCCTGCGCAGTAATGGTATGTAAAGGGAGGGCTTTAGCCCGTTTGGAAACAGTTTTACGACCTTCTTTCCAGGAAGCGTCTTCCTTTTTTTGAATCACTTCCTCAACTACGGTATTCCATTCCTTGCACGCAGAACATTGCCCAATCCATTTGGGAAATTGACTGCCGCAATTCTGACAAAAAAAAGCTGTTTTTGTTTTAGCCATCAACGGGTAAGGTAGAGGCTAAAGATAGAGCGGCTTACTGTAAATTCAAAGGGATTTAATACCCGAAATCGGCTTTGATGGCATCAATTTTATCCAAGGCCATGTCTTTGGTTAGGAAATCTATCTCCTCCATTTGGAATGCCTTTTCAAAAGTACGCATGGCTTTTTTGGGCTCCCCCATTAGCTCGTAATATTCCCCTTCAAAATAAAAACCTAACATACTGTCCGGGAATTCGCGCTTACACAGATCAGACAGTGGTTTCAAGGATTCAAAATCTTCCTTTTTACGGCTTGCTGCATAAATGGCCATGACATCATTTAATTCTACAGCTTTGCGAAAACCAAATAGCTGCTCAATGGCATCATACTTATTTTGCAGATAGGTAAAAACCGGCTCCTCAGAACTGAGAATTTCTTCTTTATATTCTTTGGGGCTAATAGGCTTAAAGATCTTAAAAGTCGTATCCCAGGCTTTACCAAATCCGTAAGCCACAACGGAAGTTTGATCTGCTTCCGGATACTCATCGAAATAATACTGAATATTCTCACGATTAACGGTAGCAAGGTTTTTGTGCAGATCCATGATCTGAGATTTATTCTTGCTTTTCTCTCCTTCAACGATTAGATGGTAAAATATCTTTTGATCTATTTCAGATAAGCGTTGTGGGATTCGAGATTCCATTTCAGGCGCCAAGTATGGTGAAATACTAATAAATGCATCAAATAATGAACGGTCTTTAAACAAATAGTAGTTGCCAAAATTTGCGGTTATGTCATAGCCGACGAAAATTTTAAAAGGGGCTACATTATAGGTGGTTGCTATAAATGCCATGACTTCCATTCCAAGGAATTCAAAAAAGGCACTTCCCTGCTCTGTGGGCAGACCGGAATCTTCATCATAGGCACAATCCTTCCATCTGTTATCGTCTTCCTTTTGAAAAACACCCAGGACAATAGATTCTGGCATGCCGTGGAATTCACTGTAATACTTGGACACAGCTAATACCTGGTCATAGAGATACTCTCCGTCTAGGACCACTACGAGCGGGTATTTCTTGCTCTCATCGTAATTCTCAGGGATATAATATTTGATCTTACGCCTTTCCTGAAGCTTAAAAGATTCAAAGACTTCTTCAGATACCTGGGCTTGAAGTCCAAACCCAAAGAAGAGGCTGAAAACTAGTAGAATGATATTTTTCATAATGGCAGGATTTTGAAGAGCTATTTGCTCCTGTTCCATAACGGAAGGAGAAGAAAAGATATTGCGCCAAAAAGAACAACCATGAGGGTTTGTGAGATCCACATGATCCATCCAAAAGCATCACCCGAGGCATCACTTATTCCGAAAATCGCCAGGGAAGCACTCACGGCAATAGGATACAAGCCCAAACCGCCATTGGTGGCCGTCATGGCGAAAGCCCCGGCAATAAAGGCGACCAGTAATTCACCAAATGTTATGCCTATAGTTTCCGGCACGGTATATTTGATCACCCAAAACATTAAAATATACCCCCCCCAAATAAAGAAAGTGTGTGCAATAAAGGACCATTTACGCTTCATCTTAAAGACGCTAAGAATCCCATCCAATAAACCCCTGATAAAATCTTTTAGTTTTAACGCTATTCTATGCGAAGACCGACGGAGGATTATCAGGGCCAGAAAACCCAGTAACACTGCAACAGCTATGGCAATGAGCGACATAGTCAAGTTTAGCCCATGTTCATTAAGATAGCCCATGATTATCTCTGTTTGAGAGATAAGGGCTATGATCATGATCAGAAGCAACATTAAGACATCAATGACCCGTTCAGTGACAATGGTACCGAATCCTTTTTCGAAGGGCACGTCTTCATAGGTCGCCAAAGCCGTAGCTCGCAGTATTTCTCCTGATCTTGGTATGCCTAAATTGGTCAGATAGGCCATTAATATGATCATGACATTGTTGATCAATTTTGGACGATATCCCAGGGGCTCCAGTAAATAATTCCAACGAAATGCACGTGAAATATGACTGAGCATACCAATAAAAATTGAGAGTAATACCCAAGCAATATTGGCCTCCTTAATGTATTTAAAAATTTGGGCGCGATCCTCTGCTGAGGTAATCGAATAGGAATACCATACCAGAAATATTCCTAAAAGAATAGGAAGAAAAGTTTTTAGGTTTCTTTTTAGCCGTCGATTCAAGATCAGTTTAGCAAATTGTTCTCTTCGTTAGGGAATACCAGGGAAGGATTGAATGATCTGGCTTCTTCAATATCCATTTGGGCATAGCTGATAATGATCAGGATATCGCCCACCTGGACTTTTCTTGCGGCAGCACCATTCAGGGTTAATTCACCACTAGCTCGAGCTCCCGGGATCACATAAGTTTCCAGTCGCTCTCCGTTATTGTTATTCACGATCTGGACCTTCTCACCTTTTACAATATTCGCTGCATCCATTAGATCTTCATCTATGGTTATGCTGCCAATATAATTTAGGTCAGCGCCCGTGACTTTAACACGGTGAATCTTAGATTTTACTACTTCAATTAGCATGGGACAAAGGTAAAAATTACAGTGCGATATTATCAATGAGCCTTATTCCGTCGATATAAACGGCTATAAAAGCTCTATATTTTCCATTTTTTCGCTTTCTTAGAACGGTCCGCAGGGTATTTTCATTCGCGATCTCAAAATATTCCATTTTAAGTTCCGGGATTGAATTCACTTCATTCTGCACCCATTCTGCTACTTGGTTAGCACTTTTCGTGCCAAATGTTTGCCTGGCAGCTTTTAAGATCCGGTAGATATTGGCAGCTTTAATCCGACTGGAATCTGAGAGCCTTTGATTGCGAGAACTCATTGCCAGTCCGCTTTTTTCACGGACAATGGGGCAGCCTACAATACGTACCGGTATTTTCCTGGTTGAGACAATATGCCGAATGATCTGCAATTGCTGAAAATCTTTCTCCCCAAAGTAAGCCACATCCGGAGCAACTACTGTTAATAATGCCTCAACTATAGTGCATACCCCCTGGAAATGCCCTTTCCTATGTTCGCCTTCCATTGTTGTGTCCAGCCCTTTTAGATCATAGGTGCCTTTACGTAGTCCATTTGGATATAAG
>CAMYJF010000026.1:40825-55349 GCA_947258555.1 uncultured Eudoraea sp. | reverse complement strand
AAGCTAGTGGGGCCAAAGACGTTCCGGCCGGAAAGCGCGCTTTTAAGCATGGGCTTCTATTATGTACGGTATTAGGCATCGTCCTTTTCCTGATCATCTTATTGATGAAACCTCTGCTGTTGGTATTAAATCAGCCCGAGGAAGTGGTTGTTTTGGCCATACCCTATTTAGACCTGGTGGCGTTCTCACTGATCCCATTGATCATGTTTCAGGCATTAAAACAATTTTCAGATGGGCTATCGCATACTAAATACCCCATGTATGCTACCATTCTGGCCAATGTCTTGAATGTTCTTTTAAATTACCTTCTGATCTTCGGAACTTTTGGCTTTCCAAAATTGGGGATCATCGGTGCTGCGATAGGCACATTGGCCTCTCGGGTTATCATGCTCATCGCGCTATGGATGGTATTGCGCAGAAAAGAGAAATTTAAACCCTATGTAACCCAATTGAATTTTAAGATCATTGAACAGCCTATTATCAAAAAGATCTTAAACCTGGGCTTTCCTTCGGCCTTACAGATGTTTTTTGAAGTCGCCATTTTCACGGCTGCTATCTGGCTGAGTGGGGTATTGGGGAAAAACCCGCAGGCGGCTAATCAGATCGCACTGAACCTGAGTAGTATGACATTTATGTTTGCTTTGGGTTTAGGTGTGGCTGCGATGATCCGTGTAGGGAATCAAAAAGGCAGAAGAGATTATCCCGAATTAAGGCGCATTGCCAAATCGATCTTTTTCCTGACCTTGCTTTGTGAGATCTGTTTTGCGACCATTTTCCTTCTGGGCAGAAAGTGGTTCCCAACGCTCTACCTCGATGTAGATAGTGTTGTGAATGCCGTTGATAACAGGGAGGTGATCAGGATCGCGGCAGAGCTCTTGCTGATCTCTGCTTTCTTCCAGATCTCTGATGGTTTGCAGGCCGTAATACTTGGTGCCTTGCGCGGACTGCAGGATGTAAAAATACCCACATTAATGACCTTTGTCGCCTATTGGATCATAGGCTTCCCGATCTCCTACTACCTGGGGATGCACACCGAATTGAAAAGTATGGGAATATGGATCGGATTGCTTTCCGGGCTAACGGCATCGGCTTTAATGTTGTATCTTCGATTTGAGTATATGACCCGCAGGCTCGTACGAACTTTTAGGCGATAATACAGACCTTCCTTCGAAGGTATTTGTCGTCCATACGGAATATCCGCGTTTTATTTTGAATCTCGAGAATGATGAGGTCACCTGGCTGGAATCTTTTAATGATGAGGATGAAGCAGAACTGTCACAGACAGCTGAAGGCTTGGTCGTAGAGGCTGTTGACTTTTACGACAGGGAAGTAGGGCGTTATGATTCCTAAATAATGGACAAGATCCTCCAATTAGACCGGGAAGTATTTCTCAGCCTCAATGCCCTGGGTAGCGAGACATGGGACGGACTTTGGATGGTTATTACCAATAAATATTATGCCATCCCCATTTATGCCTTGCTTCTTTGGCTTATCATAAAAAAACTGGGATTAAAAAGAACGCTCATATCCCTGGTGGCGATCGCTTTGCTGATATTGGTCACAGATCAATTGGCTAATTTCTTTAAGTATGGGGTGCAGCGACTCAGACCTTGTTATGATCCGGAGCTAAACACATTAGTGAGATTGGTAAAAGCATCCTGTGGTGGAAAATTTAGCTTTTACTCTGCCCATGCCTCGAATTCTATGGCCATTGCAGCCTTCTTTTTTCTGTTGCTGAACCAATACAGAAAAACCCTTGGAGTCTTCCTTTTGATCTGGGCGATATTGGTGGGATATAGTCGTATTTACATTGGCGTACATTTTCCACTTGATGTGTTATTTGGCATGGGTGTAGGCGCCCTGATGGGATGGCTCTTTTATAAGTTGACTATCTTTACCTACCTCAAAAGCGGTTTATGATCCCCAAACGTAGATACTGGCTTTTACTCTCCTTATCGGTGCTGGTATACGTTGCCGGCCTCTTTGTAAAACTTTTCGAAAACGATTCAGCTCAATTTGCCGTAATGGCCATGCGAATGGCACAGGAGAATGATTTTATCAACCTGATAAAGGATACGCAGGACTACCTGGATAAACCCCATTTGCATTTTTGGCTTGCGGCATTGTCCTTCAAAATATTCGGGATCCATGACTGGGCCTACAGGATCCCGGGAATTGTCTTCACCTTAGTAGCGGCCTATAGTACGTATGGCCTCGGTAGCTTCCTGTACAACAAAGATGTAGGCAAATTGGCAGCCTTGATCTTTATGAGTTGCCAGACGATCGTATTATCAGCTATCGATGTACGAACCGATGCCGTGCTTACAGGCTCGGTCATCCTGGCTATCTGGCAATTAGCTGTCTATTTGCAAAAAGGACATCTGCGTTCATTACTGATGGGCGCCTTTGCGACCGGATTGGCTTTTTCAACCAAGGGACAGATCGGTCTATTAGTCATCGGGATACCCTTGCTATGTCATGTCATCTATACAAAAAACTGGTCCGGGGTTTTTCACCCAAAAGTGTTGCTGGCCGTTGTTGTTTTCGGACTCACCATAAGTCCGATGCTCTATGCGTATTACCAGCAGTTTGACATGCATCCGGAAAAAGTGATCCGTGGTGTCTCTGACAGAAGCGGGATTCGGTTTATTTTCTGGGAACAGAGTTTTGAACGTCTGAGCGGAGAAGGAGTGGGGAAGAACAGCAGCGATTATTTCTTCTTTTTTCACACCCTGCTATGGGTCCTGATCCCATGGACGCTTTTGAGCCTGTTAGGACTTTTTACGCGACTAAGATCGGCCTGGCAAACACGCTTAGAAAAAACAGCCAATAGAGAGGTGCTGACGCTAGGCGGGATCCTGATCATATTTCTAATTATCAGTTTTGCCCAGTTCAAACTTCCGCATTACCTGAATGTACTGATGCCTTTGTTTGCTGTACTTACATCGGCCTATATCGGGCGTTTGTACCATGATCAATTCAGGCGTCAGATACGTCTTAATCTTGGGCTCCAATTCTTCATACTGGGTCTATTCTTTATGGCCGTAGTTCTTATTTGCTTTACTGTTTTCAAATTTGAACATGGGTACTGGTATGTGATCCTGTTTGTACTCCTATTACCAATGGGGTATTACTGCCTGGAGCGAAACGACTATACAGTGCGTATGGTCACCGTTTCCGTAGTAGGTTCGGTGATGTTCAATCTTGTCATGAATATCCACTTCTACCCGCGGCTGTTGGAATACCAAGGGGGGTCTACCATGGCATCCTTGGCTAGCGAGAAAGGTATTGATAGCGCGAAGATCTTTAAGGCATCACCGCGACATACATGGGCGATGGATTTCTACTTGCAGGATCCTCTGCATCATTTGAAGGTAGCACAGATGATGGAAGAAAATGACATTTGGATCTATGCAGACGATCGAGAATTATCGGCGATGCAGAAAGCCGGCATTCGATGGGATAAGCAGCATAGTGTAGACCAATTCCGAATTACCCGCTTACAAGCAAAATTCCTTAAACCGGCAAGCCGTATGCAGGTAGTACGTGCCATGCACCTGGTGCACTTACCATAAGATCCTACTCTTTGTCCTGCACGATTAGTTGTGGAGGCTTAAGATGGTAATAAATGCCTGCAAATGATACCAGCGCAGTTATCGCTAAAAAGACCAGGCTTATTGCGACAGAAACATCCTCCTGCAATCCTAACCACAAGGCTCCATATAGGAAGACGATTTCCCGGCTGCCTATTCCTCCAATGGTTAAGGGCAGCACGGCGACTATTGAAGAGATAAGGAAAATAAAGAGATATAAGAGAAGGTTGGTGTCAATCTCAAACGCCATCAGGATGCAATAAACAGCTGCTAATTGTGCCAGCTGAACCCCGGCAGACAAGAATGTACTTTTCCAGAATACAGGGAATAAACTGGTGAAATACCGTTTATTAATCCACCAAAATACGCCCAGGGCAAGGATGGCCAGAATGGGAAAGGCCCAGGAAAATTCATTAAAGATCGGGTGCTTAATAAACAGGGCTATAGCGCAAGCCAGGATAAAGAGCATTAGTAATCCACTGAGTCGGTCTACCAATAAACTGCCGACTACTTTCCTGGTGCCGGTAGAAAAGTCTTGTTGGATCCTGTACCCTTTATAGGCATCGCCACCAATACCTCCAGGTAGAAAGAGATTGTAAAACATCCCCTGTAAATAGAGTTGCCCATTTTGTTTTTCACTCAGCGGCGCCCCAATTTGGTGGAAATAGCCATTGAGTCGGACCGAAGCAATCCCTTTGGAAATGATGAAGAGAATAAGGGCGAGAAACAGATATTCGAAGCGGGCTTGTTTTAAAACAGCTGAGATCTCTCTAAAAGGAAGTTTGGTGAAAATAAAATAGAGCAGCGCCAGGCTGACAATAACTTTTAATGCGGTAAGGAGTTGTTTACGATACCTGCCCACCTACGGTGATCTTTTGTACCCTGTAAGGGCGTTTGCTCTGTGACTCGTAATAGGTTCTGATCAATAGTTCCATCACAATACCGATAGTGAATAACTGGATACCAGCAAGGATAAACATGAGTCCGAATATCAGGAGTGGCCTGTTCCCGATCTCTTCTCCGAAACCAAATTTCACGACCAGCAGGTACATATTGATCAGGACACCCAGGATAACAAATAAGACACCCAGGATACCAAATAAATGGATAGGGCGCTGAAAATACTTACGGATAAAAAGGAGGAGCATCATATCTGCCACGACCTTAAAAATACGCTCCAATCCGTATTTTGACTTCCCTGCATGCCTGGCATGATGTGCAACCGGAACCTGTTTGATCCGCGCGCCTTCCAAATGGGCGAGGAGGGTTATGAAGCGATGCATTTCACCATATAGATTGAGTTCCTTGGCAATTTCTTTGGTAAAGACTTTCAGGGCGCAGCCATTGTCTTTGATATCGAGTTTGGAAGCCCGTCTGACCATAAAATTGGCGATCTTGGAAGGGATCTTTTTGATAAGCGAGTCCTTGCGTTTCTGGCGTATTCCGGTGATAACATCATATTCACCATTGACGACTTCCGCTAACATTTTAGGAATATCGGCCGGGTCGTTTTGAAGGTCCCCGTCCATAGTGATGATATATTCACCTTCGGCATAATCAATGCCCGCTGCAAGTGCCAGGCTCTGACCATAATTCTTTTTCAGGGCGATCAGGTGTACCTTATCATCCTGCATTCGATCGATCACAGCACGTGTTCCATCCTGGGAGCTATCATCAATATAGATGATCTGGTATCGGTAACCGTGAAGACTTTCATGGATCTTTTGTGTGAGCAGTGCTACATTGTCTTCCTCGTTGTACAAGGGAATGACGAGGGAGAGTAGTGCATCGGTTATCAGGGTCATGGAAACGGTCCTTGTTTCTATCAAAAGTAGCCTTTTTATTTAAGTTCTTTTCGGTAGTCAGCCAGGAGTAATTCGGCTGCCTTAAAAGGTGAGACCTCATGATTTTCAACCTTGACCACCCATTCGTCTAGTTGTTTTTTAAGGGTTTCTGATCCGAAAAATTCCGATTTTAATACATCCTCCAGATGCTGCATGAGCCATTGCTTGTTTTGCGCAGATCGATGCGCTTCCAGGTAGCCATTTTTTTGAACCGATAGAAAGTAATCCAGGATCATTTCCCATATTTCTGCAATACCACTGTTTTCTATAGCTGAACAGGTACCTACTTTTGGCTGCCACTCACTGGCTTTTGGCGGATATAAATGCAGCGCCCGGCTAAACTCCGTCTGTGCCTGTTTTGCACTTGCTACATTGGCTCCTTCTGCCTTGTTGATGACAATGGCATCTGCCATTTCAATGATCCCCCGTTTTATTCCCTGCAACTCATCACCAGCCCCGGCGAGTTTTAGTAATAGAAAGAAGTCAACCATGCTATGAACAGCTGTTTCGCTTTGGCCAACACCAACTGTTTCAACAAGGATGATGTCATAACCGGCAGCTTCGCACAGTATGATTGCTTCCCTTGTCTTTCTGGCCACGCCTCCCAGGGAGTCGCCGGAAGCGGAAGGTCTGATAAAGGCTTTGGGATGGCTCGAGAGGGATGTCATTCGGGTTTTATCACCCAGAATACTGCCTTTGCTCAAACTACTTGTAGGATCTATGGCTAGTACAGCTACGCTATGTCCGGCATTGATCAAGCTCATGCCCAGGGATTCAATAAATGTGCTTTTGCCCACTCCAGGTACCCCGGTGATGCCTATTCGCTTAGTTTCCGGCCTGGATTTAAGACAGGCTTCTATGACCCGGGCTGCTTTAGAAAGATGTTCCGGATTCTCGCTTTCAACTAGCGTAATAGCCCTGGCCAGCGAAGTGGTATCGCTCTGGTCAATACCCAGGATCAAATCTTCAGGTGCGGGTACGGGTGTACGTTGATTAGTCAACTGAGCTTGTATTGAAAAATGCTAGTTACTCTCCTGGCTAAGAGGGACGCTAACTTTCGTGGTATCCCAAAACAGGGATAAATGTAAGCCTCCTTCTGCCTCTTCAAAGGCTAGTGTCAGCATTTCTTCAGGACTGCTTAAGGTTTGCACGCCAACTTCTACTTCCAGGACATCTTTATCAGGCTTGCGTGTAGTTTCGCGCCCCATGCTGCTAAGGGTCACGCCCCAGTCGGGAACATCATCATTGAAGATCACTTTCCAGGATGTCCTGCCCGGTACAGTCCATACAGAATAAGTGCCAGCTTTTAATTCTTTCCCTCCCACCTTAATGTCATTCATGGAGGCAAAGGTCGTGGGCTCATTGGCACCGGTTCGCCAAACCTCGTCATAGGGGACCAATGTCCCGAAAATATCCCGCCCTTTTTTGGAGGGACTACAGTATGCTACGGCCAGATCCATGCCATTTTCCTGATATACGGCTGTACGTTCCGGACTGTGTTTTTTTGTTTGTTTTCGCGCATAGGGCATTCCAATAAATACAAAGAGTAATA
Organism: uncultured Eudoraea sp.; assembly: GCA_947258555.1. GTDB lineage: Bacteria > Bacteroidota > Bacteroidia > Flavobacteriales > Flavobacteriaceae > HDS-28. The sequence continues at coordinate 48,360 of CAMYJF010000026.1, read as the reverse complement.
CCAATACGACCAGAATTCCCAGAATCCATTTTAGTGCTTTCATGAGTGTGTTTTCTTTGATTACGAAGGTAATAAATCAACCAATAAGGGTTTAAACTTTAAAATTTTCATAAATAAGACCAATTTTTGCAACGCTGCCACTAATTTATCGTCACTATTAACAACTAAAACAACCAGAATTGGAAACGGATCAAATGATTCAATCGGATCTGATCGCTGCCTGCAGGGCAAATAACCGCAGAGCCCAAATGGAACTCTATCGCAAATACAGCCAGGGCATGTATGTGGTATCCAGGAGGTACATCCAAAATCCGGATGATGCCGAAGACATGGTACAGGAAGCATTTATTAAAGCATTTCAAAAACTTGATCAATTCCGTGGGGATGTCAGTTTCGGAGCCTGGTTAAAAAGAATAGTGGTCAACAGATGTATCGATTTTTTAAAGACGCAAAAAGAACGACTCATTGAATTAAAAGACCATCACATACATGTGGTTGAAGACGATGATTGGACGGTTGAGGATGGTATTTCTGCAGACGATGTGATTGAGGCGATGAATGAATTGACCGATAAATATAAAGATGTGGTCCAGTTATACCTGGTTGAAGGATACGACCATGGCGAGATCTCCGAAATTCTGGGGATCACTCAAAGCAACTGTCGCTCCAGATTGCTGAGAGGCAAGGGGCATTTGAAAAACATTATTAACGAAAAGTATTATGGCACAGGATCTTAGAAAGTTGTTAGAGAAGAAGAGGGGAGAAGTTTCAGGAGAAGCTATGCAAGAAGGTCATGAAGATCGGTTTCTTGACAAGCTTGATGACACATTTCCTACAAGAACACGGAATCTATGGCCTGTTTTCAGGATAGCTGCTTCAGTAGCTGTTCTTATAATGGCCGGGATCTGGTTCTGGAATGAATCCAATCCTGCTCAAGCATCCGACACACAGGTTGTTGAGAGTCAGTCCGACCCAGACCTGCAACAGATCACACTCGGCGATCTCTCTCCTGACCTCAGAAAAGTGGAAGATTACTATATGACGAATATCAACCTGGAATTAGCCCAATTGGATCTTTCGGGTGAAAAGAAAACGTTGGCCGATGGGTTTATAACCCAACTGGGGGAGTTGGACTCAGAATATCGCCGACTTAATTCGGAGTTAAACGAAGTAGGCCCCAATGATCAAACAATTAGTGCCCTGATCAGGAATTTACAATTGCGATTACAATTACTACATAAATTAAAGGAAACCTTAGATCAATTTAAATCATCAGAAAATGAGCAAGATCAATCTATCAGTATTTAAACACCTTTTGCCTCTGATGCTGGCAATCCCCCTTATTGGATGGGGTCAGGCACAGTCCAAAACTTATGAAGAAACGTTTAGCGTTGGGGATGACGCTGTGCTGGATATAAATACCAGCTATGCCGATATCACCTTTGAAACCTGGAATAAGAACCAGGTGGAAGTCACGGCTACCATCACAATTGATGATGCCAGCGATTCAGAAGCGGAAGCGTATTTTGAGAATAACGGGATAAAGATCCTGGGTAATAGCGAACGCATTGAGATCAGCACCGGTGGAGGTGGCGGACTGTGGGCCTACCGAACGCAGGCTCATGCTGACTGGCCGGATATGGAATTTGCTATGCCTCAATTGGAACATTTGAATGAAATGTTGCATGAACTGGAGATCCCTGAATTAGCCCCGATGCCTCCAATGCCCCCTATGCCTCCAATGCCAAATTTCAAATTCGATTTTGATTATGACGCCTATAAGGAAGATGGCGAAAAGTATATGAAGGAATGGAAAGAACAATTTGATGAGTCTTTTGATGAAGAATACCAGGAGCGCATGAAAGAGTGGAGTGCGCAAATGAAAGAGCAAATGGCAGATTTTAAGGAGCAACACGAAGAAAGGCAATTGGAGCGGGAACGGGCCATGAAGGAACGGCAGGCAGAAATGAAAGAGCGCCAGAAAGAGCGTCAAAAATCCATGGAAGAGCGAAGGCAACGTATGGATCAAGAACGTGCAAAACTAGAGGTCGAAAGGGAAAAAGCACGTGCGCAGATGGATGCTGAACGAGCTAATGCACCCAGTATCTTCTACAGATCACATGACGGACTCCACAAGAATCTTAAGGTGAAGAAGACTATTAGAATAAAAATGCCAAAGTCTACTAAGCTAAAGATGAATGTACGGCATGGAGAAGTTAAACTGGCAGCACAAACTCATAATATGGATGCAACCTTGTCTTATGCAAGGTTGCTCGCTTCCACCATTGACGGTGTCGATACACGCGTGAGCGCTTCGTATACCCCCGTCATTGTGGAGCGATGGAATTATGGGAACCTGACAACAAGTTTCTCTGATGCGGTAACCCTGGCGGATGTTGAGAATTTAAATCTTAGTGCGATCTCTTCAGATATTACGATCAACAGGTTGGCAAAAAGTGCGAGTATCATTAATAAGCTGGGGGCTGTGCACATCCTGGAGATCGCCCCTCAGTTTCAAAACATGGATATCCAGGTGCAAAATGGGAAAGTCACTTGTGTCTTACCTCAGACGGGGTTTCTTCTGGATGTTAAGCATACCCATTCAAGTATTAATTCCCCAAAAGATATCGAGCTTATATCCGTAGGTGAGGGTGTGAACAAGAAGCTAAAAGGATTCCGCCTGGATAAGAATGCCAAAAAAGCGATCACAATTAATTCGCGTTATAGCGAAGTAGTATTACAGAAATAGTCTATTCTTTGAGTAACAAGGTCCCAAAAATGTCTGCATTGATCCAGCCCTGATTTTTATCCTCTCCGGGCACTTCCACGGATCCGATAAAATTCTCCCGCTCTTCACTACCATCATTATCGCAATAAGCCAGCGCAAACCCTATTTGTTCGCCTGCCTTTAATTTTCTTGGCCTGTTTTTGGAGCCGTCTTTATAGGAGTCGGTATATAAGGCAACAGAGAGTTCCCAGTATTTCGTATTGGCCAGAAAACTACGGGCGCTTTTGACATGATCGTCGTATAAACGAGGTTCCTGGTCCGGCGCCAGGTCTACTACATGCCCATCCAGCGCTACATGGTAAGCAAAAGCATTGTGATTGAACTGATGTTCCCCTCCTGAGTTGTCCTCATCGACAAATATCTCTACGCAGTCGTCATCCCACCATCGTTTGAGCGGGTCTGGCTGTTGATCAAAAAGCGAATCGTCGCGAATCTCCACCAGGAGATAAAGTGCCTCTTCGTCCCATGCTACTTTGTACCGACCTGAAAAATCCCTGGGCGTATAAGGTTCGCCTAACCAGCGTTGGTTTAAGGGAAGCCATTTAGCCCGGTCCCAGATGGCTTCAGTGAAGGTGCCATCGATCGTTGGAGCTACTTCTGCCTTAACTGCATCTAAGAGTTGATGGTTTTCCTTGGTAGGTTCGGGACCACAGGAGGCTAGTGCTAACACGACTGCCATGGCACCTAGTAAGATATTTAGTTTCATCAGGATAGGTTTTAGCTATCCTAATGTACATTATCTTTTAAATATTCCGGAAAGTTTTTCTTGAATCTGTTAATACGTGGAACGGATATATTCCTTACATAGGAATTATTAGGATTCCGCCGCTCATAGTCCTGGTGATAGGCTTCAGCCTTATAAAATTTCTCAAATTGGACTACTTGAGTGACGATCGGACTGTCATAAACCTGGTTATCGTTCAAGGCCTGAATATAGGAATTGATGATCTTCTGCTCCGCTTCGTTCTTGTAAAACGCTATAGAGCGATAGTGCGGACCACGATCCGGCCCTTGCCGGTTTAAGGTCGTAGGGTCATGCGACCCAAAAAACACCTGTACTAATTCTATAAAGGAAATTACGGAGGGGTCATAGTATACTTCTACAGCTTCTGCATGTGTTGTTTTGCCGTAGGCTACGTTCTCATAGGTAGGATCGGGTTCCAAACCTCCGGAATAGCCAGAATAAACCTCTGTGACACCTTTTACACTTTCAAAAATTGATTCTACACACCAAAAACAACCCGCCGCAAAATAGGCCGTTTCATTTTCTTGTAGATCCTGAGGTTCGACCTTGGTCTCAGCCTGTGTCTGCACGGCCACCTGGCGCTCATTCTTCACCTGACCCATACAGGAAATAAACAGCAAAGAGAGGGCTAAAAAGCCCGGGAGGAGGTATTTCTTTTTCATATCCCTAATTTTAGCAGGAAAATTACCAATTTGTCGGATATAAGTTAGTAAAATAGTGTTAAGATTACTTCCTCTTTTAAAGTTTTATGGCATTTAGTTTAGCTGAATTATTGATGCATTTGGCATCCGAGGCAAGTCCTTCAGTCCTTAGCCCGGGTATTGCATCCAAAGAATATTGCCAAATTGATCTCTCCAGTTCTTTAGCGGGCCGTGTTCCTTATGATCTTACTAAAGCGGATGAATGTCAGGCCTATATTACCTCAGTCATGCAGAAATCAGGGGCAAAAGTGGGCTATGGCGGCTATTTGGAAGATCGACTCATATACAATACACCCTATTTTCAGCTAGCAGGTGAGCCGCTGCGTTCTATTCATATCGGAATGGACTTCTGGTGCGATAAAAGGACTGATGTCTATGTTCCTGTTGACGGGATTCTACACAGCTTTAAGGATAACAAAGACCCCGGTAATTACGGGCCTACGCTGATTCTGGCCCATACTACTCAAAACACCAGTTGGTATTCTCTTTACGGCCATTTGTCGGCTGATTCCTTAGAAAACCTCGAAATCGGCCAATTCATGGCAGCCGGCAGTGTTTTAGGGCAGATCGGCGATGTTGACGAAAATGGGGGATACGCCCCACATCTTCACTTTCAAGTCATACGAGACCTTCAAGGAATGCATGGCGATTATCCGGGAGTCTGCGCTCCCAATGACCTTGATTTCTACCAAAAGAATTGTCCAAATCCCAATTTACTACTTCAGATCTAGCCTTTTTCTACCGCTTATCTGCAGTTTTTATCGCCATCAGGTGATACCCCCTCATATAGTTTATCGATACAATTTTACACTTCACCTATTTTTTGGCTAATAACCGAAAAATCAGGGGGTTTGAGCGAGTAAAAGGGGTGGAAGGAAGGGCCGTAGGTAGTTTTATGTCACCCTAAATTATTAACATGAAAGCTATCTTAACCCTAATCTTAGTTCTCACTTTTGGAGCCGCTGCCATGGCTCACTCTAATATATCAAGTTATGAGAAAGTTGAAACATATGCTCTGGATATTGTTCTGGATAGTAGCCTTGATGGTTCTTTCATTGTTGAAGAAATTGTAAACGCTGGTGAAAAGAAGATCGCCCGTGTTTACAGATCTAAAAACAGTAGAGTAAAAAAGGCCTTATCCTTTACAACCAAAAAAAGCAGACCCAAATTAGCATAATTCGAACCTTTAAATTATAACCTAATTATGATCGCAATTATAACTATTGCATTAATCACCTTAATCGGCCGTAAAGCTTATTCAGGTACATCTAAGAAATTACGCCCCATCCCGGTAAGGGTAAAGCGTAAGTAAGCAAAAAATTATCCGGATAGCCCAAAGATCCGGTAACCGAACTAAAATCCCCCAATGATTCCTTAGCAGGAAGCAAGACCTACAAAGCTATTTTTATTTAAAACGCGGACATGCCGGTACTTCCGGTAGTGATTTCCGTCGACAAAAGGCACATTCAATCGCTTAGCGGTAAATGGGCCTAAAACCGTTTATCGACACTTTTTTGCGCCTAATCAGATTTATTGTCAATAACCGAAAAATAAAGGGCTTTAAGCGAGTAAAACGGGCACTGATTGGAGGTCACCATATGTTTACCTCACCTAAATCAATGTCATGAAAGCAATTATAACCCTTATCCTAGTAGTATTTTTCGGAGCAACAGCAATCGCACAATCAAACGACAATAACGATGTTAAAGTTGAAACTATTGAAATGGGTATTGTTCTGGATCTTGGCTCTGACGTTTCTATCGATTTTGAAACTGTTGAAACTCAAGAAGAGAACCAAGTAGCTCGCGTATACCGTAACAAGAACTCACGTGTAAAGAAAGCCATCTCTTTTACTACTAAGAAAGATCGTCCTAGATTAGCCTAAGCCTTTTACCTCTTGAACCTACCACTATGATCAGTCTTTTACTCCCGGTTGTCTTATTTTATATCCTTCTTTCTCTTTCGCAGCATCAACCATTTCCTTTACGTCTTGCAGTAATTGCTTCGCATCGTAAATAATACCATCCTTGATCGTATACTTTACGCCTCCTACGCGTGCGATCTCATTATCTTCAGTTAGCTTAATTGCCCCTGTACCGTAGAGTACTTTTAGATTTTTCAACGGATTCTCTTCCACGATGACAAAATCGGCGAGTTTGCCTTTTGTCACCGTTCCAATTTTATCATCCATACCCAAGGCCTCAGCTCCGTTCAGTGTAGCCGACCTGATGATCTCCAGGGGGTGGAATCCCGCCTCCCGCAATAGTTCCATTTCACGGATATAAGCAAAACCGTATAATTGGTAGATAAACCCGGAATCTGATCCAGTAGTCACACGACCTCCCCGATTCTTGTATTCATTGATAAAAGTCATCCAAAGGGTATAATTCTCCTTCCAGGCCACTTCTTGCTCTGTACCCCAGTAGTGCCAATAAGAACCATGTGAGATCTTGCTGGGCTTATAAAATTCCCAGAGTGAGGGTAGTGTATAGTCTTCATGCCATTCGGCCCTCCTGGCGCGTTGCAGGTCTCTACTGGCTTCATAGATATTCAAAGTAGGAACGAGCGTAAAGTCGAGCGCCAACAACTCATCCATTACGGCATTCCAGTGATCTGAATAAGGCGCTGCTGCCTGCTTCCATAATTTCCCGGCTTCTTCAAATCGATGTTGTTCGTTGTTGTAATTATAATCCAGGGGATAATCTTGAACGGTCCTGTCGGCAAATAAAGCTTCAGGCAGGCCATACCAGTGTTCCATACTCGTGAGTCCGGCCCTGGCCGAATGCAATACATTCCAACGAGCCACACTCAATTGTGCGTGGTGGCAGGCAGAACGTAGCCCCAATTTATTGTTTTCATCCAATGCGGCCTTCATTATCTCAGGCGAAGCACCAAAGAATTTGATCCCATCGGCTCCTTTGCTCGCATTGTTTCGTACCCAGGCCCTGGCTTCTGCAGCAGTACTGATCCCACCGTCAGCTCCTTGTCCAAATCCCGTATATGCCAAAATGCGCGGAGCAATGATCTCATTCTTCTCGCTTTTGCGCTTTAAATCCATCGTAAAATCTACCCCTCTGCCACTGGGTTCGCGTACAGTAGTAACACCATGAGCCATCCAAAGCTTAAAGACATAATCGGGATCTGCTCCCTGCGCCTTTCCACCTATATGACCGTGCATATCTACAAATCCAGGCAAGAGATACATACCGCTCGCATCTAATTCCTTGCCTCCGGGCTCTAGTTTTGGCCTTTTTTCGGGGTCAATGGGAATACCGGGATATCCCACTACGCTTACCTGATC
>CAMYJF010000026.1:0-40816 GCA_947258555.1 uncultured Eudoraea sp. | reverse complement strand
CCTTGTGGTGGGGCGCCATTGCCATTAATTAGGGTTACCCCCCGTATTATCAGTTGTGAATGCGGGCCGTCTCCCTGGGCCTGTATTGTGGAGATCATGCTCCCGAAAATGGCTAATGCCAGCAATAGTTGCTTCATAATGAATTAGTTTGGAACGTATATTTTATCACCGAGGAATAAGGCATTCAGGAAAAGCCTGTTGGTCCCATACCAGGAACCCCGGAAATTTGGATTGTCTGCAAAGAGGATCACGCGCCCGCTTCCCAGTTTACTAACTAGTAAGGAGGCCGAAGGTTTTATATTCTCTTCCATGTTCTTGGGGCTTATAAAACCGTCGATATGTGGATTTCGCGCGTACTTGATGACCGTGGAATACTTATTTCTACTCGGAGCGAGATAGACAGTGTTATTCTTATACACCGGGATACTGTTGTCCCTATACCCAAATCCAAGGGGATGGGTGTTGTCTAACTCTCCTTTTAAGATCACACCTCCAAGTCGCTCTCTGCCGCTATGCTCCGAGGCATCAATAAAAGGAAGTCTTTTTACAGCCTTGGTACTGTCTTCCTCTTTCTCAATGAGTTTTTCTTTCACCCATTTCTTTTCAACAATCCATTTGGAGGCTGTTCCTATAGTGATCAAGGTATTCCCCTGGCTTACCCAATTCTTGACCTTCTCCTGCTGCTTTTCGGTCAGGGAGTAATTACCAGAAACCATGACCAGGGTATTGTATTTGTCGAGGGCTGCACGGTTAAAGTTCCTGAGTGGGATCTTTGTGATGGGCATATGAACCCGGGTATCGAGCAAATGCCATACTTCCCCGGCCTCATAGGAGCGGGTCCCTTGCCCAATTAACATAGCCGCTTTGGGCTTTGTGAGGGATTCTACATACCGACTTCCCAGATCAATACCACTGGCATTATAGCCTGTTTCCACACCGTATACAGGTGCCTGATATTTCATTTGCGCCTTGCTCACCAGTTCAAATACAGCATCTGCATCTTTCTTCTGAAGTGATATCGGAACAACCAGACTTCCCTGTTGGAATGTCTTGTTTCCTGTTGTAGTGCGCGCCGTGAAGGGTTTAAAGGCTCCGGCCACTACGATGCCATTCTCCTGGAGGAAGTTTAAAGTAGTGATCGCATTGTAGTCGTCCCCATCAATAATATACGCATAGGATGCCTTAGTTACCGCCGGGTTTTGTGTGAGATCATCCGTGCTTGTCACTTCTTCGCCTAACCTGAATTGAATGAGGTTGCGGTACTTCATGTTATAAAAATTGGCTACGGACCAGGCAGAGGCATCATAATAAACGCTATCCCTGTAGCGATCATAAGTTTCAAACATAGTTTGAACCATTCTGTACTGAGGTTGGGAAGTGGGAACAACAAATTGATTGTTATTTCCCTTATATACTTTTATTTTATGCAGTAACAGCTTGTCTATAAAGGCCTTAACTCTGTTCTTGTCGTGATCATCACCAAAACTATAGGCTTTCACCCGACTCCTGTCTGCCCGTCTCAAAGCCGATTTAAAGAAGTCTTGCTGGTATTTTCGCAAATAGGCTTTATTCTCAACAGCCGCCTTTACAGTAGTGATGCTTGAGGTGTATTGATTTCGGATAGTAAAGGGAAAAGTGATCTCGCCATACTCCGTCTTTTGTTTATGTCCCCTGGAGCTGGCTTGCTCAAATAAAAGTCCGAGTCCGCCTTGCAGGTCCGGATAGGAAGACCCATAACCTGGATAAGTGCCATCAAAAACCTCTTTTGTAAAATAAAAGGATCCGATGCTATCAAGAGCTGCCGCAAAATATTCCCCGAACATATTGTTCAATTCCACATAATTCTCTCTGGGCATGATGGGATTTAGGGAGCCGTTATCTTTCATCGGTTCAAAGAAATAAGAGCTTCTACTACCCATTTCATGGAAATCCGTTACTACATTTGGGTACCATTCGTGATACCATCCAAGTTTCCCCCTGCTTTCCGGGTTGATTCCCAGTAACCAATCGCGGTTAAGGTCGAACCAATAGTGATTCGTTCTTCCATTGGATTTCCCTGGTACATATTGGCCCAATGGGTGTGTCGGTCACGACCATCAGGATTGATCGTCGGGTCTACAAAGATCACGGCATTTTCTATATACTTCAGGATCTCCGGATTGTTAGACGCTGTAAATGTATAGGCTGATAGCATAGCCGCTTCGGAACTCGAGGGCTCATTTCCATGTACATTATATCCCAGGTTGATGAATACGGGCACATCATTGTAATTAGATGGACTTTGACCAGGATCTGTGAATGCAAGGTGTTGTTGTTTGATCGCATCCAGGTTTTGAAGGTTTTCCGGCGTTGTGATCGTTAAAATGACCAATCTGCGGCCTTCGTGCGTTTTGCCGTATTCGTAGATACTGGCGCGATCTGAGGCCGCTGCAAGGGCCTCGAGGTATCCCACGATCCGGTCGTGTCGTGTATGGTGATCCCCTATACCATATCCCAGGTATTCTTCAGGACTTGGAATATCTGAATTAAAGGGGTGAAACTTTTTAAAAAAATAATCTTGTGCAACGAGAGAAGCGCTGCAGAATAGCAGCCCTATGGCAAGAATACTACGCATGGTTTGAATTATTAGTTGGTCTCTAAAGATAAGAGATTAATCGACATTTTAAAGCCCAATAATGGACTATGAGCGAAAGAGAGAAGTAGGGGGTCAGGCGACAGAATTAAATTCATCATGTCCGATCTCACGGAATTTTAGAATATAATTAGTGCCTTTTCTGGTAGTGTCACGGGTTATCGTGCCTTTTAACTGCTTAGCAAGGTTATGAATGAGCTTCAGGCCCAGTGATTTTGAGGTCTCGAATGTCACTTTTTCCGAAAAGCCAATACCATTGTCGCCCATCGTCAGGATATAGCTTTGATCTGCTTCCTGTTTCATAGCGATACGGATCTCGCCTTCATCATCATTTTTGATCCCATACTTTAAGGCATTCGTCATGGTCTCATTGATAAGAAGACCCAGTGGAATAGCTGTATCAATGCCTAATTCCATTTCAGGCACATCTACAACGACTTTTACTTTGCTTTCCGCCCCTTTAACGGATTTGATCAAATAGTTTATGAGTTCGTTGATATAGGTCTTGTATTCGATCTTGGTGATATCGTCTCGCATATAGAGCATTTCATGCACCATGGCCATCGAAATCACCCTATTCTGACTGCTTTTGATGAGGTTTTGGATCTTTTTATCCGCAATGGTCCTGGATTGCAGACTGAGCAAGCTGGAGACGGTTTGCAGGTTATTCTTTACCCTGTGGTGCACTTCCTTGATCAGCGTCTCTTTTTCCTGCAATTCCTGTGCGATGCTTTTTCGTACAGCTTGTAATTCCTTAGTGTGGTCTATTATTTCCTTCCCTAGTATACCGAGCAAGATGACTGCCATGGCAATACATAGGGCAGAAAAATACATAGTCATGGATCCTGATACCTGGTTTTGAACGAGATTCTCCCTCACCCATGGAAGCAATAAAGCACCTATTCCAGCTAATCCAACGATCAAATGGAGATTTCCCTGTGTATCTGATTGCAGATAGGCTGCAATGACTGCCACCGTTAAGAGTACGAGTGCCGGACTTGCTATCCCCCCGGTAAAGATCGCCAACGAAAAAATGGAAGCAGCACCTAGCCAGGGCAAGCTGAATCGCCACACATCCCTATTCGGGTTATTCTTATAAAAACTTATGATTACCAGGCTCAAAATGCCAAATCCGCCAAGGATAAAAGGCACCATATTGCCTGTACCTAATAAGAAAAAAGAAATCACTGCCGCTAAAACAGCTAAAGCAGAAGCTGTATAAGCCGCCCGCAATGTGCGCTGCTGTAACGCGAGCACAGTGGGGATATCCTTAGAGGTATCTTGCATAAGAAATAGGTTCGGACAGGATAAAAGAACAAGCGTTCCTTAGCTATCCGCCTTGTAAAGCTACTATTGTTTGTGGTAATTAAAAAGAAGAGTGAAATAAATTCGACTCTCCATTATAGGCTTTGCCCTTCACTTAAAAGAGTTTATACCTAAGCTTCCTGATCAATAAGTACCCAGTCTCCTTTCAGGATCAAAGGTTCTGCCTGCTTGAATTTAACCACCTTGCTTTCGCCAGACATGACATTTTTTATGGTCACGCGTTCGTTTCTGCCAATTTTTGGTGTTTCCCGGGTAATGGTCTCAGTTACTTGTGGCCTGCCTTGCTGGTTTTGACCAACAGCTCTGGAACGGGAAGCCAATTCATCGCTATTCGGGATCTCCTCTTTGGTAGTACGGAGTTTTTCCTTTGGTCGCCTTACTTGCCGGGCTTCCTGGATATTCGTATCAGAGGCAGTGGGAAGTTCCCCTTTAAAGAGGAAGGATATCACGTCTTTATTGACCTTTTCGATCATCGACCTGAACAATTCAAAGGCTTCAAATTTATAGATCAATAAGGGATCTTTCTGCTCATGAACAGCCAATTGCACAGATTGCTTCAGCTCATCCATCTTACGCAGATGTGTTTTCCAGGCATCGTCTATGATGGCCAGGGTAATATTTTTTTCGAAGTCGGTGACCAATTGCTTCCCATTAGATTCATAGGCCTGCGCCAGGTCCGTAACTACATTTAAGGTCTTGATACCATCTGTAAAGGGCACTACTATGCGTTCGTAAGTGTTGGATTTATCTTCATAGACGCGCTTGATGACAGGAAATGCCGTTTCGGCGCTGCGCTCCATTTTGTCCTGGTAGTGCGCAAAGGCAGCATCATAGATCTTATCAGTGATCTCCTGGAAACCGACTTTGGTGAATTCTTCCTGTGAAACCGGAGAGGTTATTGAAAAATATTTTATCAATTCAAATTCAAAGTTCTTGTAGTCGCTCGCATCCTTATTCGTCTGGGTAATAAGTTCGCAGGTGTCAAAGATCATATTGGCAACATCAACTTTTAGTCGTTCCCCTTGCAAGGCATGCCTTCTTCTTTTATACACTACTTCCCGCTGTGCATTCATGACATCATCATACTCCAGCAAGCGCTTACGGATACCGAAATTGTTTTCCTCCACTTTCTTCTGTGCGCGCTCAATGGACTTTGTCATCATGGAATGCTGGATCACTTCGCCTTCTTTGAGTCCCATGCGGTCCATCATTTTGGCCACACGTTCCGATCCAAACAGTCGCATTAAATTATCTTCCAGGGACACGTAAAATTGTGAACTTCCCGGGTCTCCTTGTCGACCGGACCGACCACGCAGCTGCCTGTCAACCCGACGTGAATCATGGCGTTCTGTACCCACAATTGCGAGTCCGCCTGCATCTTTCACTTCCTGAGACAACTTAATATCCGTACCCCTACCTGCCATGTTCGTGGCAATGGTTACGACGCCCTTGTAACCGGCTTCCGCTACAATGTCTGCTTCCTTTTTATGAAGTTTTGCATTCAGCACATTGTGCGGGATCTTTCGAAGGCCGAGCATTCGTGAAAGCAATTCAGATACTTCCACCGAAGTAGTACCGATCAATACCGGCCTGCCTGCCTCTGACAAGGCTGTGACCTCGTCAATGATGGCATTGTATTTTTCGCGTTTGGTTTTGTAGATCAGGTCGTTCTTATCATCTCTGGCGATCGGCCTGTTGGTTGGGATCTCCATTACATCCAAGGCATAGATCTCCCATAATTCACCGGCCTCTGTAACTGCAGTACCCGTCATCCCGGCCAGCTTGTTATACATCCGGAAGTAATTTTGCAAGGTGATGGTTGCAAAGGTCTGGGTCATAGCCTCGATCTTCACATTCTCCTTTGCTTCAATCGCCTGGTGCAATCCGTCTGAATAGCGACGCCCGTCCATGATACGCCCGGTCTGCTCATCCACGATCATCACTTTATTCTCTATGACTACATACTCCACATCTTTTTCGAAGAGGGTATATGCTTTCAGGAGTTGGGTCATGGTATGGATGCGTTCACTTTTTACCGAGAAATCCTTGAACAGGCTTTCCTTTAATTCCGCTTCCTTTTCCAGTTCTAATCCCTGTTCTTCTATTTTGGCGATCTCACTTCCTATGTCCGGCATGATGAAGAATTCATGATCCTGATCGCCGGATATATGTTCGATCCCCCTATCTGTGAGTTCGATCTGATTATTCTTTTCTTCAATAACAAATAACAACTCGGCATCTACCTTGGGCATTTCCCGGTTGTTATCCTGCATATAGAAGTTCTCTGTCTTTTGGAGTAGTTGCTTTATCCCTTCTTCACTCAGGAATTTTATCAAGGCCTTATTTTTTGGCAAACCTCTGTGAACACGCAATAATAAAAATCCGCCTTCCTTGGTATCGCCTTCCTTGATCAATTTTTTAGCTTCTGCCAGGACCCCTATGAGATATTGTCTTTGTTTTTGGACGATGGCAGAGATCTTGGGTCGCAACTCATTGAATTCATGTCGGTCTCCTTCCGGTACAGGTCCGGAAATGATCAGTGGCGTCCTTGCATCATCGACCAATACCGAATCTACTTCATCTACGATGGCGTAATGATGGGGCCGTTGAACAAGGTCTGCCGGAGTATGGGCCATATTATCGCGCAGATAGTCAAAGCCAAACTCATTATTCGTCCCGTAGGTGATATCGGCGTTATAGGCAGCTCTTCGGCCTTCAGAATTCGGTTTATGCAGGTCGATACAATCTACAGACAAGCCGTGGAATTCAAAAATGGGTGCCATCCAGGCACTATCCCTTTTGGCCAGGTAATCGTTTACAGTAACCAAATGGGCCCCATGGCCCGAAAGTGCGTTCAGGTAGAGTGGGAGGGTAGCGACCAATGTCTTTCCTTCCCCGGTCTGCATCTCGGCGATCTTTCCCTGGTGCATACAAATACCCCCGATCAATTGTACATCATAATGTACCATATCCCAGGTTACTTCTTTCCCTGCGGCATCCCAGGAATTGCTCCAGACCGCATGATCGCCTTCCAGGCTAACATATTCCTTAGTGCCCGACAATTGCCTGTCAAAAGCAGAGGCCTCAACCTTTATGGAAGAATTGTTAACGAATCTCTTTGCCGTTTCTTTTACAACAGCAAAGGCTTCAGGGAGCATATCATTTAAGGTGTCTTCTGTGATCTTGTAGGCCTCTTCGTTTAATGCGTCTATCTCCCCGTAGATGGACTCTTTCCTATCTACATCGTCAGAAGTATCAACTTCGGACTGCAGGGCCTGTATTTTTTCCATGATCGGTTCACGATCTTTGGCGATCCGGGTTTTAAAATCTGAGGTCTTCTGCCTCAGTTCATCGTGAGATAATGCTTCTATGGAAGCTTCGAAAGACTTAACTTCCTCTACCAAAGGCTGAAGCGCCTTTACATCTTTCTTTGCCTTATCTCCAACAAAGGCTTTTATTACAGAATTGAGTATGCTCATACTTGAATCTTCTCATTAGCAGAGAACCGATTTACTCATCGGCACTCATAGCTCCAGGGCGTGCAAAAGGTGTTCCAAATTAAAATGTCAGGCAAAATTGCCGATCGGCTGTCAAAATTACATAAAAAAAAAGCCTCGAATGAGACTTTTTATGCTATTTAAAGGGGATTTAATTTAATATTCATCCTCATTCCAGAGGTAATCTTCTTCTGTGGGGTAGTCCGGCCAGATCTCTTCTATCGATTCATATATCTCACCACCTTCTTCTTCCATGGATTGTAAATTCTCCACAACTTCGAGGGGTGCACCTGTACGAATCGAGTAATCGATCAGTTCATCTTTAGTAGCTGGCCACGGGGCATCACTTAAATATGATGCAAGTTCTAAGGTCCAATACATTTTTCAGCTAAGATTTTGAAATTTTTGCAAAAGTAATTTTTATCATTTAATGTCCAAGTTTTTTAGGTGTATTTCAACGAAAATTGTTGAATACACCCACTATATTTAATAAATAACGAAGAATTCAGGAAATTATGTGCTCTTTTTTTCTGGAATCCATTTCACTTCGTCTACATGTAAGTCTGCAGACAACTTTCGTGCCAGTACAAAGAAATAGTCCGAAAGCCTGTTGATATAAGCCAAAAATAGCTGATTAATAGGCTGTTGCGCATGCAATTCGGTCATCCTGCGTTCTGCCCGACGGCAAATGGTACGGCATATATGACAGTATGACACAGTATCGTGCCCGCCTGGAAGAATAAAGTGGGTCATCGGGGGTAAAACGTTGTTCATACTGTCAATGGCCATTTCCAGTGCAACGACATCGTCTTCGCTGAGGGATTTGATAGGAACGCGTTCGGCCCCGCTTTTAAGTGTTTTCTTTTCCGGATCGGTGGCCAGCCTGGAACCCAGGGTGAAGAGATTATTTTGAATAGCGATCAACTCGCCTTTATACACCTTTGATATTTTCTGGTCGCGCAACAAGCCTATCCAACTGTTCAATTCATCAATAGTTCCATATGCATTGATACGGATATGATGTTTTTCTACCCTTGTACCTCCAAGAAGGCCGGTTGTGCCTTCATCACCTGTTTTAGTATAAATTTTCATATGGTATGACGAATTATGGGTGATTGCCGCTACTCAGAATCATTGCGCGTCTTATCTTTTCTTCTGTAGTGCTCCATAAACTTTCTTCTCCTCCGTTTTTTGGCAGAACGTTTATTGTAAATGGAGATCCATAAATAGACTATGAATAATACGGCTAGTACGACATATATAGTATTGTCCATGAATTCCTTAATACTCCTTTAAAAGTACAACTTAATAGCCTCAAATCCTCTATAATTATTCCAGAAATTCAGGGGCTTTTCAACGAAATTATCAAGTTTTTGTAAACCTCCATAAATAGGCCATCCGGAGAAGAAGTGCCAGGAGCAAAGGGAGTAGTACAGGAGAGAATGCCTGGATCCCCGTCAGCCATACTATAAATAGCAAGCCCATAAACACTAAAGAAAAAAGCGTGTATTTATGGAACCAATCAGGGATGGTTTTTTTACGGCTCAGCATATAGACCAGACCGATGTGGCTGGGTACTGCCCATAATAGATTCCCATTATTTGCTGTTGCCGTATGATCGGTAAAGAACCAAAGCAAAATGATAAAAATACCGATCACCCCGGTTACCAGAAAAAGAAATACATCTAACCATCTGCTGCGCGTTAGATTCCTGTAGTCTATATACGTAATGGTCGCAACGAAAAAAAATAACAGGAGTAACCAAAATAAAGGAGATGTTGTGAAGTAAGTCCTGTTGTCCCCATTGGATGGGTCCAAGACCGTCCTTTCTCGTTTTACCAGTGGTTTATTATCAATCTCAGTATGGTTGAATTGCTTTAATACATAAATCGGTAAAAACATATGTTCTTGCACTGTTGCCTTCCGATCTATATCGGCTCCTAAAGCCAGATCTATTCCTAAGCTTGACCATGAATTTCTTTTCAAATTCTCCTGAATTAGATCCCTGAAGCTTGAGGTTTCTTCAAGGTGGTCTTCCGAAAACCCTATTTTATTATCAAAAACTGAAGTAATGACAAAAGGTATTTTGGTGGAGCAATTATCAAAAAGGAAATCGTACTTATATTTTCGATTTTCCGGTTTATAGTTGTTCTCCAGGAATTGAAACAGTGCATTCTTCTCCCGGGTATCCAGATCGAGGATCTGTTCCTTTACCCATCGACTCTCCAGTTGATAAGTGTATAAGAAATTTTCGAAACGCTCGCGGCTCAGGGAGTAAAGAAGCTGACCCCGTGCAAACTTGCTGTAGAAATTTGGCGTATTAAAATCGAATGTGCCGTAGTTATACACAATATCAATTCCCAAATTTGGATCCTTAACGCGTATTGCACTATGACCGAAAGTGGCATAAAGATCATCCCCGGGTCCACAGGTCAGCACACTTATCTCCGCCTTGGCGGACAACTGTACGGGTCGGGAATAGGCTTGTATACCTAAACAAAGGAAAAGAATGAGGAGACCTAAGTTGCGTTGCATGATCTGTTAAGGCTAGTAGCTGCCGGTGTCTGCAAATATCTAAATAAATATTTTGACCCCATACCTGCTATAAAATTTTGCTATTTTTACTTAAACGACCTTCCATGAAGCAGCACATTCCTAACTTTCTCACCTTATGTAATGTTTTTTGCGGAAGTATCGCCGCTGTTTTCGCTGCATTGAATAAATTGGAATATGCGGCTATTTTCGTTTTTGCAGGGATATTCTTTGATTTTTTTGATGGACTAGCCGCTCGCTGGCTTGATGTAAAAAGCGAATTTGGTATCCAGCTGGACTCCCTGGCCGATATGGTAACCTGCGGATTAGCACCCGGGATCGTGATGTTCCAGTTACTGAACATGTCACAAACCGGGGGTTGGAATATGACACTCGATCCGGATATGATCAATGGTAGTGGAGAAGGTATGTTTACCTCCTGGATACCTTTTCTGGGATTTCTGATCCCAATGGCCTCTGCATACCGACTGGCGAAATTTAATATTGATGAAGATCAGGTAGATTCATTTATCGGCCTGCCTACGCCTGCGAATGCCTTGCTGATCCTATCATTTCCGCTGATCCTTTTGTATCAGGGTAATGATACCCTCAACCAAATAATCCTGAATCCCTGGGTCTTGATTATTTCAACCTTGCTCTCTGCTTATTTATTGAATTCGCCGATCAAACTATTTGCGCTTAAATTTTCCAATTGGAGTTTTAAAGAAAATGCCTTTCGCTACATATTTATATTGATCAGCGCTGTCCTGTTATTAACCCTATCATTTCTGGCTATACCCATTATCATCGCATTTTATATTTTAGGCTCACTGGTGTCCAATTGGACTTCTTCCAATAGCCAAAGTTAATTCCGGTTTATGCTAGAGCGCCTGGGCCAAAAATTCACAGACCTTTTTAAGAAAAATATGCCGGATGCTTTTGTATTCGCATTGATCCTGACGTTGATAACGGCGGTTGTTGCCATGTCCTGGATGAAAGCTACACCTCTGGAGGTGCTCACATCATGGTATGATGGTTTCTACTTGCTTTTGGAATTTGGTATGCAAATGGTTCTTTTGATCGTGACCGGCTATAGTATCGCCTTGTCTTCCACTATTCAAAAAGGGATTGACAAGCTTTCGGGCTTCCTCAAAACACCAGGTCAAGTCTATTTCTTCGTTGTCCTTGTCGGATTTCTGTTATCTATGATTAGCTGGGGATGGGTTATCATCACGGCCGTTCTCGCCAGGCATTTGGCTTTGAGGGTAAAAGGCATTCACTATCCCTACCTTATTGCCTGTGTCTATTTCTCTATGATAAGCTGGGTAACCGGACTTTCAAGTTCCATTCCGCTATTACTGAATACGCCTGATAATTACCTGATCGAAGAGGGCATCTTAACAGAAACCATTGCTTCGGAAAATACACTGGGTTCTGCAATGAACTTCGGAATGATCGCCACCTTATTGATCTTAGGGCCGCTTTTTATGTGGCTTTTAGCGCCAAAAAAGAAATCAGACCCCCTGCAATTAGCAGATATGCTGGAGACAGACCAGGCAGAATCACTGTCCATAAATGAGGAGGCAGAGTCGGCCCGACTTCCATTTAAAGCCTTATCAGACTTTTTAAATAACAGTGTAGTATTGCAATTTACCATAGGGGGGATGGGGGCTGTTTTCCTGGGACATTATTTTATGACGAAGGGATTTGACCTGAATCTGAATATCATGATCTTCGTTTTTATAGTCTTGGGTTTATTCCTGCACAGAACGCCAATGCGATTTACCATTGCGATGCGCAGGGCCAGTAGTAATGTCTCTGCGATCATATTTCAATTTCCTTTTTATGCCGGAATTATGGGTATCATGACCTATACCGGTCTGGGGGAACATTTAGGCCAGGTTATGGCCGAAGCCGCGACTCTGGATACCTATCCGTATTTCGCATTTGCACTAGGGGGCATTGTCAATTTTGCCATCCCATCTGCGGGGGGAGAATTTGCAGTTATTGGGCCAAGTGTTATAGAGGCAATCCAACAACTAGGCCAGGGCCTGCCTCCGGAAGCTTTGTTGGAGATGACTTCACGGGCCTCAATGGCCATAGCCTATGGTGAAGCTTTGACCAATTGCCTGCAACCCTTCTTTTTATTATTGATCATTCCGGTAATGGCCAAAGGAATAAAGATACAGGCACGGGATGTAATGGGCTATTTGGTGATCCCCTTTCTGGTTTTCTTTCTGGTTCAAGGAATTCTGGTGGGTTTACTACCGCTTTAAAACAGGGATCAGGAAGGTTCTGTGAAGTCGAGTTTCTTCCGCCGCAATTCAAAGTTCTGACCCAGGTATACTTTTCTTACCATTTCATCCTCAGCCAGAACTTCTGGTATACCAGATTTTAAGATACCCCCTTCAAACATCAGATAACTGCGCTCTGTAATGGCCAGGGTTTCCTGCACATTATGGTCAGTGATAAGGATGCCGATATTCTTAGTTTTAAGCTGAGCCACGATGCGCTGTATATCCTCCACAGCTACAGGGTCTACTCCCGCAAAGGGTTCATCGAGTAATATAAATTTCGGGCTGGTAGCGAGGGCGCGTGCGATCTCCGTCCGTCTGCGTTCACCACCGGAAAGCAGATCACCCCGGTTCTTTCGGAGATGGGTCAGACCGAATTCTTCCAATAATTCTTCCGTTCTATGTTGCTGCTCCTGCTTGCTTAGGTCTGTGAGCTGTAGCACGCTCATGATATTTTGTTCAACTGTGAGCTTCCTGAAGACAGAAGCCTCTTGTGCGAGATACCCTATACCATTCTGTGCCCGTTTGTACATTGGGAATTTTGTGATCTCCGTATCGTCTAAAAAGATCCTCCCGCCATTGGGTTTGATCAGTCCGACGATCATATAGAAACAAGTAGTTTTCCCCGCACCATTGGGCCCTAATAATCCAACGATCTCTCCCTGGTTTACTTCAAGGGTGATCCCTTTCACCACTTTACGGCCCCGGTAGGCCTTCATTATTTTTTCGGCGCGTAATTTCATATGAAATGTGTCAAAGCTACTTTTTTAAATCAGAACGGGCAGGTCCTTTTACGATTTTTTAAGAGCTCGCTCAGCGGCTCTTTGCTTCTCCCTTTTTGCTTCCGCTTTAATAACTCTTTTAGAAATATAGATACTGATCTGGTACAGGATCAACACTGGAACAGCAACTATGATCTGGCTCGCAATATCCGGAGGAGTGATAATTGCCGAGAGAATTAACACTAAAACCAGAGCGATCTTACGATACTTTTTAAGGATCTCTGGTGTGACCAGCCCAATCTTCGTCAGGAAATAGATCAGGATGGGGAGTTCAAATATGAGGCCGCATGCCAGCACAGAAGCTCGTACAGTGGCTATGTAGGATTGCAGGTCTATATCATTGAAAACTTCTTCGCTTACGGTGTAGCTGCCAAGGAAATTGATAGATAAAGGCGATACGATATAGTAGCCAAACAAGACGCCCATAAAGAATAGCATAGAAGCGACAAATATGAAGCCTCGGGAGTATTTGCGTTCATTATCATGAAGCCCCGGACTAATAAAGCGCCACAGCTCCCATAAGAGATATGGGAAGGCCAAAATAAATCCGGCCCAGATGGATGTCCATATATGTGCTGAGAACTGTCCGGCCATAACCCTGCTTTGAACCCGAAATAAGGGTTCTGTTCCACAAAATGCTTCACTGAACCCCAGCCATTTGGAAAGTGTACAAAACATTTTATATGTTGGGAAATCGGGCTTTTTTGGTCCGAATATGACGGTGTCAAAAATAAAATCCTTCATCAGAAATGCCACGACACCTACTATTACGATGGCAAAAGTAGACCTGATCAGGTGCCAGCGCAATTCTTCAAGGTGGTCCAGGAAGGACATTTCGTTAGGGTCTTGCACAGGTTCGGCCATTACAGTATTCCTTGGTTCATGAGGTTATGCAGGTGTACCACACCTTTGTATGTGCCATTTTCCACAGCCAAGAGCTGGGAGATCCCTTTGGCTCGCATCTCTTTCAGGGCTTTGACCGCCAATACATCCATTTCAATGGTCTTTGGGGCTGTAGTCATTATATCCTTTGCCTTGAGTCCATTAATGTCTGAATACTTTTTAAGCATTCTTCGGATGTCGCCATCCGTTATTATCCCGACAGAGATCTCTATGATCACTTCGCGGACATCGGCATCGGCATTCACTACCGGCTTCATATTTTCACTCGCTATATCTGAAACCCGCAGGTATAATTTCTTTCCCAAAGTGCCGCCCGGATGGTATTTGGCAAAATCCTCCTCACTGAACCCACGTAGATCAAGGAGGCAAATGGCAAGGGCATCACCCATTACCAATTGCGCTGTAGTACTTGTTGTTGGGGCCAGGTTATTCGGACATGCCTCTTTTTCAACGGCAGCGTTAAGAAGGAAATCAGACTGTTCTGCCAAAAATGACTTTGGATTTCCGCTCATCCCGATCAGTTTATTTTTAGCCTGTTTAATTAAGGGAACCAGCATTTTTATCTCCGGGGTATTTCCGCTCTTCGATATACAAATAACGACATCGTCTTTCTGTATGATGCCGAGATCCCCATGAATGGCATCTGCAGCATGCATGAAGATAGCAGGCGTTCCGGTAGAATTGAATGTTGCCACGATCTTTGAAGCAATGATGGCGCTTTTACCTATCCCACTTACGATAACGCGGCCTTCACTTTCATAAATACATTGTACAGCTTCTGCAAATGCTTCGGTGAGTTGTGAATTCAATTCTCCGATGGCAGCGCTTTGATGTGCGATTGTTTTCTTCGCTAGTGCTAAAATGGAAGTGTTTTTACTCAAGGAATACTAAGGACTGTTATGCCGACGTTTATAATTTGGTTAAAATTTAAAACCGAACGAAAAGATTGTTTATATTTAAGAAACAAAAGTACGTAATCTAATTTTATACCATTTTCAAAGTAACCACTAGCTGTATTGTCTTTACCACCTACCAGCCATCAGATCTTATGACAATAATACAGTGAATTAGAACTTCAGGTTTACCAATGTTATGAAAATATAGTCGAATGATTTCGAATGGAATTGATCTTCTTGAGTCGTTGAAGAAATATTTCGGTTTCACACAATTCAAGGGACTTCAGGAAGAAGTGATCAAAAATGTGATTGATGGTAAGAATACCTTCGTAGTTATGCCAACTGGCGGAGGTAAATCTCTATGTTACCAATTACCCGCGCTAATTATGGATGGGACAGCCATTGTGGTTTCTCCATTAATCGCCCTGATGAAAAACCAGGTAGATGCCATTCGCGGGGTCTCCGAACATCATGGAATTGCACATGTCTTGAATTCTTCACTCACTAAAGGCGAAGTAAAACAGGTCATGGCCGATATTACTGATGGGGTCACTAAACTACTTTACGTAGCCCCGGAATCGCTGACCAAGAAAGAATACATCGAATTCTTTAGAACAGTACATGTGTCTTTTGTCGCCGTGGATGAAGCGCATTGTATCTCTGAGTGGGGACATGATTTCCGACCGGAATACCGAAACCTCAGGAATATTGTAGATAAGTTAAGGGACGGCATACCCATCATTGGGCTTACGGCAACGGCCACTCCAAAAGTGCAGGAAGACATTCTTAAAAATTTATCCATAACAGATGCCAAGCTT
Source organism: uncultured Eudoraea sp. (assembly GCA_947258555.1). Taxonomy (GTDB): domain Bacteria; phylum Bacteroidota; class Bacteroidia; order Flavobacteriales; family Flavobacteriaceae; genus HDS-28. The sequence goes on along the minus strand of CAMYJF010000026.1, from coordinate 25,136 downwards.
TTTAAAGCATCATTTAACAGACCGAATCTATTTTATGAAGTCAGGCCTAAAACAGAAAATGTAGAGGCAGACATCACACGATTTGTTAAAAAGAATAGTGGGAAATCAGGCATCTTGTATTGCCTGAGCAGGAAGAAGGTGGAGGCTTTGGCCAATGTCTTACAGGTCAATGGCATAAGCGCAGTGCCTTATCACGCTGGATTTGACTCTAAAACCCGCGCCCGATACCAGGATATGTTCCTCATGGAAGATGTAGATATTGTTGTGGCGACCATAGCCTTTGGTATGGGAATAGATAAACCGGATGTACGCTTTGTCATCCATCACGATATTCCCAAGAGCATAGAAAGCTACTACCAGGAAACCGGAAGGGCCGGTAGAGATGGGGGAGAGGGACATTGCCTGGCTTTCTATTCCTATAAAGACATAGAGAAACTGGAAAAATTCATGTCGGGGAAACCCGTAGCGGAGCAAGAGATCGGAAATGCCTTACTTCAGGAGATCGTGGCCTATGCCGAGACCTCTATGTCCAGAAGAAAATTTATCCTTCATTATTTCGGGGAAGAGTTCGATGAGGTCAATGGCGATGGAGCCGATATGGACGACAACGCCAGGAATCCGAAGAAGAAAGAGGAGGCAAAAGACAATGTGGTTGCATTGCTGAAAGTGATCCGGGGGACAAATGAAAAGTTTAAGTCGAAGGAGATCGTCAATACCTTAGTGGGTGCTACAAATGCACTGATCGCCTCGCATAAGACCAATGAGAAGGATTTCTTCGGCTGTGGTGAAGCACATGACAAGAACTACTGGATGGCGCTGATCAGGCAGGTACTTGTGGCTGGTTTGATCCGAAAGGAGATAGAACAGTACGGGATCTTGCATATTGCCGAAAGCGGTGAGCAATTCCTCGCATCCCCATCATCCTTTATGATGACCAAGGACCACGTTTATGATCAAAAAACAACAGATGCCATCGTTCTGGCTGCTAAAAGCAACGGGGCTGTTTCCGATACCCAATTGCTGAAGTTGCTAAAAGATCTCAGGAAGGCTGAAGCCAAAAAGATGGATGTACCTCCTTATGTGGTTTTTCAAGATCCTTCCCTGGATGACATGGCCTTGAAATACCCTATTTCTCAGAACGAGTTGCTTAATATACATGGCGTAGGCGAAGGGAAAGCCAGGAAATATGGGCAACCCTTCCTGAAACTGATCGAAAGATATGTAGCCGAAAATGACATTGTCAGACCTGATGACCTTGTTGTAAAAAGTACGGGCGCTAACTCTGCGCTGAAATTGTATATCATTCAGAATATTGACCGTAAACTACCGCTGAGCGACATAGCTTCTGCCAAGGGGCTGCAAATCCCCGATCTGGTCAAGTCTATGGAACAGATCGTTTTTAGCGGAACCAAGCTCAATATTGGTTATTGGATCGATGAGATCCTGGATGAAGACCAGCAGGAAGAGATCCATGACTACTTCCTGGAATCAGAAACAGACAATATTCAAACGGCCATCGATGAATTTGATGGGGAATACGACGATGACGAACTACGCCTGTACCGACTCAAATTCATGAGTGAGGTTGCGAATTAAGCTGTAGTAAATTACCTCTCAAATAGCTCTTACCAATCTTCCTGAAACTCTCCGGAAGCGATCAATGCCATGATCACCCCGAAATAAAGGATGAGGAAGATCAGCATGATCACTGATAATGCCAGCCCTACATAGGAAAGGATCCTCCCCGTATTAGCGCTCTCGATCCCGGTATATTGACCGGGCGACTCATCGTTAGCCAAGCGGGCTTTTTTGGCATTATTCAAGCCTATGATGCTAAAGATCGCGGCAAAAGGGCCACAGCACACTACGGCGCCTACTACTGATATAATTCCCATTGTGAGGGCCGTACTGGCCCCCGGAAGTGATTCCTGATTCATATGTGTGTCATTTATAAGTGGGACAGCTTAATCACAGAAAGGCATGTCAATACCTGCTTCTTCATAGGCACGACAAGCCTCTTCCATCATTCCGTCTATTCCTCCCAGTTGAATTATTTTGTAAATAGCGAATGCCATGTAAATAACACCTATGACCATGACAATAATTGATATGATCCGTGCCGTTTTAAATGTGCTGTAATTGCTATACTTCTCTGGATCGGCAATATATTTTTTCTTGTCGTTGTTTAGAACAATGAGGGAGATCCCACTCAGAATAACTGCCGGAAGTCCGTAAAAACAACAGCAGACGAATCCTAAACATGAGAGTACGATGGCTAGGGTTACATTGGGTAATTTTTGCTGGTCCATAATTAGTTTGTGGTTTAAATAAATTTAATGACGTAGTTGATCAAGATCATTGCCACCGTCAGTATCATAAGGAACATGGTGATCTTGTTTGAATATTTTGCTTTAAAGAAGTGATCATAGATCAGAAAAGAGAAGAGCAGGATCATTCCATATATGGCCGGATACATCTTAAATGCTTCAAGGAATTCCCCTTTCAATAAAAAGGCAACGGACCTTTGCAGCCCACAGCCAGGACAATCAAAGCCAAAAAGTACTTTGCTCATACAAGGCAACATGTTTTGCTCCGTGAAGATGGCCAAATAAAGAATGATACTATTCATCATGCGTAATAGACTTGAAATTTAGCATAATTTTTTAGGAAAATCTCTATGGATGGGCATAAAAATAAATGAAGGGATCTTGGCTATTCAGAAGTCGTAATCGTACCAAATTCCAAGGCAGTAAGATCGCTAATCCGCTCGCCTTTCTCATTGATCAAACTGAGGTTTTGCAAAGAGATCGTATGATCAAATAAGGTAGTATCGGTTTCATTACGAAGCGTGCTGATAAGCACCTGACCACTTTCTGCCAGTATATCGTCGATCACTATAGGACTGACAAGAGGAACATTGCTGCAGAAGTAATCGGTGGAGACAGTACCATCGAATGTCCGGTAAGTGACCTGGGACTGCCCAGGTATATTACTGCTTATGTCTTCAGTAGTTTCTGTATTTTCCAATAGGCCAGACTGCAGTTCAAGAATGAGGGCTTCCTCAGAATTTAATTTAAAGAAAAGGGTAGTAGAAGTAGACACCTGGCTGTCACAATATTGGACAATCGTATCGTCAAAGTCGATCGCACTGATCTCCAGGTCGCCATCATTGCAGGCTAACAGGGTAAAAAGCAGGGGTATTCCAAGCCATTTTTTCATGGATTCAAAGGTAGCCGAAAATTGAATATCCCCTAATATATGTATCAAAAATCACTTTCAATTAGGTCAATTTCTTGTACATTAGCTGACGCATTTACTAATTTGAAAATGGCTAAAGTATATCTCGATAATGCGGCGACCACGCCGGTACGAACAGAGGTTGTAGCGTGTATGCAAGAAGCCCTTAGTCAATGTTTTGGGAACCCTTCTTCCTCACATGGATTTGGTCGCACGGCCAAAAGCGGGATAGAGCACGCACGAAAGACTATTGCTAAGTATTTAAATGCACAACCTTCCGAGATCATTTTTACATCAGGGGGTACAGAAGCAGACAATATGATCCTGCGGTGTGCAGTGCGCGATCTGGGTGTCAGGACGATCATTACTACCCATATAGAGCACCATGCCGTTTTGCATACTGTAAAAGACCTCGAAAAAGAATACGGTATACAGCTGATCTATCTGGACGTAGATGCCCATGGGTCTATACAACTAACCGAACTGGAAGAGGTTTTGAGGAATAATTCTAATGCCCTGGTAAGCCTGATGCATATCAACAATGAGATCGGCAATATCCTTGACATAAAAGCTGTGGCGTCACTTTGCAAGCAATACAAAACCTTATTCCATTCAGATACGGTACAATCCATTGGTCATTACAGCTGGGACCTGCAAGAAGTACCCATTGATTTCCTCATTGCGGCAGCTCATAAATTCCACGGTCCAAAAGGGATCGGGTTTGCTTTTATCCGAAAGAATTCGGGCTTTAAGCCCATGATCGTTGGCGGCGCACAGGAGCGGGGATACAGAGCCGGTACAGAGCCTTATCACAACATTGTAGGCCTGGAATGTGCTTTCAAAAAGGCTTATGATAACCTGGAAGAAGAAACGGCCTATGTAAAGGGCCTTAAAGCACATTTTTTAAATGGAATAATGGAAGCCATTCCTGGCATCGAATTTAATGGCCTGTCTGGAGACCTGGAGAAAAGCACCTATACCCTGGTTAATCTCAGGTTGCCGATCCCGGAAGAGAAAGCCTTAATGCTTTTATTTCACCTCGACCTGAAAGGAATAGCCTGCTCCAAAGGAAGTGCTTGTCAATCGGGGAGTGCGAAAGGATCACATGTACTCGCAGAAATCCTCACTGATAAACAATTGAACACCCCTTCGCTGAGGTTCTCTTTTTCCAAATACAATACTATCGAAGAATTGGATTATACGATCGGGGTGCTGAAGGATTTTGTAGAAAGCTGACCTTTTATTGCCTTTCCTTCTCATAAGGAAATCTTCTCGTGGCTTTCTTCATCATTTTATCTATGAGCTCTATTGTATTCCGACCAGATTTTTTATTGATCTCCTTTTCGTATTTCCATAAAAGTTTTCCGGTAGCCCCATCACTGACCTTAATGCCGATCCGACCGTAATCGGATTTTCCAGTGATATAATCCATAAAATTGAAGTCGGTGGGAACGCCTTTAGATAATAAGATGGTGAGATCCATATTTCCGCTGATGATCCCATCTACTTCGAGCAACTTACACAATTGCTTGATGGTATAGGTATCTATATTCTCATAGGTAATATTGTTCTGTTGCAAGATGGCATTGGTATTCTTGATGTTCTGAAAATCAACAGAGAATTTCTTTCTTTTCTTACCTCGTCCGAAATAGGTTTCCAGGGCGTTCTGAACTTCGTAGCCTTCCCGCTCCTCTAACTTCAAATACTCCTTCCTGGAAATATTATCATCCAGGTCCAAATGCGTGATAAAAGGAATGATGGCGAGCTCCTTGTGATCTTTACTAAGCTCTTCAAATCGTCCACTTTCATAAATATTCTTTTGCCCGTAGGCCTGGAGGCTTACGAATAAAAAAATACTAATAATGAAGGATCCCAATCTCATATATCTATTTCCTGAAAAAGACACTTCTAAACATTGAAGTATTCCCTACGTTATCGGTTACTTCTACCCTGAGGTCGCATTGGGTAGTATTCAAGATCTTGTCATCAAAGTTATACGTAATAGTTTTGGTCTTTGGTTCATATTCCATGAGGATCCACTGTCCGTTTAGGGTGGCAGAATACGTATTGATCCCGCTGAGATCATCTGAGATGCGCAGGCTGAGGTAGTGATAATTTGTCAGCCACTGCTTGTCTTTGAAATTTTTAGCCCTGATGGAAGGTGGCACGCTGTCCTTAGCCAATGTAAAAGTACCCAGGCTGCGTGTACGGGTGGTAAATGTATTCCCGCGTTTATATGTTTTCATGAAATCGGGCCTTCCTTTTCTATCCAGCCTGGCAATAAACATCTTCTTGCGAACCGACTCAGGATAGGAGGCGACATCAAAAGTAAGCGTGAAGTTCTTATGAGCGGGAATTCGATTATTATGTATGGTGACGGTGTCCTTCCCCGGGATCAGGTTCGCGTAATAGTCTTTGTAAAATGTATTTGCGGGAAAGTATACCCGGGCTCCATCCAAGTCAAAATTATTGGGTTTAGAGGCTTTGATATACTGGCCAGACGGGCTTTCCTTTTCTATTTGTTGCAACGAGCTATTGCGACCTTCTACAGGTATGATCAGGGTTGTTTCATTGCCTTTAATATCTGTGAGCCCCACTTCCACTTCATAGGTCCTACCAGCCACCACTTGCAATTTACCCTCATTAACGAGCGTATTGTATATGCCTAGTTCATTGCCTTCTGACAGATAAAACAACTGAATACGTTGGCGGTGCCTGCCAAAATGATCGTAATCTATAAAGGTGTTAATATAACGGGATTCAGAAAATGAGAAGGTTTCAAAATCGTATTGGCAGATGACTTTCCCATCTACTTTTTGTTCTACGGCAAAAAGTCCATTTCTATTCGTTGCCAGGTCTTGTCTGTCATAGGCATTTATCCCAAAACCAATGGTTCCTTGGGCAAGGACTGTATTGGCCCTGTATGTCCCATCTTTTTGTCTTGTGATTGGGATCTGTACTTTGGTCTGCTGCTGGTTTACCTGGGCATTGCTACTAAGTGGATAGGCGTATAAATTATTGATGGTAGGCTTTGTTTGATCTTTCACATCAATGCCGTAGAGCAATGGGTTGGTCGGTTTTTCTGTGATGCTGCTTCGGATCTCAAAATGGAGATGTGGACCCGATGATCCGCCAGTATTCCCGGTATAGGCCATTACTTCGTCTTTAACTACATTGAGTTCCCCGTAATCAGGGAAAACTTCGATCTCATAGGATTTACGTTCGTATTGGATCTTTTTAATGTAGGCCTCGATCTCAGGGGAGAAATTTTTAAGGTGTGCATAGACCGAAGTATATCCATTGGGATGTGCTATATATAAAGCCTTTCCATAGCCCCAATGTGAGATCTTGATCCGGCTGACAGTCCCATCTGCTATGGCGTAAATAGGTAAACCTGTTCTCTTTTGGGTTTTGATATCAATGCCGGCGTGGAAGTGGTTCGATCGTAATTCTCCAAATGTACCGGATAAGATAAGCGGAATATCCAAAGGAGACCTAAAGGTGTTTTGGGGGTACTCGTATTGTCCATAAACAGTACTGACCAAGAAGAAGAATAGAATGCTAAGAACAATTTTCATGGCCCAAATATTGGTGCGAAAATAATTAAACCCATTTAATTGAATACGATAGGATTGCATAAAATATGCCAAAAATAAAGGGCTGACTCCTTTTTGCCTTAAGAATAAGGCCCAGAATAATTATGGTTAAAAGTATTGCGAAGTCCTTTTCGGAATGTTAACTTTGTGTATAACGCATAGGATGATTGTATGAGCGATTTATCAGAAATCGTAGATGCCCTCGAGAATAAAATTAGCAAGCTCCTGCACAAAATAGATGTGCTCGGGCAGACCAACTCGAAGTTGGAAGTAGAATTGGAATCGCTGAAGAATGAGCACAATTCTACCGAGGTCACGGCTTCTGAATGGGAGGAAAAATATAACTCCCTAAAGCTCGCAAGTTCTATGGTGGGTAGTGAAAATGACAAGACAGAAGCAAAGCTCAAAATAAATTCACTTATTCGGGAAATAGACCATTGCATAGCACAATTGGCCGAATAAGTTTACAAGGAAAATATGGGGGAGAAGCTCAAGATTAAGCTTTCAATTGCGGATAGGGTGTATCCGTTAACCATTGATCCAAGCCAGGAAGAAGGCTTGCGAAAAGCAGCCAAGAATATCGAACAACTGGCTAAGCGTTTTGAGAAGAATTATGCCGTAAGGGACAAGCAAGATGTACTTGCCATGTGTGCCCTGCAGTTTGCTTCCAAAATAGAGCAACGCGGTATAAGTTCGTCTGAAGATACCCTCCATGCCACTGAGCGCTTAAAAGCGTTGGATGAATTGATCAGTGCCAAATTGGAGATGAAATAATATGTTCTTTTAAATAATTAAGTTACTGCCCACATTGGTAATAATTTTTGACAAACTCAACACTAATTTGTTTGAAAAGGGTGAGTTTAGTTTGTAAAAGCAGGCCTCCTTGTAGAGGATCCTTGAGCAAGCTGTTAGCCCTAAACCTGTTTAATGGAGTTTGTACAAAACTTCATCGATGTGGGCTTTTTTTTTAGAGTACATCCAAGTGGACACCCTGCAGAGCTCTAAAAGTGACGATAAAATGGAATACAATGGATGTTACAACTATAGCGATCGGTCTGGGTATTGGGTTACTTATCGGCTTTATAATCGCCAAATTATTGGAAAAAGGAAAAGCTTCTAAAACCCTAATAAATGCCAAAAGAGAAGCTTCACGAATTGTCAAGGACGCGCAGAAAGAAGGGGAAGGAATAAAGAAAGACAAGATCTTCCAGGCCAAAGAGAAGTTTCTGGAATTAAAAGCAGAACACGAAAAGGTTATCATCAATAAGGATAAAAAGATAGGTGAAGCAGAGAAAAGAACCCGCGATAAAGAGTCGCAAGTAAGCAGTGAACTGGCAAAGAAAAAGAAGCTTAACGAACAGTTGGAGGGCCAGTTAAAGGAAGTAACCCATAAACGGGATTTTTACGAAAAGAAACAGTCTGAACTTGAAAAACTGCATAAAAGTCAGGTTCAGCAATTAGAGGTTATCTCCGGACTTTCAGCAGAGGATGCAAAGAGCCAGCTGTTGGAATCGCTTAAAGAAACGGCAAAGACAGATGCCATGGCGTACCTCCAGACCACCATGGAAGAAGCCAAGCTAACGGCACAGCAGGAAGCCAAAAAAGTCATCATAAATACGATTCAACGGATTGGTACCGAAGAGACCATAGAGAACTGTGTCTCGGTTTTTAACCTGGAATCAGACGATGTGAAAGGCCGGATCATTGGCCGTGAAGGCCGGAATATCAGGGCTATTGAATCGGCAACCGGGGTGGAGATCATTGTAGATGATACCCCTGAAGCCATTATTCTCTCTTGTTTTGATTCGGTAAGAAGGGAAGTAGCCAGGCTGTCTTTACATAAGCTGGTGACCGATGGAAGGATCCACCCTGCGCGGATAGAGGAGATCGTGAAGAAAACCGAAAAACAGATCGAACAGGAGATCGTTGAAGTAGGAAAACGCACCGTTATAGACTTAGGTATCCACGGACTGCACCCGGAATTGATCAAGGCAGTGGGGCGTATGAAGTATCGTTCTTCTTACGGACAGAATTTACTGCAGCACTCCAGGGAGGTCGCTAAACTCTGCGGCATCATGGCGGCAGAACTGGGCTTAAATGCGAAGATGGCAAAACGCGCCGGTTTGCTACATGATATCGGAAAAGTCCCCTTTGTAGAAAGCGAAGTGGAAACGCCTCATGCTATCCTGGGTATGCAATGGGCTGAAAAATATGGTGAAAAGAAAGATGTGTGTAATGCCATCGGAGCCCACCACGATGAAATTGAAATGAATACCTTGATCTCACCCATCATTCAGGTTTGTGATGCGATCAGCGGTGCGAGACCGGGCGCAAGAAGGCAAGTGCTGGATTCGTACATACAAAGACTTAAGGATCTTGAGGATATCGCCTTCGCCTTTAACGGTGTACAAAAGGCTTATGCTATTCAAGCGGGAAGAGAATTGAGGGTCATTGTTGAAAGTGAAAAGGTCAGTGATGAGAAAGCTGCCCAATTGTCCTTTGAGATCTCCCAAAAGATCCAGACAGATATGACTTACCCGGGCCAGGTAAAGGTCACAGTGATCCGGGAGACACGCTCTGTGAATGTTGCAAAATAACAGGGTGATACAAAAAACCCTAATTGAGGGCAAGACAGTCAATACGATTGTATTTGAATTTCGAAAGAAGTTCTTACTTTTATCGAAACCAAACCGATGACCGATCAAAGGCGTTGTAAAAATTGCGAGACTCCCTGCGAACCGGATTACCGGTTCTGCCCGGAATGCGGCCAGGAATTAGCGGATAATCTCACTTTCGGGATCCTGTTCCACAATACGATCGAGAATTTCTTTTCCATCGATGCCCGTTTTTTCAGAAGTTTTTTCCCTTTGATGTTCAAACCTGGGGTCCTTGCACGCCGATTTGTGGATGGAAAGCGATTGTCCTATTTGCATCCAGCGCAATTCTATCTCTTCTTCTCAGTTCTCTTCTTTTTTATATTCTCCTTTAGTATCAGAAAGGCAGACAGCCAGGTAAGCCAGGCGCTTAAAAAAGGATTTGATAAAGAAATAGTCCCGGATTCAATTAACATAGAACAAGATTCAATAGCTATAGAAAAAGCCAGGGAGGCGTTTAAAGAAAACAGGAAATTTATGGGCATCTCAGATGAAGACGCTCAGGAGATCGATTCTGCCATTGCTTCAGGAAAAGGGCGACCGGAAATGAGCTTTTCTTTTGACCGAAGTAAATTAGATTCCTTAATTAAGATCAATGCACCGGAAGAAGAGAAATTGGAGGCCATGGGCATGGAGGAGGATGCAGGTGGATTCAAACGAATGTTTTATGCTCAGCTATTGAAATTCTACCAACAAAAAGGCGATGGTATTTTGCAAACATTATATGATACGATTCCGATCGCCATGTTCTTTATGTTACCATTCTTTGCTATTCTTCTAAAGATATTTTATTGGCGCAGGGCGAGCTTTGCCCATCATATGGTGTTCAGTTTCTATTTCTTTACCTTTCTGTTCACTGCATTTTGCGTGTTGTTACTTGCTGAAATGGTCTTTGATATTCCATTGTGGATCGAATTCCTCTTTTTCCTCTCCTTTATTGTTTACCTGATCCTCGCGCTCAGGAATTTTTATAGGAGCAGATGGATCGGGGCTATTGTAAAGGCGAACATTGTAACCTTCGTTTTTATGCTGATCATAGTGCCAGTAGCCTTTGCAGGTATCGCTTTGGTCTCTTTTATGATCTACTGATCAAATTGGGTGTTAAGATGCTTTGAATAAATTGATGCTCACGGTAGCCAGTTCTGAATTGGGGAATTTGCTAAAATGATCTGTATCCAGGATCAGTCCCGCTTCGCGGGCAACTCGGTGAAACACATCGACCTCTACAATATACTGATCCGAAAATCCATGAGTGGCATCATAGGCCGTGGCAGCTGTTCTGCCCAGATTAGCGGCTGTTACTAGTGGGGGGATGGTGTGCAATTCTATAACCAGCAAGCCGAACTTTTTTAGATAGGGCGTCCAGCGTTTTAAGTGCTCGGTCAGATTTTTTTCTACAAGTGTATTCGAAAGTCTATTGCCCCGGTAGGCGTATGCTCCGGTTGATGTGCTGCGTTTGTTTGAACCATTCTCAGGCGGGTCTTCCCAAATACGATTGTGGTCCAGGAAGGTGCGTACGTTTAGCAAATCGCCCAGATCCATGCCGTAGTTTTCCTCCAGGTCTTTTGCCAGGAGATCAGGCCTGCTGATATCCCCTTTGATCACTTTTGCCCAGATGTCTGCATTTATAAGATTGGCACGGGTTACTTTCAAAGCCACCTCATTGAAGTCGGCACCCACAAGAAATAAGGGGTATTCATCCAGGATCTTTCCGCGTTGAGTGCGTTGCTCGATGACATCAAATAAATGTTCCAGATAGGCCCCATTCCCGCATCCCATATCCACGATGCCCTTGGGTTGTTCGTGAATAGGTTTATTGAAGAAGGCAATGATGATGTCATCTACTTTCTTAAAGTAGGCGGAGTGGGCACCGCCGCTTCCCCAAACATTCATAGCCCGATCTACATGTTTTTCCGGCTGTCCTTCAGCTACATTCCACATCTCATACGGATCCCCGAATAGCAAGGTTTCTATATTTCTGAAAGTGGGATTATAGGAAACAGTCACACCAAAAGCAGAGGCTCTTTTTGCAAAGAACAAACCTTTTTCAGTAAACTGGAAGGTGTCGTTCTTGCGTCGGAACCAGCCCAGGTGGGCAAAGAAATCTAATAATGAGGTAAAACTTTCAGGATCCTGGTGGAATTCCTCGGCCTTAAATGAATGCTCCATAAAATACTGATGGAACATCCCATTCATTCCCAGTGCGACCAGTGAGGGTGCCATCAGCATGCCTTCAATATGCTTGAGTATTTGTGCCTGGACTTCCTGTTCTACTGGATCATCGGAGAGCGTAATTCCATAACCCGTTCTGAACTTATTGGAAATACCAAGCCATATGTCAAAAGGTTCCTTATCAAACAAGCGCTTGTGGTACTTGCCGGAGAGTAACAAGAGTTCATAGACTTCCTTGTATAGCTCACAATGGGCGTGTAAATAGCTTGTTTTCTCAGTAATGTAATAGACAACCTTATCAGTAGTGTTATCAACTTCATGCAGCAGCCACCCCTGGGAAGCCATAAGTCGGAGTGCCACATTTAAATAGCCTTCATTGGCTTTGAAATCAGCAGCTATAGAAGATAGGTTCACACGCCCCTTGTGAATGATATGTTCCAAAATACCATTTTTGAAAAGTACGTATGTCGATGGGCCGGCCCCAAGTCCGTCGAGATATTGGAACAGGTCCTGCCTAAAAATCCTTTTTTCTTCTTTTGTCAGCACTTATTAGAAGAATTGAATTCAGTGAACAAATATTTTTTAATCTACCATAAACAGGGCATTTGCAAAGAACAATTTGCCGCCTTCCCAGAAGGCTCTGAATAAGGGGTTATCTACCATATAAACCACTTCTCCGCGACCGTGGTTCTCCATGCCGAAAACGAGGGTTTTCCCCAATTTTTTCTGCGCCTCACTGCCGGCGAATCCGGAATAAGGCTTTGTTTGGTCTTCCAGGTATACCGCCGTTCCCCGTTTTAAATATTTATAGGAATCATTACCGAGTTTTAAGGTGAAATAGGTGTCCCCATAGCCATATGCCAAGGGGTTAGACGTATCTACACGTGTTTTAAAGATCGCCCCGGTGATCGCAGTTTTCATTTGTTCGCGTTGGGAGCTGTCAAAGGGTGCCACTTTTTCCTCCGACTCTTCTTTCTCGGCTTCTTTGAGTTTTATACTAAAACCATCATCACCATCAATGGCTTTGATGGATCGGCCCATGGCGATCAACCTGCCGCCTTCCCGCACCCATGTTTTTAGTTCCTTTAAACGATCTTCATTCATAAATTTGCCGTAACCCCAGCCATCGGGCAGGATCAGGACATCATAGTCTGCCATGTCTACCCCGTTAATATAATCTGCATCGATCACAGTTAAAGGATAATGCAGTTGCTGTTCAAAGAAATGCCAGATCTCCCCAAAGCGGAGGGTACTTGCCGGATTGCCCGATAGCAAGGCTATTTTAGCTTTGGGTATCATATCCACATAGAAGGAGCCAAAGTCCTTGCCGCTGTCTACAAATCCGGTTTGAACCGGGGTGATGTCTTTATTGTGTTTTTGGGCTGCTTCCTTTAGGCTGTTAAGGAAATCAAGCTTGCCATCATTGTCGGCACGGGTGATGATCAAACTGCCACGCGCATACTTCTTTCCTTCAAGTTGAAACGATTTATGTGCCTTGCGAATGCGGATTCCTTTTTTGAGCAGGTCGGCAAGGAAACGGGCGTCATCCATACTGTTCCAATCTGTCACATAGGCATATGCATTGGTATTCACATCCAAAGCGGTCACCGATCCTTTCTCCCAGTTACCATTTCCTTGTCCGAGATCCGACTCAGAGGCAACGGCATTCAGGCCATAGGCATAGGGGAGGGACCAGGCTGTTATATCATAAGTCAGCGAATCCACTAACTTGGCATCAGGCTCGAAAAGTACTTTAACCAGGGTGCCTTTAGTCTGGTTAGCAGATATCAGCAGGCTGTTTTCTCCACCCCTTATACTACCGTTTTGGCCTGTTTTGTAATTATAGCCTTTGGCAGAAACTCCGGATCCCTTACCGTATTTGATCTGGTGTTTATCAAGCAGGCTTGCCAGTTGTGTGAGTTGATCTATCCCACCATCCAGCAAGTAGCTTTTGTATTTGAAATTATTACGCTGATAGAATTTTTGGAATTCTTCGGTTAAACGCCCGGCATTGTTCTTAGCTACTTCAACTGTGGAAAGGCCGGTTGTATGATGATGGGATATCCTGTCTTGTAAGGTCAGGGTATCCTTAATAGCTGTTATTACGCCAAGTCCGGCGCGGCCACTGCCTCCCTGCTCATAGGTCATGCCGATACCTCCGTTATAGGTAGGATAGGTATCCCCATAGCTGGGATAAAAGAGATCGAAGACTTCCTTTGTAAAATAGAACCAGCCATTAGCATCAAAATACCGGGCGTGGTTCCTGCCGATCGTTTCCTGGAAATCGCGTTGAAACTGGGTTATAACCTCGTGATAAGGCTGCGCTGCCGGGGCAAAGAAATATGGATTATTTACACCTTGCTCATGGAAATCCACATGGATATGCGGCAGCCATTCATTGAATTTTTTTAGGCGCTGCTGACTCTCTACCTGGGAAAGCCATGCCCAATCCCGATTCAGGTCGAACATATAGTGATTACTCCGACCGCTCCACCATCCTTCGTGATGTTCCTTACTGTTGGGATCTACATTAAACGGGGTATTCTTGTATTGATTATACCAGTTTACATAGCGGTCTCGGCCATCCGGGTTGATGCAGGGATCCATGATCACAACTGTATTTTCAAGGTAGTCGGCTTTCTTTGTCAGCAGCTCATAGATGGTTTGCATCGATGCCTCTGTACTCACGCTCTCATTTCCATGAACATTATAGCTAAGCCACACGATGGCTTTTTCAGAAACGGGTCCACCTGTAGTGCTGGCTAAATGCGCCTGGCGGATCTCTTCCAGATTTGCCATATTCTCTGCCGAACTCAGGTAGGCTAAAAGCAAGGGCCTGCGTTCATTTGTTTTTCCGTAGCTGATGAGTTTGACACGACCCGGTTCGGCCCTGGCAACTTGTTCGTAATAATCTACTACTTCGTGATGCCTTGTAAATTGGGTGCCGAGCTCATATCCGAGAAAATCGGATGGCGATTGCAGGGCTTGTCCAAACAGGGATAAACAGAAAAGGCTCAGAAGGCCAGTGTAGAATTTTTTCATTGATTAGTAAGTGATTGGTGTGCTACCAAAGCTACTAAATAAATGTTAACTTATCCCCCCAAAACCGCCATAGAATGGGAGAGGAATTCTATCTTTGGCGGGATTACGATTATTATGAAGGTTGATAAAATACCTTACTGCGATACCGGATATTTTTCCTCACTCATATGTGATTATTTAGACCAGCACAAAGATGTCAGGCCATTCTATAATCGCTTTCCTAAACTGGAGGAATATGCAGCCCAGATCGAAGAGAAAGCGGCTTCATATCCAACTTCTTACCGACCCATTCTTCAAGAGGCCGTCGAAAAGCAAAATGAGACACTGACCCTCTCGAAGACTACTCAAAAAAACATAGAATCGCTGGGTTCGGATAGTACGTTTACTGTAGTAACCGGCCATCAACTCAATCTTTTTACCGGCCCTTTATATGTTTTCTACAAGATCATCTCCGTTGTCAATTTATGTGCTCAATTAAAAAAGGCACATCCAAAGAAAAACTTCGTGCCTGTATTCTGGATGGCTACGGAGGATCACGATTTTGAAGAGATCAATCATTTTACCTTACACGGAAAGAAGTGGGTATGGAATGCAGATTCCTCCGGGGCAGTCGGTCATTTCAAAACAAACGGACTCGAGAAATTAGGCGAAAGGCTACCGGATGAACTTGGGACGTCTGAAAAAGGACAATACCTGGCATCCCTATTTAAGAAGGCATATGAGGATCACGATAGTCTCACAGCGGCTACCCGATATTTGGCCAATGAGCTGTTTGGATCCCTTGGACTTGTCATCATTGACGGTGACGATAAAAAATTAAAGGAGCTGTCAATTCCATTAATGGAAGGTGACATTCTTAAGCAAACAGGATTTAAGAATGTGAACGATACCCTGGCTAAATGGAAAGCAAAAAACCTCCCTTACAAAGTGCAGGTGAATCCCAGGGAGATCAACTATTTCTATCTGATCCCGGGATTGAGGGAACGGATGGTATTTACAGACGGGGAATACCAGGTTTTGAATTCAGACCTGCGTTTCAGTCAAGCTGAACTTAAAAAAGAAATAGCCGAACATCCCGAACGTTTTTCACCTAATGTGATCATGCGGCCTGTATACCAGGAATGTATCCTTCCCAACCTGTGTTATATAGGGGGTGGGGGAGAGATCGCCTATTGGCTGCAATTAAAAAGCACTTTTGAAGCCTTTGATATTCCACTGCCCGTGCTCTTGCTTCGGAATTCAGCTTTGCTGATGTCTGAGAAACAAGGAAACAAATTAGAAAAACTTCAAATCGAACTCCCTGATATTTTCCTCGATACAAATCGGTTTATCAATAAGAAAGTAAGGGAGATATCGAATATTATAATCGACTTTAATCCTCAGAAGGAAGTACTACAGGAACAATTCAAGAACCTGCTTGATCTGGCCACACAAACCGATGCCTCTTTCCTGGGGGCCGTAAAGGCGCAAGAACGCAAACAGGTCAAGGGCCTGGAACATCTTGAAAAACGACTTTTGAAAGCACAGAAGAGAAAACTAAAAGACCAGGTAGAACGGATGACAGAAATACAACAAGCCTTATTCCCAAATGGAAGTTTGCAGGAGAGGCAGGTGAATTTCTCTCAATTTTATTTGGAATTAGGAGAGGGCCTCTTGCAAGGCCTTCAAAAGAATCTGGATCCGCTCGATCTCAGATTTACTGTATTACGGTACTAGATATTCACTTACCCAATTGCCTTCGAGTTTTGAATACCGGATCTTAATATGATTAACGGGTTGCAGTTGCAGGTATTCTAGTTTGAAGAGAGTTACCTTGACAGCAGTGAAATAATCCTTGTCCTTTAAATATTCAACATCGTCCGGATGTTTTACAATACTTCCCGGTGGGGTTGTAGTTGTGTAGTCCTTCCTGTTTACTTCGGCAATATCCTTCCATAATCCCGCTAATATGTCCTCATCTTTGATCAGGCTGGCCACGCCTTCGGCTTTAAGCTGAATTTTATTTTCCTGATCATAAAAAAGCATACCCACTTTATTGTTCTCCTTCATATGGGTGACTTTCTTAGATCTTCTATCCGTGTAAAACACCAATTCCTGATTTGCCGTAATATCGCGAAGTACTACCGTTCTGAGTCGCGCCATGCGATCTAATCCAACGGTTCCCAGGGTGAAGATCTTGAAGGGATGCGACCTATTTTCCACTGCTTCCTGCAAGGAATCAACTATTTTTTTGTAGTATGACTGGCTCATTATCAGATATTTAGAAAAAAATAATAAAAAAAATAAGAATTAAGGTAGGGTATTTCCTTAGATGCTTGTTTTATAATCAAATTGCTATGAAAAAGAAAATATTCAAACCATAATTTAAAAGTTTGAGTTAGTTATAATAAGTTCATGTGTTTAGGTTGGTTTTTGATTTTGAAGTCCCCGTAGTTCGTACTACGGGGTTTTTCTTTTTTATTAATTCACTTTGTACTCCAGTCGCTTCGAAAATGATATTCTCTTCCTTAAGACCTTTAGAGATCAGATAATTTTTTACCTGGTCCTTATCCCTGATCAATTGATCAAAAGCGGCTTTGAGCTCAACATTGCTGGCATTAAAACGGCCTTCCCAAACAATGAGATCGGAGACAAAATCCTTGTTTCCCAAGCCGGTAACTGAGATGATCTGTGGCGGATTGGCGCGCTTTACATAGGAATTACCCAGGAGCAGTGCGGCTATAACAATTGCGGCCCCAAAGATAATTGCGGTGAGGTGTTTCATGGACGTTGTTTGTTTGCTTGTATAAATATACCGAAAAGATGCTTTTTCAACCGACCCAAATTTTTATTTTTGCCCATGGCAAATCAAGTCCTGATCCTCGACTTCGGTTCTCAGTATACACAATTGATCGCGCGCCGCGTCAGAGAACTGAATATTTATTGTGAAATCAAACCCTTTAATAAGATCCCTGAAGACCTGTCTCTTTACAAGGCAGTGATCCTATCCGGTTCCCCTAACTCCGTTCGTTCAGACGAAATACTGGAAGTAGACCTTAGCGGCATCCGTGGCGAGAAAGCCCTCCTTGGTATATGTTATGGAGCCCAGTATATGGCCCATAGCTTTGGAGGCCTTGTAGCTGCATCGAATACCCGGGAGTATGGAAGAGCGCGTTTATCGGCGATCCGGGCAGATGAACCTTTTTTCTACGAGATCACAGAAGGTTCGCAGGTATGGATGAGTCACGGGGATACCATACAGGAGTTGCCCAAAGGAGGCAAGTTATTGGCAAGTACCAATGATGTTAAGAATGCAGCTTACTGTATTGAAGGTGAATGCACATTTGGGATACAGTTTCACCCCGAGGTATACCATACCATGCAAGGCAAACAGATCCTGGAAAACTTCCTGGTGCATATTACCGGGATCAAACAAGACTGGACACCGGATGCCTTTGTCGATTCCACCGTCGACGAATTAAAAGAAACAATTGGATCCGACAATGTCATTCTGGGATTATCCGGAGGGGTAGATTCAACCGTAGCAGCAGTGATCCTGCAAAAGGCTATCGGGGATCAACTGAATTGCATTTTTGTAAATAACGGCTTGTTGCGCAAGAATGAGTTCACAGATGTGTTGGAACAATACAAGAAAATGGGCTTGAATGTCAAAGGCGTAGATGCTTCGGCACGCTTTTTGGAAGCATTGGCAGGGGAAGATGATCCTGAGAAAAAGAGAAAGATCATCGGGCGTGTTTTTATTGAAGTTTTTGACGATGAAGCGCATAAAGTGAAAGACGCCCGCTGGCTTGGACAGGGAACCATTTATCCGGATCGGATCGAATCCGTATCCGCTTCCGGCGGACCTTCGGCAACGATCAAGAGTCATCATAATGTAGGTGGCTTACCCGATTTTATGAAGATGGAAGTGGTAGAACCGCTTAAAATGCTGTTTAAAGATGAGGTGCGAAGAGTGGGCAGCAGTTTGGGGATACCAAAAGAACGCCTTGGGAGGCACCCTTTTCCCGGACCTGGTCTGGCGATACGCATTTTGGGCGATATTACACCCGAAAAGGTGGCCTTGCTTCAGGAAGTTGATGCCATTTTTATTGAAGGATTACAAAAATGGGATCTTTATGACAGCATCTGGCAGGCCGGAGCCATACTTTTACCCGTACATAGTGTAGGGGTTATGGGAGATGAACGAACGTATGAGAAATGTGTAGCCTTGAGAGCCGTAGAAAGTACGGATGGCATGACGGCAGATTGGGTAAATTTACCCTATGAGTTTTTACAAGAAATATCGAACGAAATAATCAATAAAGTTCCCGGTGTCAATAGAGTGGTCTATGATATCAGCTCAAAACCCCCGGCTACAATAGAATGGGAATAAAATGAAAAACCTAAGGACATTATTAGCAGTACTGCTGCTGGCATTCTTGCTACCTGGATCGCTCTGGTCTCAGAACAGGAAAACTCATGTAGTAAAAGAAGGAGAAACGGTCATGAGTATTGCCCGCGACTACCGGGTAACGCCGTATAATTTATTGCGCGTGAATTCGGATATCAAAAGATCGGATGAATTATCCCCGGGGATGGTCCTCGTTATTCCCGGGGCAGGAGGAATTTCAAATGAACCCCCTAAGGAGATCGTCAAAGAAGAAAATACAAGTGACGAAGCTTTAGATGAACAACGAAGACCCGTGGGCTTTCTCACCCATAAAGTAAAACGCAGGGAGACACTTTTTGGCATCTCAAGGCGCTATGAGCTCACAGAAGAAGATATAAAACGTTATAACCGCGTACTCTATTCTACATCTTTGAAAAAAGGAATGTGGCTGCAGATCCCTAAATACCCTGAATTGCCGGAAGTGGAGGAAATAGACCCGAATGATTATACGGTGCACGAGGTGCAACCAAAGGAAACACGTTGGAGCATTGCCCATAGGTATGGGATCACCATAGATAGTCTGGTAGCCCTTAACCCGAGACTGGCAACAGGAACAAATTATGTAGCTGCCGGCCAGGAACTTCAGGTGCCAAAACCGGCCACTGCCCTGGAAGAAGAAGTCCAGCTTTTTGAGTCCTATACCGTGCCGGCGAAAATGACCTTATATAGCCTGAGTAAGGAATACGGGATCACTTCCCAGGAGATCATTAAACTGAATCCACAGATCGTTGAAGCCAGCGGACTAAAAGAAGGGATGGTCCTTCGACTACCTCAAAAAATGGTGCCCGACCTGGAGATCAGTACGGATAATTACGTTTTTTATGAAGTGAAGCCCAAGCAGACCATCTATTCGCTCACTCGCCAGTTGAAAGTGAGTTATGACGAACTAAAAGCCTCAAATCCGGATCTGTTAGACGGACTGAAGGCCGGTATGGTCTTAAAACTCCCTATTGAAAAATCCCTCGACCTGGATGTAAAAAATTCCCTTATTCTCGATCGGATCGATCTTTTGGATAGCATCAACATAGCTATCAATCCCAAGATCCTGGTCATGTTGCCATTCCGATTGAATCGACTCAATGTGCGAGAAAAATCTAATTCGGCCAATGCTATTGAGAATAGTAATGCCATGAAATATAGTTTTGGACTGTATTCGGGATTGCTGGTCGCCCTGGATTCTATAGCGGAACTGGGGATCTCTGTAGATGTGAAAACCCTGGATACAGAGCTAAGTGATGAGAAGGCCAGATTGCTTCTCATGGGCGAAGACCTGAGCAGGTATGATATGATCTTTGGTCCATTACAAGCCAAGGCGCTTACTGCCGTTTCCATGGAAGCTGCCAAATATGATATCCCGGTCGTAGCGCCGCTGAGCTCCGAAACTGATCTTAGTTTGTCCAATGTCTTTTATTCAGTACCTTCAGAGAAAGCCATGAGGGAGAAAATGCTCTTGTATATGAAGGAGCAGGTTACAGATCAAAAAGTGATCATCATTGCAGACAATCTTCATGAACTTGAACGGGATGAGATCTTGTCACACTTTGAGGACGCAACTGTGGTAGATCTTACAGAGGAGGAAAAAAATATCGCTGTAGACCTGGAGAAATTTGCACTCCTGCTTTCAGAAGAAAAAGAGAATTGGGTATTCGTAGAATCGGATAATTCTAAGTTCGTGTCCAGTATAAGCTCTATCCTGAACTCTTCGAATACAGAACTAACTAAGGTGCGTATGTTTACAACGAACAAGAATAAAGCCTTTGAAAATGATGTGATCTCAGGATCCCATTTATCCAGCCTTAGGTTTACATACCCATCTATAAGCGGCGAGGAGAATGGAAGCGATTTCAGCAAAAAATATGAGCGTCGATTTGGTAAAGCGCCAGACAGATATGCGATCCGGGGATTTGACCTGGGCTATGATCTTCTATTGAAATTAGCTTATAAACCGGACCTGATCGAGGTTTCCGGAGAGATCGGTGTAACAGAATACTCGGCTAATAAATTCAATTATGCCCGGGATATGCGTGCAGGGTTTTACAATATTGCCGCTTACATTATGACCTACGACAACATGCGAATCAAAGAAGTTAGCTCCCCGCAATGACATCAAAAGTAATTTACACAGGCGAACTCAGGACTACCAACATCCATATAACATCGGGCAGTGAATTTATTACAGACGCCCCAAAAGACAATCACGGTCTGGGTCAGGCTTTTTCGCCCACAGATACTGTGGCAACCGGCCTTGCCAATTGTATGCTGACGGTAATGGGTATTAAAGCCAGGAGCCTTGGAATTGATATCACCAATGCCATGGCTGAAGTCACCAAAACGATGGCTTCTACACCCCGACGGATCAGTGAGATCAAAGTGCATATAAAAATGCCTATGGGCATTCCGGAAGAACACCGGGCTATTTTAGAGAAAACAGCAAATACCTGCCCTGTTATCTACAGCATACATCCTGATATTGAAAAAGACATTAGTTTTCAATGGGAATTCTAAGAAATATCCTGATCCTATTACTTTTCTTTCCTGTGATTGGGTTATTTGCCCAAGAGGAAGAACCTATGGCCTGGTCTGTAGAACGCCGACTCAATTGGAGCGACTTTAAAGATGAATCCCCTGATTCAAGTCCGGTCGCAGCGCTAACCGCAAGTGGCATCAGTTATTCCTTTAGTTCGATGGAACGCAATGGGGAAATGATAGCCGGCTTTACCGTGTCTGCCTTTTTTTATCCCACTAGAAGTTGGGTACAGGACCACCTGGCCAGTGCTCATATTTTGGCACATGAACAACTACATTTTGATATCACTGAATTATTCGCCCGTAAATTTCGTGCCCAATTGGCTCAAACACGTTTTACGGACAACATCAAGGCCGAAGTCAGAACTATGTTTAAAAAAATAAACAGGGAACTGTCTGAGTATCAGGATCGCTATGATCTGGAAACAAATTCCTCCCGCCTGCAGGACAGGCAGCGTGAATGGCAGCAAAAGGTCTACACCGAACTTGCCAGAACAGGAGAAGTCTGGGATTAATTTTTAGATTTTAGACGAAATGCCAAAATTTTTCTTTGGCAATTTGTATCTTTGAACCCCGTAATAAGTGCGCGATTATGCCAGAGACGAAATACATTTTTGTTACGGGAGGTGTTACTTCTTCCTTAGGGAAAGGCATCATCGCAGCTTCCTTAGCCAAGCTACTTCAGGCAAGGGGATATACAACGACCTTACAGAAATTAGATCCTTATATCAATGTAGATCCGGGGACATTGAACCCGTATGAGCATGGGGAATGTTATGTGACCGATGACGGCGCTGAAACCGATCTTGACCTGGGTCACTATGAACGTTTCCTGAATGTACCTACTTCACAGGCTAATAATGTGACTACCGGACGCATTTATCAAAGCGTTATTGAGAAGGAACGAAGAGGAGAATTTCTGGGGAAAACTGTGCAGGTGATCCCGCATATCACCAACGAGATCAAAGAACGTATCCAGCTACTTGGTAAAAGCGGGGAATATGATATTGTTATAACCGAGATAGGCGGCACAGTAGGGGATATTGAATCCTTGCCTTATATAGAAGCCGTACGCCAGATGCAGTGGGAATTGGGGGAAGAAAATGTCATTGTTGTACACCTGACCCTTATACCTTATTTGGCAGCAGCCGGAGAATTAAAAACAAAGCCCTCACAGCATTCCATCAAAGCTTTGATGGAGAGTGGGATCATGGCCGATATTCTTGTCTGTCGTACTGAACATGAGATCTCCAATGATATTAAGCGCAAGCTGGCCTTATTCTGCAACGTACAACAGGAAGCCGTTATAGAAGCACTTGACGTGGCTACCATTTATGACGTTCCGCTAAAAATGCAGGAGGAAGGATTAGATAAAGTTGCGCTAAAAAAATTGGGCTTGCCGGATGATACAACACCCGATATGGGGCAGTGGAAAGAATTTCTGTCCAGGCATAAAAATCCAAAAACCGAAGTTACGATCGGTCTGATCGGCAAATATGTAGAATTACAGGATTCCTATAAGTCGATCTTAGAATCCTTTATTCATGCCGGGGCGGTTAATGAAGTGCGCGTAAATGTACATTCCATCCATTCCGAGCACCTGGAGGAAGATGAAGTAGAATCACAATTGTTAGGCTTAGACGGTATCCTGGTCGCACCCGGTTTTGGGGAGCGCGGTATTGAAGGGAAGATCAAGGCCGTACAGTATGCCAGGGAAAACGGTATTCCGTATTTGGGAATTTGCCTGGGGATGCAGATGGCAGTCATAGAATTTGCAAGGAATATTTTGGGACTGGAAGGCGCTAACTCCACGGAGATGGATGAAAATACTCCGCATCCGGTGATCGATCTGATGGAAGAACAGAAAAGTATTACTGACAAAGGCGGTACCATGCGTTTAGGTGCCTGGTCATGTGAGATAAGTCCGGATACACTCGCTTCCCGATTATACGAGGGCAAAGCCGAGATCTCTGAGAGGCATCGTCATCGGTATGAATTGAACAATACATATAAAGAGCAATTAGAAGCAGCCGGCATGATCGCATCGGGTATCAATACCGAAACCGGATTGGTCGAGATCGTAGAATTACCATCTCACCCGTGGTTTTTTGGGGTGCAGTATCACCCGGAGTATAAAAGTACTGTGGCAAACCCGCATCCGGTCTTCGTAGGCTTTGTAAAAGCCGTGCTTCAATACAAATCTGAACATTCTCGTGCCAGTTTGGCATAAACCCCACTTTTGGATATATATTTGCAGACCGCTTGGGGTCGTGTAGAAATGGCCTTATGTATTAGCCCGTAATGGAAGAAAACAAACTCGATCTCAATTCAATAATAGGCTTCGTCCTGATCTTCGTCATCCTGATCTTCTGGTTTTACCAGAGTCAGCCTACCCCCGAAGAACTTGAAGCCCAAAAAGCACAACAGGAACAAGTAGAGCAACAACAGGCGCAGCAGGATGCTGAAAAAGCCAAAGAAGAAGTTGTGGTAGTTCCTGAACCCGTTGCCAATGATTCCGTAAGGCAATCCCAGTATTTGTCGGCTGCAGGCGCTTTTAGCTTTACCCCTTCGACAGAAGGAACGACGGTTTTGGAAAATGAGTTGTTGTATTTAGAGATCGCCAATAAAGGCGGACAGATCACAGAGGCGCGAATGAAGCAATTCGTCACCTACGATTCTGTACCGGTATACCTTATTAATGAAGCCAATTCCGATTTCAACCTTGTTTTTTCGACCCGTGATAACAGGGTATTGAATACACGCGACCTCTTTTTTGAACCCAGCATGCAAGCCAATGGGGACAACCAGGTCTTGTCTATGAAGGCAAAGATCTCAGACACACAGTTCCTGGAGTACCGTTATGAAATGAAGCCGGATGAGTATATGCTGGACTTTGCCGTGCGTTCACAAGGCTTGAATGCTACCTTTAATAGCTCCCAGCCGGCCAGCCTGGAATGGGATCTGAAAGGGATACGCCATAACAAAAGTGTGCAGTATGAGAATCGCTATTCACGCTTGACATATAAATATGAAGGCGATAAGGTGAGCAAGCTATCGGAATCCAGCGACGATGAAGAATCGGAAGTAGATGTCCAGTGGCTTTCTTACAGGCAGCATTTCTTCAGTTCTATCCTGGCTACAAAAACACCTTTTGAAACCGCCGAACTGACCACTGTCAATTTGGTAGAAGAGGAAAGTAAAGAAACGCAGTTTACAAAACAGTATACGACTAAAGTACCCCTCCAGTATACGGCCGGGGAACTGAACTATGCCATGAACTGGTATTACGGGCCAACGGATTTACGGGTCCTGGATGATTATAAGGAATACGGCCTGGCCGATTCCATCCCTTACGGATGGGGGATCTTTGGCTGGATCAACCGATATATTTTTACACCTTTTTACGGTTTTTTGACATCCTTCCTTCCCTTTGGTATCGCCATTGTGGTTATGACAATTATAGTGCGAGTTGCTATGTCG
>CAMYJF010000025.1 GCA_947258555.1 uncultured Eudoraea sp. | reverse complement strand
GGATGAATGTCCAGTGAACTTCAATTTTTATTCCTGCAACTCGACCCAATTTCAAGGAACCCTTCATAATTAGGTTTTACGTGAATGTATAACTCAAAGTCCAGACTGACTATGACAATTATCATTAACACACTAGCAACTCACGGATCTCAGCAGCATCAAGGAATGTTGTTCCGGGTAGGTCTTAGCGTATTTAACCCGTGTCTTATTTGGGCTTGTTTCTACCTGACAATTATCATGGTTTTCCCCGGTATAGTTTCCTACTTTTAAGAGATTAGGAATTCTGTAGTATGGGGAAGACGGCTATGAACTTAGAAGGGTATTCGAGGCTGGATACCCGATCTCCTATTTGGGACCAGGTATACACAGTGGCTCCTTTGGTTATCATTGGCACATTGGAAGGGGATTCCTATGATCTTGCCCCAAAACATATGGCTAGCCCCCTGGGATTTGAGAACTATTTTGGATTTGTCTGTACCCCGGCCCATCAAACCTATCATAATGTAAAACAATACCAGGAGTTTTCAGTAAGTTTTCCCTTGCCGGACCAGGTAATTGCTACATCCTTAACGGCTGCCAACCGCCAGGGAGTAAGTTCCAAATCAGCTTCGGTGCTGGATGCCCTTGAGGTATCCTGGGCGCAATCTATTAACACCCCGGTGATAGCCGGCGCCTACATGTACCTGGAATGCGCACTGCATAAGATCGTAGATGGATTTGGAACGAATTCACTTATCACAGGCTATATTCACGATGCGTATATAAACAAGGGCCTCAAACGGTTTAATGAAGTTGATGAAGCCGCTCAGATCGCTGCCAACCCCTTATTGGCCTATATCGCAAATGGACGCTTCGCAAAAATTGAAGAGACTTATAACTTTCCATTTCCCAAAGACTTTTCAAAATGAAACTCAAGGATGACATAGCCAGGAAGATCACAGGGTATTTGTGGGACAATGAGTCAGATATTTTTGAGTTTCTTAAAAGGCTTGTTCAGATTGAAACGCATTCTTCAGATGTCAATAGCCAGCATCTATTATTTAATGAACTGGAAGCTGCGTATGCGTCTATGGATTTTTTATGCAGGAAGTATCCGGGTCCCAAAAGCGGCGGATTTTTTTATGCCCGCCCAAATGTAAAAAATAAGCACCAGCAAATGCAATTGCTCATAGGCCATGGAGATACCGTTTGGCCTAAAGGCACGCTTACTTCTATGCCGGTGGAGGAGGATGTAGGCATCTTAAAAGGACCTGGCATTTATGATATGAAGGCGGGGGTAACACAGATCTATTTTGCCTTAAAAGCCCTGTACGCATGCGGATTGATACCTGGAGTACTACCGGTTGTTTTGATCAACAGTGATGAAGAGATCGGGAGTGGAGATACTACCTTGTCAATTGGCCGGCTGGCTAAAATTGCCCATCGGGCTTTTGTCCTGGAGCCACCCTTGGGTACTGACGGAAAACTTAAGACAGCCCGTAAAGGAATTGGTCACTTTATAGTTTCCGTGGAAGGGGTTGCTGCCCATGCGGGTTTGGATCCGGAAAAAGGAGCGAATGCGATCATTGAACTCTCACACCAGGTTCAGAAGCTCTACGCAATGAATGATCCGAAAAAGGGAATAACGGTAAATGTGGGAACTATTCAGGGGGGTATCTCCCCCAATGTGGTCGCACCTATGAGTAGGGCGGTTATAGATGTACGGGTACTAAATGATGAGGATGGTAAGTTTATCACCGAGCAGATCAGGAATCTCAAGGCAGAATCAGATCAGGTAAAACTTACTGTAGAAGGGGGCATAGGTAGACCACCTATGGAAAAGACAGACAGAAATCAGAAATTATGGAAAGTGGCCCGGGAAGAGGGCAGGCGCCTGGGGCTGGAATTGAAACAGGCCACTGCCGGTGGAGGATCGGATGCTAACACAACAAGTTTATTCACGGCCACTTTAGATGGACTTGGCACTCCGGGCGACGGGGCCCACGCCTCACACGAATATATTATAAAGAACAAATTGATAGAACGAACCGCGCTGCTGTCCCTACTGCTAATGACGGCGCCAAAAAATGCAGAATCATGAAACAGCCTTATATCTACGGATCCTTAACCAGGATCTCTGACCTCCGGGAAAAACCCTTTGATGTGGTTCCAAAAGTAAAATCGGAATGGGAAACCGGGGATTTCATCCTTTCAGAAATAATTAATGCCGGGGGAAACAACTTAAAAATAGAATTACCCAGTGGACGAATGCGTGGTGTTATCTCCGGGGATCTATTAGTGGGTGCTTTGGGAGAACGTTTTGCTACCCTGGAAGTGACGGGCAGCTGGAAGGAAGTTGATAATACATTAAAGATGCATGTACTGACGGCAGCAGGTCTGTTGGGCAAACTCACGTCTAAATCGGTATTTATTCCTCCTTTAATGCAGATCAGATATTTAGGACATGCCATGAGAAATGGAAATAAAGTGTGTATGCAGGACTTCATTGCACAAATTGAAGTTGTTGAGTATAAGACGCCCACCGTCTTGTTCATGGGTACTTCTATGTCTGCGGGGAAGACTACTTCAGCACGTATTGTCACTAACTTATTTAAAACGGCCGGGTATAAAGTAGTAGCTGCTAAATTATCAGGCGCCGGGAGATATAAGGATGTGTTGGCTTTGAAGGATGGAGGTGCAGATGCGATCTATGATTTTGTCGATGTAGGCCTGCCTTCAACTATAGTTTCACCAGATCTCTATAAAAAACGCTTGCCTCTGTTGTTAAGCATGATACAAAATGTAAACGCCGATATAGCCGTAATAGAAATAGGGGCTTCTCCTATGGAACCTTATAATGGCGATATTGCCTATAAAGCAATTAAAGATCAGATCGTTTGTACTATCCTATGTGCTTCTGACCCTTATGCCGTTTATGGCCTGATGGAAGCCTTTGAACTCAGGCCGGATATTGTTTCCGGGATCACATCTAATACAGAAGCAGGCAGACAATTGGTCCGCACCCTTTGTGATGTTGAGGCGCTTAATTTGATCGATTCAAAAATAACACGCTTTCTAAAACATATCCTGGAAGAAACAACAGGTTTGAAATTAGAGGGTAGTGAATCGTATGAATTTTATTAGAATGCCACGTTTTGTTAACCCCGGAAGATTGGTGCTACCTGTAGCGGCCATGGCGTTATTCATTTTCTTCTATATAATTGCGGCATTAAATTACCCGGGAGGTTCCTGGAATGATCCTACGCACACAGGCTTTAGTTTTTGGAATAATTACCTCTGTGATCTTCTGGATTCGCGTGCGATCAATGGTTCTCTGAATACGGCAAAAGTATGGAGCCGGACTGCTCTGGCGATACTATGTGTCGGCCTGGCTTATTTATGGTATCACCTCCCTATATTATTTTCTCGCAGGGGCTGGACTACCAAAATTTTATGGGTAAGTGGTTTACTGGCATTCATTTCGATGTTAACACTTTCAGAAGGGACACACGATATAAGTGTCCGCATAGCGGGTTTCCTGGGAACAATTGCTCTAATAGCTTTGCTAGTGGAATTAGTGCGATACGAGTATAGCACCCTCTACCCGCTTGGGATCATTTGTATCCTGATCTTCCTGGTGAATTATGGGATCTACGAGACCGGAAACGGGCTCAGATTTCTGCCGGTCCTGCAAAAATTTACGTTCAGTTTGTTTTTTCTGTGGTTCTTTCAAATTAACCGGATCCTGGCTAATGTAAACAGGCAGATGCACCCTTGAAATATCGGGCTGGAGAGGGATAAAATTTCGTAACTTTAAAAGACCCCCTAATCAGCTATACTTTCCGGCCATCGACGTTTATTTAATCTGTAACACATAAATCAATTGATATGAATCCATTAAACTTATTCCTGGTACTTTTTGGAGTATTTCTCCTAGCCGGGATACGCATCATTTTTGAATACAAACGCGCTTTAAAATTTCGATTTGGGAAGTATGTTAAGATATTGAAACCCGGCATTCGATGGATCATCCCCATTGTTGAAACCATTCAAGTAGTAGATATCCGTGTGATCACGATTAACATTGTTTCGCAAGAAGTAATGACTGAAGATAATGTGCCCTGTAGTATAGATGGTGTTGTCTTCTTTAAGATCTATGATCCTGAAAAAGCCGTGTTGGAAGTAGAAGAATTTGCTTTTGCCATTACTCAACTATCCCAGGCTGCCTTACGTGATGTATGTGGTAAAGTAGAATTAGATACCATACTATCCAAGCGTGAAGAAATGGGTAAGAATATCAAGCATATTGTAGAGGTTGAGACCCATGAATGGGGAATTGAGATCATTGATGTAAAGATCAAGGATATACAATTGCCTGAGAACATGCGCAGAATGATGGCGAATCAGGCAGAAGCGGAACGCTCCAGGCGAGCCAGGATCATTTTGGCACAAGCTGAAGAGCAAGCTGCGGGCATGCTTCTGGCTGCAGGTAGACAGATCGATAAGTCGCCTTCTGCCATAAAACTCAGATTGTACCAGACCTTGTCAAATATTGCTGCAGAAAAGAATTCGACCATATTATTCCCATTCCCCGAAGAGGTTTTACCTCGAGGAACAAAAGAATAGTCGGAAGGACTTTTTCTTAGATAGCGATGTTGGAAAAAATGATACTTTTCAGTTCCTTGGGTAAACCGGATCTGATATCATTCAATTCTCCTGCGGAGATATATTTCCGCAGAAATATGAATGTAGTATCAATATAGCGTTCTACCAACTCATCGTTGTATGCAAAGTCGCTATCGGCAGCGGGGTAATCGTATTTTTTTACGAGCTTAACAAGGTCTTCCATGCGTTTTACCTTGGGTTTCTCTTTTTTCATAGACCAGCCGTTGACATATACCCCTTTCAGGAACATTGGTAACTGTGCGACCAATTGTATGGATTCTTCCGGAGGGATTATATCGCGCATGGCGTACATGATGGACGCAAAAATGCGACCTGCTTGTTCCGGTCTATTTTCCAGGTTCAAAGCTCTTGAGTATTCTTTTAAAAAATGATACCCTTCCGATGCGTATTGATTAAAATTCAATGCCATGATATTTTATTTGGGCTTAGCTTTGTGCAACCAAGCGCGGTTAATAAAGGAACCGGATTCCCTCAGATCGGGATCAACTTAGCAAAAGGTCAAGACGTTCAACCGGCATCAGGTATCCGATTCCTTTGAATGGGATCATGAAGAAATTTCAACCACTTTTGGTTTTTTCTTTTCTTCGATCTCTTTTTTCATCAATCTAAAGCGAAGTATACCATTTTTATACTTTGCTGCAATCTCCTCTTCTTCCACATTTTCAGGTAGTGAAAGTCCGCGTTCAAATGAGTTATACGTAAACTCACGTCGTGTGTACTCCTCTTCTTTCTCCTCTTTTGATAAAGATTTCTCTGCTGTGATGTTCAGATAGCCATCTTCTACAGTGATCTTAAAATCTTCCTTCTCAAAGCCGGGCGCTGCCAGCTCAATATCAAAGAATTTGTCACTTTCCTTAATATTCAAAGCAGGCTGATTCGCCTTGCCATTCCAGAAGCGGTCATTGAAGAAACGATGGGTCCTCAACCGATTCTCAAAAAAATCCTCCATATCAAAATCAAAAAATTCAGGAGTGGCTAATTTGCCGAAAGGTCGGCGCCTCTTTCTAAATTTTGTAACAGTCATGATAGGATACTTTAGGTTAAACAATAATCTAACCGGGAATATAGATCGTACTATATTCTTATCCTATGATTTTTGTCATCAGGAAGGTAATTTACCCGCTCAAATAGAAATGTCCAGCAGCACCGGACAGTGATCAGAGCCATAGATATCCGATAGGATCTTTATATCATTTACTTTGTCTACAAGCGACTCGCTTATCAGGAAGTAATCCAGTCGCCAACCCACATTTCTTTCCCTGGCGTTCATACGCATGCTCCAATACGTATAAGCTTCCACTTCAGGGTTTCGATGCCTGAAAATATCAACAAAACCTGCTGCTAAGAAATTGGTCATCCCATCTATCTCTACCTGGGTATAGCCCGATGTCTTATTATAATTGGCCTTGTCATTCTTTAAATCGATCGGTTGATGAGACACGTTGAGATCGCCGCACACGATCACCGGTTTCTTCTTATTTTTTGCCTTGAGATATTTAAGGAAATCGGCATCCCATCCCTTGCGGTACGGGAGTCGCTTTAGACCGCTACCTGAATTTGGGACATAGACATTTATCAGGTAGAAGGTTCCATAATCTACACAGATCAACCTGCCTTCCAGATCGTGTTCTTCAATTCCCATATCGTGGGATATGCTTTCCGGTTGTTGTTTTGAAATTATAGCGGTGCCGGAATACCCTTTTTTGACTGCGTGATTGGCTATAACCTCATATTTGTGAAAGAAGGGTATGGCCTCGACTGTCTGGTCTACCTGGGCTTTTGTTTCCTGGAGACATAAGACGTCCCAGTCCAGGGCTTCCATGTCTTTTTGAAATTCTTTTTTAACAATGGCTCTGATGCCATTAACATTCCAACTTATGAGTTTCATGTTTTGAACTGTGTTTGATGGGAATAAATTTCCGATATTGCATTCCCTTTTGGACAGACTATAAAGATAGCATTTTGAAGTGTTAGCCCAGTTGGTTTAAGAGGTGACAATGTAAGGGGTATTAGCTCAGTTGGTTTAGAGCGCTGCCTTGACAGGGCAGAGGTCACTGGTTCGACTCCAGTATATCCCACATCACTCAACCCGGTAGTACGTGCTACCGGGTTTTTGTATTTAATACAAGTTCGGTCCGGATCACGGCTTAGCCGTACTCCAGTATATCACACTACAGCAATTCCACCACCCGTTCCAGGGCCATGCCTCTTGACCCTTTGATCAGAACGGTTCCCATTTTGATGGGATCTCCATCCAGGTGTTCCTGAAATTCCTCAAAGCTTTCAAATTGCCAATGATCGGTTTGCACGCCATTAAAGTTCACACCGATAAAATAGGCTTCATCAATGCCTAATTCATCTATTAACTCTGCTACTTCCTGGTGTTCCCTGGCTGCGGCTTCGCCCAATTCAAACATATCGCCCAAAATAGCAATAGTTGGTTTTTTGGACTGGCTACCCAAATTTTCCAAGGCGGCATTCATGCTTGTTGGATTGGCATTATAGGCGTCTAATAAAATAGTGAGTCCGTTCCGGCTGACAACCTGTGAACGATTGTTCGTGGGTACATAGGCCTCTAGCGCCGTTTTAATTTGAGACATGGGCACATTAAAATATTTCCCAAGAAGGACAGCGGCGGCAGCATTTAGAAAATTATACTGCCCCATTAATTGTGTCTTTATTTCCAGTCCTTCCGATTCTAAACGGACATAGGGATCGGCACCGAGCCATTTTATTTTGAAATATTGATGGTCTTCTGTACTGTACCCGAACTTTTTGATATAGGAGCCGAGTTTTTCCTTTTGGATCGGATCATCGGCGTTTAGAAATACATGCCTGTTTTTTTCCAGGAGATAATCGTATAATTCACTTTTACCTTTGATCACGCCTTCTTCACCCCCAAAGCCTTCCAAATGTGCTTTTCCAAAATTCGTGATATAGCCAAAATCCGGTTCGGCAATAGTGCATAAAAATGCGATCTCCCCCAGGTGGTTGGCACCCATTTCCACAACGGCCATTTCTGTGTCTGTTTGTAAACGCAAAAGTGTGAGAGGCACTCCAATATGATTGTTGAGATTGCCTTCGGTAGCGATGGTGTTATACTTCTTACTCAGCACAGAATACATGAGTTCTTTTGTCGTGGTCTTCCCATTGCTGCCCGTGAGCGCTATCACTTGTGCCTTACACTGCTGCTTGTGATACCTTGCCAGGTCTTGCAGGGTTTGGAGCACATCTTCAACTAACACATATTGATCCGTTATAGCGTATTCGGATTCATCCACAATGGCCATCGCTGCGCCTTTCTGCAAAGCGTCGGCAGCAAATTTGTTGGCATTGAAATTAGGCCCTTTCAAAGCAAAGAAAAGGGAGTCGGGTACTATTTTACGGGAATCGGTACATACGCGCGGATGCTGTAAGAATAGGGCATGAAGGGCTTCCAGGGTCATACCCCAAAGATAAAAAACCCTGCAGTACATACTACAGGGTTTTTATATTTATGTTATAAAACTTTTATCGGACTTTCTTTCCGCGTACAGTTTTGTTCTTTGTTTTGGACTTGGATCCTACTCTGGACATAGCACATCGGAAACCGATATAATCAGTGGCCATATACTGAGGCAAGAATCTTCGTTGTGCAGGATCTAACCAGTAGGCTCTGTCTTTCCAGGAACCGCCTTTGTATACTCGTACTTCGTCATTGATCAAGGATGTACGCGAATTAGATTTGTCATATTCCCTATCAAGAGTACCTTCATCATTACGCTCAACCGTGTGGCGTGGCGAATCGTACATCTTGCGTTGAGAATCTTCATCTTCTTCATCCGCAAATCGGTCAAAGAATCTTGAAGAACCTGCATCTCCGTCTCTGTAGGCACGGTTATCACTGGCATCGAAATTAGTTCTTAGATATGTTTCTTCCTCATCTACAGGAATCATTTTGATCTCGCCGGGCATGTTAACCGCAACAATTTTGCCGTTTGGTAAGGTATCATAAACGATGCTGTCTCGAAGCACCACAACTTTACCATCCTCACCGATAGCTGTCTTCATATAGATATTACCACGGTAGTAATTGAAATCACTGATCTCATCATCTACGATGGGTCTGTAAACATCAGCTACCCATTCGGCAACATTTCCAGCCATTTCATAAAGACCATGGTCGTTAGGTTTGTACGACTTAACTTCGGCTGTAATGTCAGCACCGTCATCGGACCATCCTGCGATCCCGCCGTAATCACCTTTTCCTTGCTTAAAGTTGGCCAATTGATCACCTCGACCTACTCTTTTTCCATTTCGGGTATAATCACCTTCCCATGGATATTTTTTTCTACCTCTGTAGTTGTTGTATTCTCTAGTTCCAACCAGCGCTGCGGCCGCATATTCCCATTCTGTTTCCGTAGGCAGGCGATATTCAGGCATAATGATACCGCTGCTTCTTTTAGCAAAAGTATTTATGGAATCGCGTTTTTGCTTACCTTGAAGGGAATCAATATTACCGTTATACACAGATTCAGGTCTGTTTAAATACGCCTCCGTACTGAAAGTACCGTCAATATCTCCACTAAGTACCTGATACTTTGAATCCTGGGCTAAATACCCTTCGCGCTCCAGCATAGCTTCGTTTACACGATCTGTACGCCATTCTGAGAATTGAACAGCTTGTACCCAGTTTACACCTACTACTGGATATTCAGCATAGGCAGGGTGTCGCAGGTAATTATTGGTCATAGTCTCGTTAAAACCAAGACGGTTTCTCCATACCAATGTATCGGGTAAAGCACCTTTATAGATGTTGGTGTACATAGGATTTTCCGGAGGATAAACCGCTTTCAGATAATCCAGATATTCCAGGTACATCACATTTGTAACCTCAGTTTCATCCATATAAAAGGATTGAACGTGCTGAGACGTTGGCGTGTTGTTCCAATCGTGCATTACATCATCCTGCACTTTTCCTTTCGTAAAAGTACCCCCTTCAATAAAGACCAGTCCAGGGCCAGTTTCCTGCTCCTTGAAATCGGAGTTGTATTGGAATCCGCCTTCTTTGGCATTGATCTTCCATCCAGTAGCCCGTGACGTATTTTTGGACGACGATGATTTGTTGCAACCTGTTACTGCCATACTTGCAGCGATAACAAGGCTCGAGAGCGCAACATTTATGATCTGTTTTTTCATTTGTTAATCTTTGATCTTAATAATTGCCCGATTTATTAATTAGGTTAAATTTCGTTACGGTTTTTGATTTCACCTAGGCTGACTGCATAATTTTACTGATACTTGGGGCATTGCAAGTCAACCAATGTGGCGTTACTATCGGCTATTAAACGCGGAAATGACCATAATATTTTGTGCAGGAAAAAATAATTCGAGTTGGTTTAAAACTCACTTACTTTCCCCATCATTTCTTAGATAACGAGACATTTCGACTTGTAGTATGAGACGTTCCCCGACTTTTTAAATAAAAAAGCACTAAAATTCAGTACTTTGCTTTTAATTCCGACTTAATTTATATCGGTAAATGAGGTTATTCTTGCTCCATTATATGGAGAAAGCATAAAAAAATTGGACCTTTACATAAGAATATGATGAAAACCTCGTTTTCAAGTAATACGCCTGAAAAATGCGAATAAAATAGCCATTCATATTGACGATTACTCCAACTAATAATTTGAAAAAGAAAATGAAAAAACTACTGCTAATTCCTGCCCTTCTTGCACTCTTTGTATCGTATTCACAGGAAGATCGGGTGATAACAACAGCCGTTCCATTTTTGACAATTGCTGCAGACGCAAGAGCTGCCGGAATGGGCGACATGGGAGTTGCTACTTCTGTAGATGCCTTTTCACAACAATGGAACCCAGCAAAATTTGCCTTTGCAGAGCGAAAAATGGGTATTGGATTAAGTTATACTCCCTATTTGGAAAGTATAATCACAGATATTTCTTTGCTCAACGGTAATTTTTATAGCAAGATCGATGATCGTAGTGCTTTTGCCGTAAGTCTTAGGTATTTTACATTAGGTGAAATAGAGTTAAGACAGTTTGCAAATGATCCGGGAACCCTGGCTAAGCCAAATGAATTGGCTTTAGATGGTTCTTACTCCTTGAAATTGAGCCCAACATTCTCAATGGCTGTCGGAGCACGATTCATTAGTTCCAATCTAAAACTGCCTGAAAGCGGAGACGTGGACTCTCAAGCGGCCAATTCCCTGGCTGTAGATGTAGCCGGTTTTTATCGTTCTAATGAAATTGCTTATAACAGTTTTGATGGTAGATGGCGACTTGGCTTTAACGTGTCTAACCTTGGTGGAAAAATAAAATATGATGAAGGCGGACAGGAAAACTTCCTGCCGACAAACTTGAAGTTTGGCGCCGGCTTCGATTTTATTTTTGACGCAGACAATGTACTTGGTCTACATACTGAATTCAATAAGTTATTGGTACCGACACCTCAGGATTTTGATGGTGATGGTGATATAGATTCTGAAGACAACGATCAATATCAGGACATCACCTTCTTTAATGGTTTATTTAAATCATTCGGAGATGCGCCAGATGGCTTTAGTGAAGAATTAAAAGAATTCACCTGGGGATTGGGTGCAGAATACAGATACCAGGATGCCTTTATGCTTCGGACAGGACTGTTTAATGAAAGTGAAGAAAAAGGATCCAGAAAGTTTTTAACCCTGGGAGCCGGATTTAAATTTAAATCTGCACAGGTAGATTTATCGTACCTCTTCTCTACTTCTCAGGTTCGTAATCCATTAGAAAACACATTGCGATTTTCAGTGACCTTCAATCTGGGTCAGGAATTCGTAAATGATTAAAAAAATAAAGCTTCATAAAAAGAACCTGCCTTAGGGCGGGTTTTTTTATATCTTTCCTTTACGAAAAGAATCCCCATGGAAGAGCAGCAATTTAATGTTACCTATAAAGTTTATCAAGGTCGAAATGAACTTGATAGGGAAGATCAAGTCTTGCTCGAAAAGGCAAGTATCGCCAGGGAAGGTGCCTATGCCCCTTATTCAAACTTTAAAGTAGGCGCTGCCGCTATATTGGAGAATGGTGAGATCGTAGTAGGCAGTAATCAGGAGAACGCCTCCTTTCCTTCTGGTTTATGTGCCGAACGGGTAGCTGTTTTTCAAGCCGGGGCCAGATTTCCAGGTGTCCCTATTATCAGTCTGGCGATCAGTGCCGGTTCTGATACGGAGCCTTCCAATGAACCAGCTGCGCCTTGTGGAAATTGCCGACAGTCCATTTACGAGTATGAGCACAAGCAAGGAAAACCAATACGTGTCATCTTGCAAGGCAGCCAGGGACCCGTCTATCTCATCAACGCAATCTCAGATCTATTACCGCTAGGTTTTAATAGCTCACAATTGAATTCTCAGTAAATTAGTTGCAGTCTGATCGTAAGCCGGAGTTCGGCTTTTATCCCATTTATTTTTCACTCTAGATTTAATGTTTATTTTTGTTTTTTATGGGTTGTCCAGAACAGCGGGCTGACTTATTTTGAATGGGAAGACTAATCATTCAACCGAGGATCATTCAATGAAAAAAGTAACTAAAGAGGTATATCTGAAATGGTATGAGGATATGTTCTTCTGGCGCAAGTTCGAAGACAAACTCGCCGCAGTATATATTCAGCAAAAAGTTCGTGGGTTCCTGCACTTGTATAACGGTCAAGAGGCCTTATTGGCCGGTGCCTTGCATGCAATGGATTTGTCAAAAGACCGTATGATAACCGCCTATAGGAACCATGTTCAGCCAATAGGCATGGGCGTGGATCCCAGAAAGGTCATGGCCGAACTATATGGCAAAGTCACAGGAACATCCCAGGGTATGGGGGGGTCTATGCATATATTCTCAAAAGAACACAGATTTTACGGCGGACATGGCATCGTAGGAGGCCAGATCCCGCTAGGGGCCGGATTGGCATTTGCGGATAAATATTTTAAAAGGGATGCAGTCACTCTCTGCTATATGGGGGATGGTGCTGTCAGGCAAGGATCGCTTCACGAATCCTTCAACCTGGCGATGCTCTGGCAGCTTCCTGTTGTATTCATTTGTGAGAACAATGGATATGCTATGGGGACATCAGTAGAAAGAACCTCATATTCTACGGAGATCTGGAAATTAGGCTTGGGATATGAAATGCCCTGTGGACCTGTTGATGGAATGGATCCAGTGACTGTTGCAGAGGAGATGAGCAAAGCGATCGAACGCGCCAGAAATGGTGGTGGCCCCACATTCTTAGAAATGAAGACGTACCGGTACAGAGGTCATTCCATGTCAGATGCGCAGCATTATCGAACCAAAGATGAAGTAGAGGAATACAAAAAAATTGACCCGATCACCCAGGTTAAAGAGCTAATCCTGGAAAAGAAGTATGCAACAGAAGAAGACATTGCTGAAATTGATGCACGGGTAAAAGAACGGGTAAAAGAGTGTGAAGAATATGCCGAAAATTCAGATTATCCCCCGGTAGATCAACTATACGACATGGTGTATGAAGAAAAAGGATATCCATTTTTAGCACATAAATTATAAGAATATGGCCGAAATAATCAACATGCCCAGGCTTAGTGACACCATGGAAGAAGGTACCGTGGCTAAATGGTTAAAGCAAGTAGGGGATAAGATCGAAGAGGGCGATATTCTGGCTGAGATCGAAACAGATAAGGCCACAATGGAATTTGAATCCTTCCATGAAGGCACCTTATTACATATTGGCATTGCTGAAGGGGACGGAGCCCCGGTTGATTCGCTCCTGGCTATCATTGGAGAAGATGGAGAAGATATAAGTTCCTTGCTTACCGGAGGTAGCGCTGGTAATGACAGCACTCCTGAATCCAAAACAGAAGAGGTCCCTGAAGAAGAAACAGAGGCTGTTGTTGAAATTCAGCAAGCGGAAGCTGTTGAAGAACCTAAGACTGTTGCTCCTGCTACTGAAATACCGGAAGGAGTGGAGATCATTACGATGCCCAGGCTCAGTGATACTATGGAAGAAGGGACTGTGGCCTCCTGGTTAAAACAAGAAGGCGATCTCGTAGAAGAAGGCGATATTCTGGCCGAAATAGAAACGGATAAGGCCACCATGGAATTTGAGTCCTTCTACTCAGGTACCTTATTACATATTGGGATCCAGGAAGGCCAAACGGCACCAGTTGATGAAGTACTAGCTGTTATAGGTCCTGCCGGAACCGATGTAGAAGCTGTCCTCGCATCCGGGGCAAAAGCTGATGAAGTCGATAAACCAGAAAAACCTGTAGAAGAAACTGTTGATACCCCAGTAGCGGAGGTAAATACAATAAAGGAAGCAGCCTCTTCTAATGGCCGGATTTTTGCTTCCCCGCTTGCAAAAAAAATGGCTGCGGACCGGGGAATATCTTTGGTAGAGGTGAAAGGAACAGGAGAACAAGGCCGCATTGTTAAACGAGATATCGAAAATTATAGCCCTGCTGCCAAAAAAGAAGCTCCTGCAGCAGCACCCGCTGCACCAGCTGTCTCTTCAATACCAGATCCTGGTATTGCCGCTTCTGCGATTCAGCCCATTGCTTTGCCTGTTGGCGAAGAGGGCAGTGAAGAGGTGAAGAATTCACAGATGCGCAAGGTGATCGCCAAACGCCTGGCTGAATCAAAATTTACGGCACCTCATTACTATCTCACTATTGAAGTAGATATGACGCAGGCTAAGGCCTCCAGGGTAAAGATCAATGATCTGCCGGATACGAAGGTATCCTTTAATGACCTTGTATTAAAAGCATGTGCCTTGGCACTGCGAAAGCACCCACAGGTAAATACAAGCTGGAATGGAGATACGACAAAATATAATCACCATATTCATTTGGGTGTAGCCGTTGCTGTAGATGACGGCCTGGTAGTTCCCGTAGTGAAATTTGCCGACCAGATGAGCTTGATGCAGATCAATAATACAGTAAAAGACCTGGCGGGCAGAGCCAGGACTAAAAAGATCAAGCCTGATGAAATGGACGGCAGTACGTTCACGGTGTCCAATCTCGGAATGTTCGGGATCCTTGAATTTACCTCTATTATCAATCAGCCTAATTCTGCGATCTTATCAGTTGGAGCCATTGTTGAGAAACCTGTCGTAAAAGATGGTGCCATAGTTGTTGGTAATACAATGAAGCTCACTTTGGCATGTGACCACAGGACGGTTGATGGAGCCACGGGCGCACAATTCTTACAAACCCTCAGGGCATTCATAGAGAACCCTGTAACCATGCTGGCCTAAGACCCAGCTGCTAATAGTTTTGACGTATCATATGAAAAAGATAGTTATGCTCGGGCTTGTAGCCACGCTTCTAGCCTGTGGATCTACCAGGGTTCGTGAAACAAATCCAGAAGACATTGTTAAAGGCCCTGAAGGCGTAAAAGGCAGTATTGACAGTCCGGAGACGGATCCATCGAAGAATACAACTTTTCCGCCTGTTGACTTGTACTCGAATGCAATTAGAATGAGTGCCTTGATGAATTATATCGCCTCCGACGATTTACAGGGGCGGGACTCAGGAAGCGAAGGGATCGAACAGGCCGCTACTTTCATCGAAGAATCTTTTGAAGAGAATAACATTCAACCATATTTTGAAACGTACCGGGATACCCTGGCAGATTTTAAACCCATTTCATATAATGTAGTAGGATGGATCCCGGGCAATGATCCCGAACTGAAAGATGAATTCATATTGATTGGAGCCCACTATGACCATATAGGAATTGTAAATGCAACCAATGGCGATGCCATAGCAAATGGCGCAAATGATAATGCCTCCGGTACTACTACAGTAATGGAGCTTGCCCGTTATTTTGGAAATGCCAAAACCAATAAACGCAGCCTGATCTTTGCACTGTTCAGTGCAGAAGAACGCGGATTGATGGGATCATGGCACCTGGCTAAAAAATTAAAAGAATCCAATCTGGATCTCTACACCATGCTCAATTTTGAAATGACGGGTGTACCCATGGTCGATAAGGAGTACTTTTTATATATCACGGGATATGATAAATCTAACCTGGCAGAAATTAGCAATACACATGCTGGTGAGAATTTGATCGGTCTCCTTCCCACAGCGCAGGAATTGAATTTATTTCAACGTTCCGATAATTATCCCTTCCACGACGTATTCGGTGTTCCGTCTCATACGTATTGCACTTTCGACTTTACCAATTTTGACCATTATCACGGTGTGGGTGACGAGCCTCAGATCATGGATTTTGCCCATATGGCTGAAGTTGTCAACCGGCTCATCCCGGTAGTCGAAGGAATATCGAATTCGGCAGAAAAAGAAATAATACCTAACTAATGGCTAATGTTGTCATTACCGGAACAAGCAGGGGCATAGGCTTTGAATTATGCCGGATTTTTGCCGAACGCGGTGATCGCGTTTATGCCCTGTCCAGAAATACCCGCCCGCTTGAACAAGCAGGTTTTAAAGGTGTTGAGGTCATTTCGTTTGATATAAGCTCTGCCGGGGACATTCAAAAATTTGCATCCGAAATATCTAAGGCGAATATCAGTCTTGATATTTTGATCAATAACGCAGGACAGCTCATCAATAAACCTTTCGACCAGACCAGCTGGGCAGACTTCCAGGAAGTTTATGCCGTAAATGTTTTTGGCCTGGCAGAACTTACACGGGCCCTGATTCCTTTTATGAACAAGTCGGCTCATGTTGTCACCATTAGTTCTATGGGGGGCGTTCAGGGTAGTTCTAAATTTCCAGGACTAGCGGCGTATAGCTCAAGTAAAGGAGCGGTAATTACCTTGAGTGAATTATTGGCAGAGGAATATAAAGAAACGGGTCCAGCTTTTAATGTTTTGGCCCTGGGCGCTGTTCAAACAGAAATGTTAGAAGAGGCCTTTCCGGGCTATCAGGCCCCGACAACAGCAGCTGAAATGGCTGATTATATAGCGAACTTCGCAATAAATGGGCATAAGATGTATAATGGGAAAGTATTACCTGTTAGCAACAGCACTCCTTAACTAATTGGTGGTGGATTCTCAGCAAATAACAGATTTTCTACCCTCTGCTGCCAGGGATTATTGCCTTTCAGTACTAAGGGATATCCAGGTAGAAGTGAAGATCACTGCCCAGCGTGTAACCAGACATGGAGACTATAAGCAATTAGCAGATGGGTCACACCGCATCACTCTCAATGCTTCTCCAAACCCTTATCGCTTCCTGATCACTCTTATTCACGAACTGGCTCATTTACAAGCCTTCGAAATCAATGGCCGGCAGATAAAACCTCATGGCAAAGAATGGAAACAGACATTTACTTTCCTTATGGCGCCCCTCCTGAGGCCTGAGGTGTTTCCCAATGACCTTTTGCCCATATTAGCAAGGCATTTTCGAAATCCTAAAGCCAGTAGTTCTACAGATAGCACATTGGCAATTGCCTTAACTGTATATGATCCTCCTTCCGATAAAAGCCTGGTGGCAGAACTCAGTGAAGGCACGACTTTCAGACTGTATAATGGGAAGTCATTTAAAAGGGGAAAAAAAAGGGTTAAGCGAATAGAATGCTATGAAATTGGCTCCGGTAGGGTATATTTGTTTCAACCTCATGCTGAGGTAGAACCAATACAGATATAAATGTCAATGAATTCCAAGCATTTTGCAGTGATCATGGCCGGGGGCATAGGATCAAGATTCTGGCCCGTAAGTACCCGGACATTTCCTAAACAATTTCACGACCTGATGAATACCGGCAGCTCTTTGCTGCAGCAGACTTTTGCACGCCTCCAAAAATTTATTCCAACCGAGAACATTTTTGTCCTGACCAATGCCGATTATGTTGCCCTGGTCCATGAACAAATTCCCGGTTTGAATGACTACCAGATCGTTCCTGAACCTGCCATGCGAAATACAGCTCCCTGTATTTTGCTGGCTGCCCTTAAGATCCAAAAGATAGAACCCGATGCTGTCATGCTGGTAGCACCTAGTGATCACTTAATTGAAGATGATGATTCTTTTAAGAACGATATCTTACAGTGTATGGAACACAGTTGGAAAAACGACTCTATTTGCACCCTGGGTATAACACCAGATGCCCCTAAGACGGGCTTCGGTTATATTGAATATCAGGTAGCAGATTCGTCTAAGTTAAATTCAGTGATCAAGTTCCGGGAGAAACCGGATAAAGAAACGGCAAAACAATTTCTGGCACAGGGAAACTTCCTTTGGAATGCCGGAATATTTGTATGGAGTATTAAGACCATTGTAGAAGCGTTTAAGGAGAATCAGGCAGAGATGTTTGATTTGTTTACCTCAGGTCTGGCAGATTATAATACGGAAAGTGAAACAGCCTTTCTGGAAGCCAATTATGGGCATGCAGAAAATATTTCTGTTGACTATGCCATCCTTGAAAAAGCACGTTCCATATACGTGCTTCCAGCGTCTTTTGGCTGGAGCGATCTGGGAACCTGGGGATCTTTGTACGAAGAAAAGGAGAAGGATGCTGACGGGAATGTAGCCATTGGAGCTACCATCACTGCCCAGAATTCCTCAGGAAATATGATATTTTTACCTGAAGGCAAATTGTTCGTACTTGAAGGGGTAAGTGACTTTATCATTGTTGAGAAAGATAATGTGCTCCTAATGATCCCCCGGGAAAAAGAACAAGATATCAAGGAACTAGTCGCCAGGGTAAAGAAAGAGCACGGAGATACATTGAACTTATAATAGATGTTCGAAGAGGAGAAAAAACCATATAGTGAAGAAGCTGCACCAGATACCCAGGAAGTGGAGAAAGACTTTCGTGGCCTCATAGGAAGTACGCGAAATTTTCTTTCAGATCTGTTGAGCATCCGCCGCAATACAGATCAGGAGGCTACTAAAACAGCCATAATTGAAGATATCCCTTTTAAAGGGCATACTTCCTGGATCCTTATTTGTTCTATTTTCATTGCCTCTGTTGGTCTCAACGCAAATTCAACAGCAGTTGTAATAGGAGCGATGCTTATTTCCCCGCTGATGGGACCCATTTTGGGAATTGGACTTTCTATAGCCATTAATGATATAGAGACCCTCAGGAGATCGTTAAAGAATTTTTCCGTCATGGTCATTTTAAGTGTTCTGACGGCATTCTTATTTTTTGCATTCTTTCCCTTACAAAATGAATCTTCAGAACTGCTTGCCCGAACTGCTCCTGATATACGGGATGTATTGATCGCTTTTTTTGGCGGACTTGCATTGGTGATCGCCAGAGCTAAGAAGGGAACTATAGCCAGTGTGATCTACGGGGTAGCTATTGCCACGGCTTTGATGCCCCCATTATGTACGGTAGGGTTTGGCCTGGCTATTGGCAATTGGGGTTATGCCATTGGGGCTATGTATTTGTTTACCATTAATACCATCTTCATTGCCCTGGCAACCTTCCTTGTTTTGAAATTCATGCGATTCCCGATGGTTCGTTATGCAAATTCAAAAAAGCGCCGTAGAATAGCAAGAATAGCTTCCTTGTTGGCCCTATTAGTAATGATCCCGGCAGGATTTACCTTTTATAATGTGTTCCAGGAATCCCGTTTTTTAAGTCAGGCACAACAATTGGTCAATGAAACCATTGGCACCTACCAATTCTCTGATCAGGGGAGGTATATGGATAACCTCACCCAGTTTGTGTACAAGCCTGAGGGCACCTCCAGAATTGAAGTAGTATCAATGGGGGATGAGGTCATTCCTGATAATGTGATCCGAACCTGGCGTGCACAACAGAATAATTATTCCCGTCTCATCAACACAGACCTAATAGTAGTACAAGGGGGGAAGGACGATTCCGAAGAGCGGTATAATTTTATCAATGAATTGTACGAATCCAAAAAGGCTGAATTACTGAGCAAGGAGGCCCGGATAGAGATGCTGGAAGATGAGTTATCAGCTGCTCAAAAAGGATTGCAAATACAGATCCCCTTTAATGACATAAGCGCAGAAGCCAGATTAAATTATGAAGACCTGGCTTCCCTGGCTTTTTCTTATAGGATCCAGACCGACTTTCA
Source organism: uncultured Eudoraea sp. (assembly GCA_947258555.1). GTDB lineage: Bacteria > Bacteroidota > Bacteroidia > Flavobacteriales > Flavobacteriaceae > HDS-28. Next base: position 7,757 of record CAMYJF010000025.1, on the reverse strand, counting down.
AAAGATAGATACGATCCCGGTCTTTGAGGTTAAATGGAAAGATGGCATTGCAGCTGATAAACTGGCCAAAGAAGAGAGTAAGTTGTTGGAATGGCTTCGGGTTCGTCTAAAAAATAAAGACCTTCAACTCAGGACACAGCAAAATTAAGATCGTTCTTCCAGGTACATTTGACGTACCTTTTTAAACAATTCTGAAGAGTAAACAAAGCTGGTAACCGCCTCGTTATCTGTCTTAAAAATTTCTTTGTTAGTTCCTTCCCAGGCTTTGTGCCCTTTTTGCAGAAATACGATCTTCTCACCGATCTCCATGACGGAGTTCATATCATGGCTGTTGATCACTGTAATAATGTCGTATTCCTGGGTGATCTCCTGGATAAGATTGTCGATCAATATCGCAGTTTTAGGATCCAGGCCGGAATTGGGTTCGTCACAGAATAAATATTTAGGATTCATAACAATGGCCCTGGCTATGGCAACCCGCTTCTGCATCCCTCCTGAAAGTTCGGCAGGGTATTTATGATTAGCGTCTATTAGGTTCACCCTGTTCAACACAAAATTCACCCGATCTTCCTTTTCAGATTCGGATTGCTGGGTAAACATATTTAACGGGAACATGACATTGCCTTCAACTGTCATAGAGTCGAACAGGGCACTTCCCTGGAAGACCATGCCTATTTCTTGTCTTAGATTGCGCTGTTCATCCGAAGTAAGCTCGGAATAGATCTTGCCATCAAAATCGATGGTTCCTTCTTCTGGGGTAAATAGCCCTAAGAGGCATTTTATAAAGACTGTTTTCCCCGAACCACTTTGTCCGATCACTAAACTGGTCTTTCCTTTCTCAAATGTGGTTGATATCCCTTTCAGAATATGATCCTCTCCAAACGATTTGTGCAAGTTTGTCACTATGATCATTAGCCTAGCAATAATTGGGTTAATATGAAATTCAGAATGATGATAACCACACTCGTCCAAACAAATGCAGTAGTACTGGCTTTACCAACATCCAGGGCACCACCCTTCATAAAATAGCCGTGATATGAAGGAACCGTGGCGATCACAAAAGCGAACACCAAAGTTTTAATAAAGGAATAGGTGACATGATACGGATCAAAATCTAATTGTAGTCCTTCAATAAAATCTCCGCTGGAAGTGAAATCACCCCAAACGCCAGCCATCCAGCCGCCCAAAATACCCATATACATGGCTATTGCTACCGCAAATGGATATAAGAGCATGGCAATGATCTTTGGAAACACCAGGTAATTGAGAGAATTAACACCCATAACTTCCAGGGCATCGATCTGTTCGGTAACCCGCATAGTGCCAATACTTGAGGTAATATAGGAACCCACTTTTCCCGCCATAATGATCGAAGTAAATGTGGGTGCAAATTCCAGGACTACAGATTGCCTGGTTGCAAAGCCGATCAAACTAACCGGGATTAAGGGATTATCCAAGTTGAGAGCCGTCTGAATAGTGACAACTCCCCCAATGAATAAGGAGATAAATACAATGATTCCCAAGGAATTGAATATTAGTTCATCTATTTCCTTGAGGATGAGCGACTTCATGATGGGCCATTTCGTAGGTTTCTTGAAGACCTCTTTCACCATGATCGAGTAGCTCCCGATAGCAGACAGATAAGTCATGGGTGGTATGATAGTTGTAGCGTAAAAATAACATAATTCCCCTTGTGTTAACGGAATGACACATTATATTGGGGTTTATTTGTACCTTTTGAACTCTTAAATACGCAGTATGAGTACCAGATCATTGTCACTAACCATTTTGTTTTTATTCATCTTAGGTTTAGGTTTTTCCGTCCAGGCACAACGAAGTGTTAGAAAATCATTTTCTGACGTCACGATGCCGCAAGCAGATAGTCCCAAATTAGTTGTTGGTATTGTTGTAGATCAAATGAGATATGACTACTTAACCCGGTTTTGGGATGATTATGGAGATGGAGGATTTAAGCGCATGGTGAACGAAGGTTTTAACTGTAAGAACAATCATTTTAGTTACGCCCCTACCTATACAGGTCCGGGACATGCCTCTGTATATAGCGGAACAACTCCGTCCATGCACGGGATTATCAGCAATTCCTGGTATGATAAGAATATAAAGAAACCGGTGTATTGCGCCGGTGACTCAAATGTTAAACCCATTGGTTCAAATGGCGTCGAAGGGCAAATGTCGCCCCATCGGATGAATGTTACCACCGTAACAGATCAATTGAGACTACATACCCAGAATAATGGTAAAGTGATCGCTGTGGCTTTAAAGGACAGAGGGGCTGTCTTACCAGGCGGACACATGGCCAATGCAGCATATTGGTTCCATGGATCATCGGCCGGGAATTGGATCAGTAGTTCTTTCTATATGGATAAGTTGCCCGATTGGGTTTTACAGTACAATGCATCTGATGAGGTTGAGAAGTATAAAAAACCATGGAATACTTTTAAAAATATTGGTTCATATCAGGAAAGCGGACCGGATAACACTGCCTATGAAAGTGCTTTCAATGGCGAAGCCGCACCGGTTTTCCCGCATGATGTGCCTGCACTTTGGGAAGCGAACGATAGCTTTGAACTCTTAAAATTCACACCTTACGGAAATAGTATCACAACAGATTTTGCGCTGGCTGCCGTTGAAGGAGAGAGCTTGGGTAAAGATCAACATACCGATTTTTTAGCGATCAGCTACTCCAGCACGGATTATATTGGCCATAAATTCGGGGCAAATTCAAAGGAAGTTCATGACACATATGTATGGTTGGATGATGATCTGGAGCGACTCTTTACAGCCCTGGATAGTGCAGTTGGAGCAGGCGAATACACAGTTTTCTTAACCTCGGATCACGGTGCAGTGCATGTGCCGGCCTACCTGGCAGATAATAATGTGCCTGCAGGCTATATCTCATCAGCTGCTCTAAGAGGTGAATTGACAAAATTCCTGCAGTTTAAATATGGCAATACAGCTCTATTAGAAAATATTTCTAATAATCAAGTCTTTTTAGATCATGCTGCTGTAACAAATCTGGGTATTGAATTGGAGGATATTGAAGAGGCCATAGCCCAGGAAATTATCTCCTATCCATCAATTTTCAGGGTATATACAGGGAGTCAAATGATGCGGAATGCCTATGTTGATGGTATGCCACGAATCCTTCAGAACGGATTTCACCAAAAGCGTTCAGGAGATGTGTTGTTTATGTTCGACCCTGCTAATATAAGTTACCCGAAAACGGGTTCCACACATGGTTCACCGCTTACGTATGATACACATGTACCGCTGATATTTTTTGGAAAAGGAGTAAAAAAGGGCAGTACGTATGAGCGAACCCGAATAGCAGATATAGCGCCTACTGTATCCTCCTTGCTGGGGATTGCATTCCCAAGCGGTGCTACCGGCAATCCGATCAATTCGGTTTTAAAATAGAGCCTGCCGGATACCACGCCAACGAAGGTTTCGGACAAACTTTCCTTCTTCTTCATTAATAAGGAAGGGCAACCCAATCTGTGATGCTTCTTTGTACCCTTTAATATTGTCTATCAAGACCCTAAAGTTTTTTTGCTTCCATGCCATTTTCAGGCTGGCGATCAGACTTATTATAAATCCGTATCGCATAACATACATCGCCCTACCCTGAAGTTTTTTAGCCGAAGGCACATAAGATTTTCCTGTAGGCCTGAGATGTTGAACATGAAGATTCGAAAGGGTGGTAACATCAAATTTATGGTACTTCGCCAGCAATTCATCAATGGTATCCCATCCAATTGACGCGCGCAACCCTCCTATGGCTTCGTAACAAGCGCGAGTATACGCTTTAAACCCGCCACGAACATGATCTTCTTTCATGGGATGATTTCGTTCCCAGCCATTATGACTACGTTCATAGGCAAATCCGCCAACAATGCCTGTAGTAGGATCCGACTTGAGATGGGCGGCAATTTGCTCAAAATAATTGCCAGGAAGGACCAGATCTGCATCCAATTTCACAAGAAGTTCATAATTATCATCTAATTCCTCCAGGCCTCTCAAAAATGCCTCGACGACTTTAGAGCCGGGTAAGTGGGCGTCTTCAGAGCTGTGTTCTATTCCCAGGATCTGAGGGTACATTTTGGTAAAACCCGTAATAACCTTAGCAGTTCCATCCGTAGAATTATCATTTACCACGACGATGCGAGCAGGTAAGAGGGATTGATTCATCACCGATTGTAATGTTATGCCTATAAACGATTCTTCGTTGTGAGCAGGAATAACAATGTAATATCTCATAAGAGCGGAATTCGCAGTAGTAACAAAGATACGGTTCAGCCTACTTTTTACGCTCGGCGTAGACTAAATAATATCGAGGGACAAATCGGCGAAGCAAGGGCCGGATACCCAGTTTCCTAACAGGGTTAGTAAACATTTCACGATCCTTGATCTCCCAACCCGACTTTTCGAGCAGCCAATCGAATTGCCAAGGTTCAAATTCATGAAAATGCCGATCCCTGGGATCTGTTTTGCTTTGATAGGCTTTTGCAAACCACAACCTGAGCGGGACACTAGCCACAAGTTTATCACACTGAATTTCCTGAAGTACCTGAAAAGGAGATAGTAAGTGTTCGAAGATCTCAAAGGCAGTAACAACTCCATAGGAATTGTTTTTCAAGGTCGATGTGTCCAGATCAAGATCTTCCCCCTGGGTATTGAGAACAGAATATCCCTCATCCAGCATTTTTTTAGATAATGGATTTGATATGCCCAGATCCAGGATCTGTTCATTAGTTCCAATATGCTTTTTTAAAAAAGAAAGGGTGTGGGAATATCGTTTGTGTGGAAAGGTGTTTTCATACATGATATCAGCATCGGTATACGATGGCATTGATATTCATACCAGCGCCAACGCTGGCAAATATAATAACATCTCCTTTCTTCACCTCATGCCCTTCCAGTTGCCCCTCACGAACCATATGGAATAAAGTAGGAACCGTTGCTACAGAACTATTTCCCATGGTTTGAATATTCATTGGCATAATGCCTTCAGGTGGTGTTTGCCCGTATTCACGGTAAAACCTCTTGACAATGGCCTCATCCATTTTTTCGTTCGCCTGATGAATGAATATTTTTTTCACATCATCGATCGATTGGCCGGATTCATCAAGGCATTGCTTCATGGCCCCGGGTACATGAGTAACGGCAAATTCATAGATCTTCCTGCCGTACATCTTGATAAAATGGGTAGACGACTCATCTTCTTTGTTATAGGACTGGCCCGAAAACAAATAATAGGCTTCCCCATTGGCATGCGTTGCTGTTATATGCGATAGAATTTCACCTCCATCTTCCTGAGCCGAAAGAATACACGCTCCGGCGCCGTCTGAGTAGATCATAGAATCTCTATCGTGCGGATCTACGACACGAGATAAAGTTTCTGCCCCGATAATAAGACAATTCTTTGCCATGCCACTTTGAATATATGCCTTAGCCTGGATCATACCCTCGATCCAACCAGGGCATCCAAAAAGCATATCATAGGCAACACAGCCTGTATTTTTTATTTTGAGATTGTGCTTTACCCGCGTCGCTAAACTAGGAAGCGTATCAGCCTGGGAAGATCCATAATTCACATTACCAAAATTGTGTGCAAATATGATGTAATCCAGGTCTTCCCGATCAATACCTGCATTCTCGATCGCCTGTTCTGCGGCGAGATATCCAATATCTGAAGTGTTTAATTCCTTTGCGGCATACCTTCGTTCGCCAATACCTGTAATGGCTTTGAATTTCTCTATGATCACGTCATTCGGCTGGTCATAGGGAACACCATCCATATCTAAAAAGTGATGGCCCTCAAAATCGCTGTTTGAGGTTGTTATCTGGGGGATATAACAGCCGGTACCGGCTATACCTATTTTCATGGGAACTTCATTTGTAATACTGGCAACATACCAAGTATTTCACAAATATACCGAGATACTTAGGTATTTGATACGATGTTCAATAGGTATTTTTGATACTAAAATCGATGATAATAGAGATAAATAACAGTGCAATCACCTTAAAAACAGAATATTACGAAGTTTCTTCAAATAATTCTATTGGCGGACACGTACACATTAAATTACGATCTCCATAGGCATCGTCTACACGGCCTACAGAAGGCCAAAATTTGGCATCTCGAACGAACTCAAGCGGAAATGCTGCCTTTTCCCGTGAGTATGGGAAAGCCCATTCATCTGAGCAGATGATATCCTGCGTGTGAGGAGCGTTTTTAAGTACACTGCTACCTTCCTCGTGGGTGTCTGAAGTGATCTCCATATAGATGGCAAGCATGGCCTCACAAAAACGATCTAATTCTGCGAGGCTCTCACTTTCCGTTGGCTCTATCATGATAGTACCTGCTACCGGAAAACTAACGGTGGGCGCATGAAATCCATAATCCATCAATCTCTTTGCGATGTCTGTTACCTCAATATTAAATGTCTTAAAAGGACGGCAATCTACGATCATTTCATGTGCTGCTCTTCCCTGTTCACCTGTATAAAGTATTTCATAATGCTGGCCCAGCCTTTCCTTGAGATAATTCGCATTTAATATGGCGATCTCTGTCGACTTTTTAAGGCCGTCTGCTCCAAGCATTTTTATATATCCGTAGGAAATTAAACAAGCGAGAGCGCTTCCCCAAGGGGCTGCAGAAATTCCGGTAATGGCATTATCCCCACCTGTTTCAATTACGGCATTACCTGGAAGAAAAGGAACCAGTTGAGGGGCTACGCAAATAGGTCCAACACCCGGGCCACCACCTCCATGAGGTATGGCAAATGTCTTATGCAAGTTCAAATGGCAAACGTCTGCGCCAATAATTGCCGGATTGGTCAGTCCAACCTGAGCATTCATGTTGGCCCCGTCCATATAGACCTGGCCCCCGTGATCATGGATCAACTTTGTGATCTCACGTATAGAAGACTCAAACACTCCATGCGTAGATGGATAGGTCACCATTAAAGCGGCGAGATTGTCTGAGTGATGCTCTACTTTCTCCTTGAGATCCGTCACGTCAATATTACCGTGTTTATCTGTTTTGGTCACCACTACTTTCATGCCGGCCATGACGGCAGAAGCGGGATTGGTTCCATGAGCAGAAGCGGGAAGATATGCCCTGATTACCATAAGGCCGGCATACTCGCCTTGCGCGCCGGAGTTAGGTTGTAAGGAAGTAGCCGCAAATCCTGTGATCTCACTTAAATCATCTTCTAATTCCTGAATTACAGTCTGATATCCAACAACCTGATCTTTTGGTGCAAAAGGATGAATATTTCCCCATTCAAGCTGACTTAAGGGTAACATTTCCGTGGCAGCATTTAATTTCATCGTACAAGATCCAAGGGAGATCATGGAATGATTTAATGCGAGGTCTTTTCGTTCCAATCGCTTCAGGTAGCGCATTAATTCTGTTTCTGAATGGTACGATTTAAAGACTTCGTTCTCCATGAAACCTGTAGTGCGCGCCATCGTATTTTCTATGGCACTATGTTTGGCAGAACTATCCAGTGTTACACTTGGCTTTCCAATGGATTTGGCCAGTATAGCTATAATCTCTTGGGCATCCTGCATGGAACAGGCTTCATGAAGTGAAATACTCAAGCTGCTATCGTGAATATAATTAAAATTGATCCCCGCGTCTATGGCTAGTTTACGCACTGCGGCGCTGTCCGTTTCCAATAGGAGTGTATCAAAGAAACTATCATTCAATTGGCGGATACCAAGAG
>CAMYJF010000024.1 GCA_947258555.1 uncultured Eudoraea sp. | reverse complement strand
TGGATGAACTTGTACTTGATTATAAACCCGCTAAGGTATTTTTATACGAAGGGGACAACGATATCTTTAATAAAAAAAGTCCGGCCAAAATAGTTAGGCAAACAAGGCGTATCATCAAGCGCATTCAGAAGTATAATGGCCCTACTCCGGTCGTAATTATCGGGGCAAAACCCAGCCTGGTTCGCTGGCACTTAAAAAAGAAATACGAAAAACTCAATACCAAATTAAAAGCATTATGTGACCAAGATTCCCTAACTTCCTATGCCCATATATGGGACAGTATGCTGGAAGAAGGGACTATAAAAAAAGAGCTCTTCCTGGAAGACGGACTCCACATGAATGAGCAGGGGTATGCCCTCTGGAAAACCATTTTAAAACCCTTCGGGAATTAAAAAGAACCCTTATGAAAAAAGCACTCCTATTCAGTATCCTGATTGTTATTCTAGCTATTCAATGCAAACCTGTTAAACCCGAGATCCAGTTTCCCGAAACGGATCTTTCCGGAGCCGATTTGATCCCAATGCCTTTACAAATTGAATCGGATGGGGATGCCTTTGGTTTGGATCAGTTTACCGGTATCTATACGGCCTCCAATGATGAGCCCCTGGCAGCCGTAGCTGAATTTTTAGCTGAAAAGATTCGTTCAAAAACCGGCTTGATCACACCTATCAACAAGGAAGATGAAGAAGGTATTGAGCGCTATATCTACCTGAGTGTGGAAGAAGATCCTGAAGCGAACAAGGAAGCCTACAAATTGGTGATGAAGCGCGATTCTATTATTTTAAGCGCTTCCGATCCTGAGGGAATCTTTAGAGGTGTCCAAAGCCTGCGCCAATTGATCCCGGAAGAAGCGAATGATTCCCTGGCAGACCGGTCTATCTGGCCGATACCCACAGGTAAGATCTCAGATGAACCCAATTTTGGATTCCGCGGATCCATGCTGGATTTAGCCAGGCATTTCTTTAGTGTGGAAGACGTTAAAAAATATATAGACCTTCTGGCCTATTACAAGATCAATATACTTCACCTCCATCTGACTGATGACCAGGGCTGGCGTATTGAGATCAAATCCTGGCCTAAACTCACTGAGATCGGAGGAAGCACTGAAGTAGGTGGAGAAGCCGGCGGCTTTTTTACGCAACGTGATTACCAGGACATCGTTGCCTATGCAGCAACCCATTATATGACCGTGATCCCTGAGATCGACATGCCGGGGCACACAAATGCCGCGTCCGTATCTTATCCCTTTCTGGATGGGACAGGCAAACCCCTTGCTTTGTACGAAGGTATGAAGGTAGGGTTCAGTTCCTTTGATACCCGAAAAGATACGGTATATGCCTTTATCGATGATGTCGTACGTGAGGTCAGTGCCATTACCCCCGGACCTTATTTCCATATTGGGGGGGATGAAAGCCATTCTACCCGCAAGAATGATTACAACTACTTTGTAAACCGAGTGGAGAAGATCGTGCAGAAATACGGTAAGAGAATGATCGGTTGGGATGAGATTGCAACTGCAGATCTTGACACTACATCAATAGCTCAATTTTGGGCTAGTGAGGATAATGCAAAAATGGCTGTGGAAAAAGGCATGCAAGTGATCATGTCACCTGCCAAGAAAACCTATCTGGATATGGAGTATGACACCCTTTCTAAGCACGGACTTCATTGGGCGGCCTATATTCCTGTCGATACAGCCTATGTCTGGAGTCCGGAATCCTATGCCGAAGGATTACCGCTGGAAAATATCCTGGGGGTTGTGGCCCCATTATGGTCTGAGACCATTAGTGATTTATCCGAATTGGAATACTTGGCCTTTCCGCGAGTGATCGGTCATTCTGAGCTCAGCTGGAGCATCCCTGAAAACCGGGATTGGGAGAATTACAAAGTAAGGCTAGGCAATCAGGCGCCATTTCTTGATCGCATGAACGTACAGTTCTACCGTTCTCACAGGATAGATTGGAAAGAGAATAAATACACCTTTAAGGAGATCGAAAAGGACTAAGCTTCTTTCTCTTCCTCTTTTGGTGGTTCAGCGAAATCTGTGATGCCTTTTTCGGTAAGGAGGTTATACCATTTCAAAACCTTTTTAATATCGCTGGGATAAACCCGGTCTTCGTCGTATTCCGGGAGGACTTCAAAAAAGTATTCCTCTAATTTTATTTTGGCATCTTTATGGCTAACAGGAGTTTTCTCGCCCTTCTCCTTTTCCTGGATCTTTTTAAAAACTTCGCGGAGGGGCAACTCTTCCTCCAGGGTAAAAATAGCGATCTCAGAAAGGAGGCTAACATTGTTAGCGATCCCTACACTGAGTCGTTTTCCATCCAAAAGGGATTCGGCTACAAAACCGCTTCGGGTTTGCGTAAGGAGTTTAAATAAGCCGGGGCGGCCTTCGATCGAGAGAATTTTTTCTAAGCTCATGGTATACTGCTACTGGGGAATATGTTTATCGTGCCTTTTTTAAGGCCGGAAATTTCATTTTATAGTCTACGTCTATATTGCCTTTGGATATATTGATGAGCCTGCCTTTCAACAATCGGCGTTTCAGGGATGACAAATGGTCTGTGAACAAGACCCCTTCAATATGGTCATACTCGTGCTGTATCACTCTTGCCAGGAGGCCTGAAAAAGTCTCTGTATGGGCTTTAAAATTCTCATCGACATAGGACAAGGTGATGGTATCTTTTCGGGCTACTTCTTCCCGGATCTCGGGAATACTCAGACAGCCTTCGTTAAATGCCCACTTGTCACCAGTTTCTTCCACCACTTCAGCATTGATAAATACTCTCTTAAATCCTTCAAGCTGATCCTGCTCTTCCGGACTAAAATCTTCGTCTTCGGCAAAGGGGGAAGTGTCTATAAGAAACAATCGGATCGGGAGTCCCACCTGGGGAGCTGCCAGGCCTACGCCATTGGCCCCGTACATGGTCTCCCACATGTTTTGGATCAAGGTATTTAATTCCGGATAATCTGCTTCGATCGGATCGGTTACTTTCCGGAGTACCGGATCCCCATAAGCTACAATTGGTAAAATCATTTCGTTCTTGTTCGGTCTAAAAAGGCCTGTAAAATCAGGGTTGCACTTACCTCATCCAGTAAGGCTTTATCTTGTCTTTTCTTTTTCTTGACTCCGCTTTCAACCAGGCTTTGCATGGCTAATTTGGAGGTATATCGCTCATCCTGTCTTTCAATAGGTAAGCCAGGAAATTCTTTTTTGAGTTTCCCGATAAATTTCAGGATCTCAGCTTCAATGTCCGAAGGGGTATTATCGCGCTGCTTCGGTTCCCCGACCACAATTGCCACGACCCCTTCTTCAGATACATACGCACGAAGCGTCTCTATCAGATCTTGGGTAGCTACAGCGCCCATACCCGAGGCGATCATCTGCAGGGGGTCTGTCACAGCCATGCCAGTGCGTTTCTCCCCGTAATCCAGCGCCAAAATTCTTCCTTCGCTCATTTTTGTGCAAAAGTAAGGGAATTAGAGCAAACTATTCCTGCTTTCATTGCCTGCAATTCTCTCATGCCAGCTATCTTTGTACAAAAGAAATGCCATGACCGAATTACGGGAAAAAATAGAAGCCGCCTGGGACGATAATAGCCTCTTAAAAGAAGCCGAAACACAACATGCCATACGGAAGGTAATAGACCTGATCGATGAAGGGGAATTGCGTTGTGCTGAGCCAAAGGGAGGAGATTGGCAGATCAATGAATGGGTAAAGAAAGCAGTAGTTCTTTACTTTCCCATCCAGAAAATGACAGTTCTAGAAGCCGGTATTTTTGAATATCACGACAAGATCCCGCTTAAGCGTGGCTACCAGGCAAAAAACATACGAGTAGTACCCAATGCCGTAGCCCGGCACGGTGCCTATATTTCGCCAGGTACCATCTTAATGCCTTCCTATGTGAACATTGGTGCTTATGTAGATGAAGGAACCATGGTAGATACCTGGGCCACTGTAGGCAGTTGTGCACAGATAGGTAAAAATGTACACCTAAGTGGTGGCGTTGGCATAGGGGGCGTATTAGAGCCCCTTCAGGCAGCCCCTGTGATCATTGAAGACAATGCCTTTGTAGGCAGCAGATCTATCGTCGTAGAAGGCGTACGGGTAGAGAAAGAGGCGGTTTTAGGTGCGAATGTCGTCCTTACAGCCAGCACCCGCATTATTGATGTAACAGGCCAGGAACCCAGGGAAATGAAAGGTAGGGTTCCGGCCCGTTCTGTTGTTATACCAGGGAGCTATACAAAGACATTTCCGGCAGGGGATTACCAGGTACCTTGTGCCCTGATCATTGGAGAGCGAAAGGAAAGCACAGACAAAAAAACCTCCCTGAACAACGCCTTAAGAGATTATGGCGTATCTGTCTGAAGCACTTAAAATATGGTGCTTTTATAATTTTTTGAGAAAAAACAAGTTATAGAAATGTGTACTTTTGCGCGACTATTGCGCATATTAACAAAAATGAATGTCTGAGAATTACCCCAAAATATCTGCCCTCATCATCACCTATAATGAAATGGGCTACATTGAGCGCTGCTTAGACAGCATTCAATTTGCCGATGAGATCATCGTAGTAGATAGCTACAGTACGGATGGTACCTATGAATATTTGCTGTCCCGACCTGATGTCAAGGTAATTCAACATCCCTTCAGTAATTTCACCCGCCAAAAATCCTTTGCCCTGTCACAGGCGTCCAACGACTGGATCCTGTTCCTCGATGCAGATGAGGTGGTTTCCGAAAACTTACAAGAAGAGATGATATCTGCATTGGCTGCGGGGACTAACCACGCTGCCTTTTGGTTCTACCGTCAATTCATGTTCCAAAATGAACGCCTGAGTTTTAGTGGATGGCAGACCGATAAAAACCACCGTCTTTTCAGGAAGAGCAAAGCGCGCTATTGCGATTCGCGTATCGTACACGAGATCCTGAATGTTGACGGTACGAGCGGCTATTTAAAAGAAAAGCTGACTCATTATTGCTACAAGAACTTTGAGGATTACAAAGGTAAGATGCTCAAATACGGGCAAATGAAGGCCAAGGAATCCTTTTACAAAGAGATCAATTTCAATTACCTGGCCCTTTGGCTAAAGCCGGCCTGGAAGTTCTTTAATCACTATTTCCTGCGCCTGGGATTCCTGGATGGGAAAAAAGGGGTCATTGTCTGCTACCTGAACGCACTTAGCGATCTGGAGCGGTACAGGGAATTAAAGCGTTTGGAGAAGAAGAACGAACTTGCCTATTACTTAGTGATGCCATAAGGCGTCCATTTATGCCTTTGCTTACGGGTTTCTTTGCGTATCGACTGGTTCTTGGCGATCGATTCCGGTGTTTTATACCCTCTTTTGTGATCTAAATGCACACAAACTGCACTGTAGCGCAACTGCTTTGATTTGATGCCGAGGTTGAATAAGCGCTCGCCCAATTCACGATCCTGACCTCCGTACTGCATACGTTCGTCAAAGCCGTTTACCTCGACAATATCTTTCTTCCAACCCGAGGAATTATGTCCGTTCCAACTGGCATTCGTTGGGGTAATCGTATTGAATAGTTTAGACATAAATCCATTGGCCGTAAGCTTGTTATTCTTAAAGGTTTTTGGGATACCTTTTTCCTTTAGCCATTGGATGTTGAAACACTGCTGTTTTTCAATATCCTCCCGACTGATCATTTCGGAAATATTCATGGGCAGCATATAGTAACCTCCCGAGATAAAATAACCTGGTGCTTTGTTGATATTATGTACCAAAACAAAGTCTTCCCTGGGTATGCAATCTCCATCCGTCATGATGATATAATCTGCGCGGCATGCTTCTATGGCTTTGTTGAGGATGCGCGACTTCTGGAACCCGTCGTCTTCCTGCCAGACATGCACAATGGGATAGCTCACTTCTTCCTGCATTTTCTGAAGCAATTCCCGGGTTTTAGGACCTGAACCATCATCTGCAATGACAAGCTCAAAATCTTTGAATGTCTGATAGTTAAATCCCCATAATACCTTTTGAAGCCATGCTTCGGAATTATAGGTACTTACGATGATCGATATTTTAGGTGCCTGCATGTGTCTACTGGTACAAATGACAAAAATACAAAAGTCTTAAAAGTATATCTTTGTGGGCGGTTTTACTAAAGTCACGGCTATTTTGAAGCGATTCGTATATGGTATTTTAAAAAAACTCAAATTCCTCCCCCCGGAGTGGTATGTGGGCATCTACTATGAATACTATACGGGCAAGAAATTAAACCTGGCAGAGCCCGTTGAATTCAATGAGAAGATCCAATGGCTTAAAGTTTATTATAAGCCCGAGATCTTAACCCAGTTGGTCGATAAATATTGCGTACGTGAATACGTAAAAGAAAAATTGAATGAAGATTATTTAAATACCTTATTGTCTGTGTATTACAAAGCCAATAATGTTGATTTCGATGAGCTCCCTGAACGCTTTGTGATCAAGGGGGCACACGGCTATAATTTTAACCTGCTGGTAAAGGATAAATCCAGGCTCAATAAGACAAAAGCCCGCTACCTGATGCATAAGTGGATGTCCAGGAATCAATACTATCGGGGAGGACTCGAATGGGCTTATAAAAATGTACAGCCCAAGCTCATTGCAGAAACGTTTTTAGAGCAGGCTGGCAAATCGGTTTTGGATGATTACAAGTTCTTTTGTTTTAGCGGAAAGCCCAAAATTGTCCAGGTAGATATGGGTCGTGGAGAGGAAGATGTGAAAGCCTTTTATGATATGGACTGGAAAAAGCTGCCTTTCACCAAAGGAAAAGGGTCAAAATACGAAGGGGAACTCCCCCTGCCGGAAAACTTTGGTACCATGGTAGAGGCCGTCAAAAAACTGGCCGTTGGCTTTCCATTTGTGCGTGTAGATCTGTACAATATTGAAGGCAAGATCCTTTTTGGGGAAATGACATTTTATCCCGGGGATGGTCGACAGGAATTCTACCCGGATGAGTACAACAAAGTCGTGGGGGATTATCTCACATTGCCTCCACTTAATGGAGCCAAATTTACAACAGCTTATCCCTGCTAAAAGATGAGTGACAGCGCATCAGAAATAAAAAAGACACTAGCGGTTTTAGAGGCAGGCGGACTCATCCTCTACCCTACCGATACCGTATGGGGTATTGGCTGTGATGCCACCGATCCAGAGGCCGTTAAAAAGATCTATTCCCTGAAACAACGCGAAGACAGTAAGGCACTTGTATGCCTGGTCGCGAACGATGTTATGCTGGAGAAGTATGTGGAAGCAGTTCCTGAACCTGCCTGGGATATCATTGACCTGGCCCAAAAGCCTACGACCATTGTCTATGACAAACCCAAAGGGCTGGCTGCAAACCTCGTGGCCGCAGATAATACCGTCGCCATCCGGATCGCCTCTGATCCCTTTTGCCGGCAATTGATCCAACGCTTTGGTAAGCCCCTGGTATCTACATCGGCAAACCTGGCGGATAAACCCACTCCCAAAAGCTTCAACGAGGTGGATGCTGCCATTTTAAAAGGCGTGGACTATATCGTACTTTTGGAGCAGGAAAAGCGCATGGATAGCCCATCTGCAATTATAAAACTTGGGAACGATGGGACGGTGCGCGTGATCCGGGAATGACCCTTCGACTGCGCTCAGGGTGACAATACGCAATGTCTGGTCGAGCCCCCAACAATGTCAGGTCGAGCGGAGTCGAGACCTAATTTTTAAAATGAAACACCAAAACTACAAAGACGCCTTATCGCACCCGGTTTTTACTACGGTTGCCGAAGCTG
The DNA here is from genome assembly GCA_947258555.1 of uncultured Eudoraea sp. GTDB lineage: Bacteria > Bacteroidota > Bacteroidia > Flavobacteriales > Flavobacteriaceae > HDS-28. The sequence continues at coordinate 19,666 of CAMYJF010000024.1, read as the reverse complement.
CCAAAACCCTTGGGGTGGAAGCCTATGTCATTGGCGGTTTTGTCCGTGATTTCATTTTAAAGCGCGAGCAGCCAACAGACATAGATATTGTAGCAGTCGGAAGCGGCATTGAATTGGCACAGGCTGTTGCCCAACAGCTTACCCACAAGCCCAAGGTAAAGGTCTTTAAGAATTTTGGCACGGCCATGCTGCCTTATGGAGGTCTGGACCTGGAATTCGTCGGGGCCCGAAAGGAAAGTTATGATCGCGGGAGTCGGAAACCTGTCGTAGAAGACGGTAGTTTGGAAGACGATCAGAACCGCCGGGATTTTACGATCAATGCCCTGGCCATTTCCCTGAATGAGTCGGACTATGGAGCACTACTTGACCCCTTCAACGGACTGGAAGATCTGAAAAACAAGATCATTCGAACCCCTCTGGAACCGGGTATCACCTATTCGGATGATCCGCTGCGTATGTTACGGGCCATTCGCTTTGCCACCCAACTGGATTTTGAGATCGAACTCGGCAGCCTCCAGGCCATAAGCGCCAACAAAGACCGAATCAAAATAATATCCAATGAGCGCATTGTAGAAGAACTCCATAAGATATTGGCCTGCCCTGCTCCGTCCAGGGGATTTGGCCTTCTGCATGATACGGGATTATTGGAATTGATCTTGCCGGAGCTTACCGCCCTGGAAGGGATAGACGAGATCGAAGGACAAAGGCATAAAGATAACTTTTGGCATACCCTGGAAGTAGTGGATAATATTTCAAAAGCAACTGACGATCTCTGGTTGCGATGGGCTGCCCTCTTGCACGATATTGGAAAGGCACCTACCAAACGTTTTGATAAAAAGATCGGGTGGACCTTCCACGCTCACGAATTTGTAGGCAGCAATATGGTGTACAAACTTTTTAAGCGCATGCGCATGCCGCTTAATGACAAAATGAAGTTTGTGCAAAAGATGGTCCGCATGAGTTCCCGGCCTATAGTTTTGTCCGAAGATTTTGTGACGGATGCAGCGGTACGCCGACTCGTTTTTGACGCAGGGGAGCACGTAGATGATCTGATGACCTTGTGCGAAGCAGACATCACTACGAAAAATCCCAAACGGCAAAAGCGCTATTTGAAAAACTTCGAAAATGTGCGAAATAAGATCGTGGAAGTCGAAGAGCGCGACCGGGTCCGGAACTTTCAACCCCCGGTGACCGGGGAAGAGATCATGGCCACTTTTGGCATTCCTCCATCCAGGGAGATCGGGGTGCTTAAAGAAGCCATCAAGGAAGCCATCCTGGAAGGTGATATCCCCAATGAACATGATGCCGCTTACCAGTATATGCTCGAAAAGGCTAAATCTTTGGGACTTAGCCCGATTTCCTGAATAGATATACCCTTATTAGAATAGTAAATTTCTGTCTCGCACTACTAATAAATCCTATCTTTATTAACCAACTTAAACAAAAAGGACAGGTTACCCTGTCCTTTTTTATTTTTGCAGTGCCAAACACGCAGAATATGACCTATGTAAAAGTAGCCCGGCTAACACTCATCCTCGTTTATCTTGTGATAGCAGCGGGCGCAATAGTACGAATGACGGGCAGCGGCATGGGTTGCCCGGACTGGCCAAAATGCTTTGGATATGTGATCCCACCTACAGAGGAATCACAATTGATGTGGGCACCAGGGCAGTCGTATTCTAAAGGTCAGGCCATAATTTGGGAGGAAACTTTACTCATGGCTAATTCAGATTTCACAACTGCACAACAATTTGAAATGTCGAATTGGGTGACCTATGAAAAACACGACTATGCGACCTTTAATGTTTTTCATACCTGGATCGAGTACATTAACCGGCTTCTTGGGGCGCTCGCAGGTCTGGGCACCTTTGCCCTGGCTTTGTTTTCATTAAAGTACGTGCGCTCCAGGCCAAAGATCACCCTACTCTCCTTTCTTGCCCTTTTTGCGATGGGATTTCAGGGATGGCTGGGTGCTATCGTTGTTTATAGTGTGTTGGCACCGGTCAAGATCACCATACACATGGTCATGGCTTTTGCTATTGTCGCCCTCCTGCTCTATCTGATTTATCTCACCACTTCCCCGGATGCAGATCACAAAAGCAATAATACCGTCCGTACACTGGTCATCGTGGCCTTGTTCATGACACTGATCCAGGTGATCCTGGGCACACAGGTTCGGGAATTTATCGATACCCAGATCAAAACATTGGGCGAGAACAACCAGGGAAATTGGTTGACCGATCCTGAAATCACATTTTACATCCATCGTTCCTTTTCCATCCTGGTTGTGGCTATCAACTTGTACATATTTTACCTGATTCGAAAACTGTCGTTGGGCTATAATAAAATCGGATGGGTTATTGGTTTACTCTTAGTAGAAATTGTGAGTGGAATTGCCATGAACTATTTTGATTTTCCCTTTGGGAGCCAGGCTATTCACCTCTTAATGGCCGCCTTTTTATTCGGGGTTCAATTCTACTTATTTCTTGAGGTAAATTCCCGTAGAAATGCCATGATTTCTTCTTAAATTTGCATAAACACCCCACGAATGATCTATAAAATAAGAGTCATTCTAGATGCCAAGGATGATGTTTTCAGAGACCTTGAAATTAAGGCTGAAAATACCCTGGAGGACTTCCATAATACCATAACCCAATCCTTTGGATTTTTGGGAAATGAGATGGCTTCGTTCTATACCTGTGACGAGCGTTGGAATCAGGACGAAGAGATTGCCCTGTTCGATATGTCTGAGACGGGCTCCAATGTTCGCTTGATGAATGAGACCTCCATAGACGATGTTATCAACGAGGCTTCGCCAAAAATGATCTACGTCTACGACTTCCTGAGCATGTGGGCATTCTTTGTGGAATTAGCAGACATTGTTGAAAAAGAAGACGGCAAGTCGTATCCCAATGTATTGTTCGCCTTTGGCGATATCCCGGATACCCCCCCGGAAAGGAAATTTGAATCGGAGCCTAGTGCAGAGCTGGACGACAACCTGGACAACTACGACGATATGGGCTTTGAAGAGAATTGGAATTAAGAAATACTTCCTTTTTTACTTTTCATGTAACAAATCGCCAGCTGAGGCGTCAAGTATCTGTACAGTTCCAAAACAACCTTAGTCCTTGGAAAAGATCTTGACAGTACATAATCTAACTAAAAAATTTGGCTACCTCACGGCAGTTAATGACCTTTCATTTGCCATTGAAAGAGGCAATGTGTATGGGTTGTTAGGTCCAAATGGCAGTGGTAAGTCTACCACTCTTGGCATGGTCCTCAATGTGGTGAACCCTACTTCGGGTTCCTTTTCCTGGTTTGATGGTGGTATGACCACCCATGATGCCCTGAAAAAAGTTGGGGCCATAATTGAACGGCCTAACTTCTATCCTTATATGTCTGCCGTCAAGAACTTAAAACTGGTATGTAAGATCAAGAATGTCCCGACAGAGAAAATTCAGGAAAAATTAGAATTAGTCGGGCTCTGGGATCGGCGTGATAGCAAATTCAGAACCTATTCCCTGGGGATGAAACAGCGGCTCGCTATTGCCTCTGCCCTGCTCAATGATCCGGAGATCCTTATCCTGGATGAGCCAACAAACGGACTAGACCCGCAAGGGATCCACCAGATCCGGGAGATCATAAAAGAAATAGCCTCAAAGGGCACGACGATATTGCTGGCATCACACTTACTTGATGAAGTGGAAAAAGTATGTTCACATGTCGTCATTCTCCGCAAGGGCTCTATGTTGTATTCAGGTCGTGTAGATGGCATGCTGGCCAGTCATGGCTTCTTCCAGTTACAAAGTGCGGATATGGATAAATTAAAGAAGTATTTGGAAGGACATGCAAGTTTTGGAAAAATAGCAGAAAATGGTTCTTTGATAACTGCCTATTTAAAAGAAGAGTTTAGTGCTGCAGACCTGAATAAAGATCTCAGTAGCCAGGGTATATATTTATCTCATTTAGTCAAAAGAAAAGAAAGCCTGGAAGAGCAATTCCTGACGATCACTAAAAAAGAGCAAATTTAATGGCAAGGCTTCTTCAAATAGAATTTATCAAACTTTGGAACAATAGGTTCAGCCGTGTCCTTCTTATTTCCTATTTCATCCTGCTAACATCTATCGCCCTGATCGCAGCGATCAAGTTTGATATAGGACCGGTTAAGTTCCACCTGGCCGATCAGGGGATCTTCAATTTCCCTTATATCTGGCACTTTAACACCTTCATTACAGCCATCTTCAAACTCTTTTTAGCTATCGTCATTGTCTCAATGATGGCAAATGAGTACAGCAATAAAACCATCAAGCAAAATCTTATAGACGGACTGTCCAAGAAAGAGTTTATTGCCTCTAAATTCCTGACTGTCATTTCTTTTGCCTTAGTTTCTACAGTCTTTGTATTTGTAGTTTCCATGGTTTTAGGGCTGATCTATTCCGATTATAATGAGCTCTCTATCATATTTTCGGACCTTGAATTTCTCCTGGCATTCTTTGTCAAGCTGGTAGGCTTTTTCTCCTTTTGTCTCTTTTTGGGGATACTGGTAAAGCGTTCAGCTTTTGCCCTTGGTTTCCTGATCCTGTGGCAAATAGTTGAAGGGTTTACAAGAGGGATGATCCGCTGGAAGCTCTTCGATGAAGACACGACAGATGCTATTATGGGCTTCTTCCCTTTGAATGCCATGTGGAATCTTATCGACGAGCCTTTTAGTCGCCTCGGAGCTGTTCAAACGGTGGCAGACCAGATAGGAGAAAAGATCGCTCTGGATTACTACGTGGAATTTGGTGAAGTTCTCATAGTTTTGGCGTGGATCGTCATCTTTGTCTATTTATCGTATGCATTGCTTAAAAAGCGGGATTTGTAGTATATTGTAGGGCTACAGGAACGCTATGATAAGGAAAGCCGTACTTTTTTGTATTGGCCTATGCAGCCCACTACTTCTTTTAAGCCAGGGTCAAGGTACACATTGGTATTTTGGAGAACAGGCTGGCCTCAAATTCAATCCGGATGGCAGCGTTATACCACTTGATAATGGCCGGATAACTACGTACGAGGGCTGCGCTTCTATTTCCGACACTTATGGGAACCTTTTATTCTATACAGATGGCATTGATGTTTATGACAGGGAACACAATTTTATGGAAAATGGGTATGGCCTCCTAGGTGATTCCTCAAGTACCCAATCGGCCATCATTGTTCCCAATCCTGAGGATCCTGACATATTCTACATTTTTACTGTAGATACAACTACCAACCTCCAGGATTCTGATTTTGGCATGCACTATTCAGTGGTGGATCTGAGTAATAATAACGGCATGGGGGCTGTAACCCTCAAGAATGCTAACTTACTTGATGAAACATCTGAAAAGATAGCTGCTGTTATAAAAAATTGTTTTGATCGCTCTATTTGGGTGATCACTATGGCACCAAAGGATGCAGGGACACGGTTTTTTGATACCATCTATTCCTTTGAAGTAACCGCCGCAGGAGTCAAGAAGACCCCGGTAAAGTCTACGATCCCAGGATTGTTGATCGAGGATCCCAGGGGGTATCTGAAAATTTCTCCCGATGGCAGTATCCTGGCCAGTGCAAACCAAACTTCTGGCTTGTATTTGTTTGATTATGATATCAGTACAGGGAATGTAACTGGATTTAACCGTATTACAATTCCCGGGAGCAGCTCCAATCCTTATGGAATAGAATTTTCACCTAATGGACGCTTCCTGTATGTGCATGCTGCCAATGAAGTGATACCCCCTAGAACCAATTGGAACTCCTTGCTATTGCAATACGACCTTGAGGCAGCTGATATTCAAAGTTCTATTGTGATTTTAGACAACCGCCCTATGTATAGAGGTGCATTACAACTTGGAGAAAATGGAAAGATCTATCGCACAATTTCAAACAGTTATTACGAAGGAACCGCTTATTTAGGGGTCATCAATAATCCGAATGCACAGGGTTTGGCTGCAGATTACCAGCACGACGCCATAGATCTCCAGGGAAAGATCACCCATCAGGGCTTACCTCCCTTTGTACAATCGTTTATAGGTGGCGAAAATCTTGTAAGAAATGATGACGGTACCCTCTCAGATAACAAAGTCCTCTGTGAAGGGGAGTCCTTTATACTGGAAGCCGATAACATAGCCGGTGCCGTATATCTTTGGCGAAAAGACGGTATCCTCGATCCTTCAATTACCGGATTCAGATATGATGTGTCAAATGCAATGCCTGAAGACTCAGGCGACTACGAAGTAGAGATCATCTTACCAGATCCAACAGAATGTCCCATACTTGGTGAGTCTTCCGTAGAGGTGATCCCTAATCCTTCATCACAATTCAGTTTAACCGAGTGTGATTATGATATCGTCAATTCCACTGATGGGCTAACCGTAATGGACTTAATGGCTAGTAGCGATCTCCCGGGCCTCAATTTTGAGTTTTTTGAGAGTATAGCAGATCGGGATGCAAATAATCCCATTCAGGATCCAGGGTCCTACAGGAATACCCAGCCTTTTACGCAAACCTTGTATTTCCGTACTACTAATGAGTTGGGTTGTACCTACGACGGGCAATTTGACATCAACATTGTCGCTGGTCTCATAACACCCGCTGCGATGGGTACGATAAACAGCTGCGATGAGATCAGTAATGATGACAACTTGATAGGGAGATTTGATCTGGACTATTTAAAGAGTTTTTATCCTGGCCTGAATGTTACCTTTTATTCAAGTCTTGAAGACCTGGCAAATAATGAAAATGCCCTTACTGATCAGTTAGTTGGTGGTTCAGGGACACTCTATGCGAAAAAGGGCAATGGGGTAGAATGTCTTGGTACGGACATTATTGATCTGGTGGTTCATCCCAGTGAACCTCTAGAAATAGCGGATACGTATTTCTTGTGCCAGGAAAGCCCGGAATTAATTATCACCGTGCCAGGAAGATTTAATGAATTTTCATGGTTCAGAACTCTAGGCGAAGTGACAAAAAAGATCTCTTCGAACGCTAGCTTGAGGATCATAGAACCAGGGGATTATCGCCTGGAAGCTCGAGTAAATTATGGAACTAATGGATCGGAAAGAAGTTGTTTAAAACAAATCAAATTCAAAGTTAATGCGTCTGATGCTGCTATTATTGAAGAAATTGAGATCCGTGATCTTGCTGCTAACAATATAGTTCAGGTGATCGCCTCTGGTGAAGGGGAATATGAGTATTCTCTCGATGGAATATCATATCAGGATTCACCGTATTTTGATAAGGTAGAACCTGGAATTATGACGGCATATGTAAGGGACAAGAATGGATGTGGAATAGCAAGTAGAGAGATCACTGTTCTTGGGTATCCCAAGTTCTTTACGCCCAATGGCGATGGGATCAATGACTTTTGGCAGATCACCGGAGTAAACGATGAATTTGAACCGGATGCACTTATTGCCATTTATGATCGCTTTGGTTCCATGGTAGCACAAATAAGCCCGAGCAGTCCCGGCTGGAGTGGTAAGTCCAATGCTTTTATGTATCCCGCTTCTGATTACTGGTTCCGGGTCATCCTCAGAAACGGACGTGAATTCAAGGGGCATTTCGCTCTCAAAAGATAATTTGAAATGAAAGGGATACACCTGTTTAGGAACTTGTTGGTCATGGCCTCACTCATCTTGTGGGCCTTGCCTGTCCTGGGTCAATCCTGTCCATCCTTGCTTGCACCTCTGAATGGAGCTGTTGATGTTCCTGTTGATCAGACGATCAGCTGGGAACCTGTCCCGGAAATTCCGGGGTATCGGATCATTCTGGGAACAAGCCCGGGGGGAAGTGAAATATTGGAGCAGTCTGTTGGCTCCGCTACTTCATATACGCCAACGTTTGGCTTACCAGAGAATACACAGATCTATGTGACCATCGTCCTGGATTTTCTCTTTGAGGGAGGAACAGATATATTCTGTTCGGGTCAGACTTTCAGGACAGCTGCAGTAACAACACCTCCGCCATGTATATCGCTTAGTTTTCCAAATGATGGAGCTACTGATGTCAGCATTTTTTCGAGCCTGCTTTGGTCATACGCCGTATCTGCGACCGGATATGATCTTAGGGTCGGTACTTCCCCAGGTGCCTCCGATATATTTAGTGGTGATGTAGGGAATACGCTCAGCTTTAATCCGCCAGGCGAATTTCCACCAAGCAGCACCATATTTGTAGAGCTACAACCCTATAATGACATTGGATCGGCAGTTGGGCCTTGTACGGCCACTTCATTTACAACCGGGATCGCACAAACCCTGCCCAGTTGCACAAGCATGATCAGCCCTGTTGATGGCTCGAGCAATGTCACCTTAACCCCACTGTTAGAGTGGGCTCCCGTCGCAAATGCAGATGGCTATAGGGTGACTATTGGTGATTCACCTTTCAATGCAAACGTCCTGGACAATGTTTCATTTACGACCAATTCAACATTTGTGATCGACTTCCTGCCTAACAAAGTATTCTTTATCAAAATAGTTCCTTATAATTCTGCCGGGGAAGCCATTGGATGTGGCCAGGAGACTTTTTCTACCTTGTTGGGTTGCGGACCCTATTATGATCCAAATCTGGATGATTTTGTCAGCTATAGCCCTGAAATAGATTTCCCGGAACTTGTCTCCTTTTGCCAAAACGAATCGCCATTTGTTATTTCAACAGATGATACAGCAGATGGATATCGCTGGTACCAGACCTTCGATTATGGTCCGGATGTACTCATTTCTGAAACCAATGAAGTATCCCTATTAGAAGAAGGATCTTACAGGTATGAAGCTTATAATTATATAGACCAACTGGGTACAACCATTGAATGCCTCTCCTCTCAGGAATTCGATGTCGTCTCTTCTGAATTTGCTATAATTGATGGTCTCATAGCCCAGGATGCTGCTGCAGGCCTGGAACTTACGGTGCTGGTTTCCGGCATTGGTGATTATGAATTTGCCATCGATGGCAGCAGCGGTCCCTATCAGGATAGCAATACGTTTAGCGGATTGCCTATTGGCGCCTATACGATATACATAAGAGATAAAAATGGATGTGGAATTGTAGAAGAGCGATTTAGCCCGGATATCAGGCCGGAAGGGTTTCCGCCTTTCTTCACACCCAACGGTGATGGCATTAATGACTACTGGCAATTTGTTCCTCCCCTGGGTGTTACGGAGATCAACCTGGATGGCATTATGATCTTTGATCGTATTGGTAATCTAATGGCCCAGATCGACCCCCTTTCACAAGGTTGGGATGGCACTTTTAACGGTCGGCCCCTGCCCGCTACTACCTATTGGTTCAAAGCTATGATCGGGGATAAAAAACCCCTGGTGGGATTTTTCACCTTGAAGCGCTAATTAGAACACCAAAACACATTCGGTGCTCCACCAACTTTCGTATTTTTGACACTTCATCTATTCTATGAAATTCAGAGTCGTTTCAGATTTTAAGCCTACAGGGGATCAGCCGGAAGCAATCCAGCAATTGGTGGAAGGGATCCATGAAGGAGAGCCGTATCAGACCCTTCTTGGTGTCACCGGTTCCGGCAAGACTTTCACCGTGGCCAATGTGATCCAGGAAATACAACGGCCCACACTGGTATTAGCACATAATAAGACGCTTGCTGCCCAATTGTATTCTGAATTCAAGATTTTTTTTCCAGACAATGCTATCGAATATTTTGTCTCCTATTACGATTACTATCAGCCGGAGGCTTATATACCTACAACCGGACTCTATATTGAAAAAGACCTCTCCATCAATGAGGATATTGAAAAACTCCGATTGAGTACGACCTCTTCCCTTCTATCCGGTCGGAGAGATGTATTAGTGGTAGCCTCTGTTTCTTGCCTTTATGGAATTGGAAATCCCATGGAGTTTAAAAAGAATGTAGTGAAGCTGCAGGAAGGGCAACGAATTGCACGCACACAAGTGATGCATCAATTGGTACAAGGACTTTACTCGCGGACCACAGCTGATTTCAGGAATGGAAATTTCAGGATAAAAGGAGATGTGCTGGATATTTTTCCGGGTTATGCGGATCATGCGTATCGCATTCACTTTTTTGGAGATGAGATCGAAGAGATAGAATCTTTTGATCCGTATAAGAATAAAAAACTAGAGCGATTTGATCAGCTTACGATCTATCCGGCCAATATATTTGTCACCTCTCAAGATATCTTACAGCATGCCATACATCAGATACAAGATGACTTGGTCCAACAAGTAGATTACTTTAAAGATATTGCTAAGCCATTGGAAGCCAAAAGATTAGAAGAGCGAACCAATTTTGATCTTGAAATGATCAGAGAATTGGGCTACTGCTCGGGGATTGAAAATTATTCGAGATATCTTGATGGCAGGGAAGCCGGAACCCGACCTTTTTGTCTTCTGGATTATTTCCCGGACGACTATTTAATGGTCGTAGATGAAAGCCATGTAACCATACCACAAGTGCATGCCATGTACGGTGGAGATCGTTCCAGAAAAGAGAATTTGGTAGAATATGGATTTCGACTTCCTGCTGCTATGGATAACAGGCCTTTAAAATTTGAAGAATTTGAAGCTCTGCAAAATCAGGTGATATATGTGAGTGCTACTCCAGCAGATTATGAATTACAGCAATCCCAGGGAGTTTATGTTGAGCAGGTGATCAGACCGACAGGGCTACTGGATCCCGATATTGAAGTCCGCCCAAGTTTGAACCAGATCGATGATCTGGTGGAAGAGATCCAAAAACGAGTTGAGCTTGATGAACGTACCTTGGTGACAACCCTCACGAAACGCATGGCTGAAGAATTGGCCAAATACCTTTCCAGGATTCAGGTACGATGTCGGTATATTCACAGTGATGTGGATACGCTCGAGCGTGTAGAAATAATGCAGGACCTCAGGAAGGGCATCTTTGATGTGTTGATCGGAGTTAATTTACTTCGTGAAGGTCTGGATCTGCCGGAAGTATCCCTTGTTGCCATCCTTGATGCAGACAAAGAAGGTTTTTTGAGAAGCAACCGCTCCCTGACTCAAACAGTAGGAAGGGCAGCCAGGCATCTTAATGGGAAGGCCATAATGTATGCAGATAAGATCACAGACAGTATGCAAAAAACCATTGATGAGACCAATTACCGGCGTGAAAAACAATTGGTTTACAATGAGGAGAACAACATTACACCGACGGCCTTAAAGAAAAGCCTGGACAATGTCCTGGCAAAAAACTCAGTCTCTACCTTTCATTTCGAAAAAGAAGAGCTACGTGCTGCGGAACCAGACATCGCATATCTGACTAAAGAACAAAAAGAAAAATTGATACGCGACAAGCGTAAGACCATGGAAAAAGCGGCCAAAGATCTTGATTTCATGCACGCAGCCAAGCTGCGTGATGAGATAAAAATGCTTCAAAAAGAACTATAAAAAAGCGCCCCAAGCTTAGCAGATACTAACAGGGGCGCTCTCCTAACTAACCAACTCAACAAACCAACTACATGAAATCCCGTTAGGCGGGACATTCATAAGTATCTCTTATTTACCAATGCTAATCAATCGCTTTGGCTTGGGTAAAGCTTCCTCCTTCTTAGGAAGCGTAATTCGTAAGATCCCTTCCTCATAAGCAGCGTCTATCTTACCTTCATCAATGGAATCGGGTAGTGTGAACGATCTACGGAATGAAGAATATGAAAACTCTTTTCGCGTGTATGAATCAGTAACTGATTCATCTTCTGTTTTATGATCCATAGAAATGGTAAGCACCTGCTCATCCAATTCTATATTGAAATCTTCACGCTTCTGACCAGGGATGGCCAGGTCAAGTTCAAAATTCTTTTCAGTTTCCCTGATATTTACCGCAGGAAGTGTGTTTAACTCGTTAGAAATTCCTCCAAACCAATCCGGTCCTAAGAAATCCTCCATGTTTGGAAAAAACAACCTATTTCTTTTTACTAGACTCATGATATATACTTTTTATTACTAAAACTAATTCACTTTACATGAGTATAGTCAAAGTGTATACCATTAGTAGTTGTATGTCGTTTTGTCCTATTTTATAGGGCTTAACGTGTCAAATTGTCGGGAATGCTTATAACTAATTGAAAAAAATATGCAGGAGGATAGCATATTTACAAGAAGAAAAGAAATATAGTGTTGGATGGCGTATTTGAAGAAAAAAATCCTGGTACTCCGCAATTCTATCTGCGTTTCCGGCGTCATTCGAAGTACCAGGACCCCACTAGAGCTTAGGAATTGGTAATTCGGACGGGAACTGTATACGTTCGACCTTCTTTAAAATTTTCCAATTCTACTTTTTCGTAATTCAATCGACCTTTTAGATAGGCTTCCAAAGAATCATCATTGGTCTCCACAGTAAGAATGACAATCTCCTGATCGGCATTTAACGTAAACTTTACCACAGCTGTAATATCTTCTGCTACCTCGTATTCATAATTGTCAAGGAGCGCATCGATCTGTTGGCTAAGTTCCTTTTTTGGATCTTTTAAAGTTTCGTTGTTGGCATACAAACTTCCGGCGGCTAGTAAACAGACCACCACTAATAATAGACTGACTTTTTTCATGACATTGATTGTTTTAAGATTGATGTTATGTTTATAAAGACGCCTCAGAAATATCAATGTTACATTAAACTCACCGTTTAACATAACTTTAATCAATCCCTAGCGGGATCTTCACCAACACAAAGCATATGTGGAATTGGACAATAAGAAATTCAGCTGGCCACAAGAGAGCGAAGCCAACTTTACATATCAATTAACCTTAAAAAGTATCTGTTTAGGTTAAGCGAGAACCTCTTTTACCTTGTCTGCAGCTTCCTGGAATTGTACTGCAGAATGCACGGCAAGACCTGAATTATCAATGATCTCTTTTGCCATTTCTGCATTGGTTCCCTGGAGTCTGACTATGATAGGGACTTTAATGGAGTCGCCCATATTCTTATAGGCATCTACAATTCCCTGGGCTACCCTGTCACAGCGGACAATGCCCCCGAAAATATTGACCAGGATGGCTTTAACGGCCGGGTCCTTCAGAATAATTCTAAAGGCTTCTTCCACCCGTTTAGCATCTGCCGTACCTCCTACATCAAGGAAGTTAGCAGGTTCTCCACCAGCCATTTTTATAAGGTCCATTGTGGCCATTGCCAATCCCGCCCCATTGACCATACAACCTACGTTACCCTCAAGATCCACATAATTCAACCCCACTTCACGAGCCTCTACTTCAATGGCAGATTCCTCCCTTAGATCACGCATTTCGGCATAAGCAGGCCTTCGGTATAAGGCATTATCGTCTATGGAAACTTTGGCATCAACAGCCATGATCTTGTCATCTGAGGTTTTTAAGACCGGGTTGATCTCAAAAAGATTGGAATCACTCTCAACATATGCTTTGTAAAGCGATGTAACGAATTTGGTCATTTCCTTAAATGCCATCCCAGATAAGCCCAGGTTAAAGGCAACTTTCCTGGCCTGGAAAGGCATGAGTCCAATAGTTGGATCAATTTCTTCATTAAAAATCAGATGCGGTGTCTTTTCGGCAACCTCTTCTATATCCATCCCGCCTTCGGTAGAGTACATGATCATATTTCTTCCTGTGGCCCGGTTGAGGAGTACAGACATATAGTATTCTTCCGGTTCGTTATCGCCCGGATAGTATACGTCTTCAGCGATCAGCACCTGATGAACACGTTTCCCTTCGGGCGGTGTCTGAGGTGTAACAAGATCCATTCCTATGATCTGACCGGCTATTTGTTCCACTTCCTCAAGGTTTTTAGCAATCTTCACGCCTCCGCCTTTACCACGTCCACCTGCGTGAACCTGGGCTTTTATTACGTGCCATTCCGAGCCCGTTTCCTGGGTTAGTCGCTTTGCAACCTCTACAGCTTCCTGTGCATTATGAGCAACCATTCCTCGTTGAATGCGCACGCCAAAGCTGGCCAGTATTTCTTTACCTTGATATTCGTGGAGATTCATATACTAAAATTTGCTTGCAAAAATACATAACGGACATCACATACACTAGTGGAATGCCGGCTTTTGATCAGACCTCAAAATCCTTAAAATCGAGCGGATCAAAATTTCGAAAATGCCCATTCATGTCTATAATGTCTTTCGTCCTGTTAACTTCCTGGAGTACTTGTATTGTAACATCTAAATGGGTGCGTATAAATGACAAGCGCTCACTTTCCTTAGCCAATTGAAGAAGTTGATATTCCTGCTGATAGGAGAGTCCCATCTTGTGGGCTAATTGATAGCTGTTGAACTTTTTAGGAGAAATCTCGCTAAAGTCAACCCCCATAAGATCATATAGTTCCTTGATCCGATCGACTACATAAGCCTTGGAGCGTAGATCCCCGTCATTAATATTGTCTAAAAACTGTACCTCACCGCCGGGGTAAAGTTTGTCTCCCATAGTGGCCTCAAAACTATTTACCCTGAATACTTGGCGGGCTACACAAACAATATCCATGGCACCACTCTCATACGTGGTCACTACTTCAACAAGCTGCACTTCTGTACCATATGCGATCTGTTCATCGATGTAAACCGGAATGCCAAACGTCAGGGATTCCTTATGGCAATCATTGACCAATTCCTTATACCTGTCTTCAAAAATATGCAGCGGCACTGTTTCTCCGGGAAAAAAGACGGTTTGTAACGGGAAGAGCGGCAATTTCATAGGGGAAATATAGGCAAAAATACCCGTACAAGATTACGAGATTCTCACTACATCTATCGAGATTTTGAGAATGAGCAATATTGCTTTGAAATCCTTGGAAAATTATTGTACAGCAATGGGATACGTCCTAGATTTGTTCAAAAGCTTGAATCGATGAAAGCAAAAGAACTCTTGGCTATTGCCACAGAATTTGGCGCCCCTGTATATGTTTACGACAGCGCGAAGATCCAAAAGCAATATGACCGACTCACCAAGGCCTTTGGCAAAGTAGGATCCCTGAAGGTAAATTATGCCGCCAAGGCACTCTCTAACCTAAGTATTTTGCGTTTTATGAAGCACCTGGGATGTGGCTTGGATACGGTTTCGATCCAGGAAGTCCGACTTGGACTCGACGCCGGATTTCGTGCAGATGAGATCATTTTTACGCCTAATGGCGTTTCGTTGGAAGAATTGGAAGAAGCCGCTGCCCTCGGTGTACAGATAAATATTGATAACCTGTCCATTCTGGAACAGTTTGGAAGCAAACATCCGGAGATCCCTGTTTGCATCCGGATCAACCCACATGTTATGGCCGGAGGTAATTCCAAGATCTCAGTGGGCCATATCGATTCAAAATTTGGTATCAGCATTCACCAGCTACCCCACATCTTGAGAATTGCCAAGCTGACAGACCTTAAGATAAATGGCATTCACATGCATACGGGCAGTGATATCCTGGATATAGATGTCTTTCTCTATGCTAGTGAGATCCTTTTTGATGCGGCAAAACAATTTAAGGATCTGGAATTCATTGATTTTGGAAGTGGTTTTAAAGTACCTTATAAAGAAGGGGATATTCAAACGAATATTGAAGAGTTGGGGAAAAAATTAGGAAAACGCTTCAATGAATTTTGTGAGGAGTATGGAAAATCGTTGACACTTGCCTTTGAACCTGGAAAATACCTCGTTAGTGAAGCAGGATATTTTCTTGCTGCGGTCAATGTAGTAAAACAAACAACCTCTACTGTCTTCGCCGGCATTGATTCCGGATTCAATCATTTGATCCGACCGATGTTCTATGGATCCTATCACGATATACGAAACCTTTCGAACCCGGGAGGGAAAGAGCGTTTTTATTCAGTGGTCGGCTATGTATGTGAAACAGATACTTTCGCGAATAACAGACGAATTGGCGAAATTTCAGAAGGCGATGTTCTCGCCTTTAGCAATGCCGGAGCCTATTGCTTTGCTATGGCGAGCAATTATAATTCCCGATATCGTCCTGCCGAAGTATTATGGCATAAGGGAGAAGCCCAACTAATACGCAAAAGGGAGACCTACGAAGACCTCA
The DNA here is from genome assembly GCA_947258555.1 of uncultured Eudoraea sp. GTDB lineage: Bacteria > Bacteroidota > Bacteroidia > Flavobacteriales > Flavobacteriaceae > HDS-28. The sequence goes on along the minus strand of CAMYJF010000024.1, from coordinate 3,651 downwards.
AACACAATCAGATCGATATCGGTACACAGTTTTAATGGAAATTATTCGTTAAAGTCACTCCAAATCACGTTAAAACAGAAATATCGACTGAATTTTTACGTTACATTTGGTACAGTTCTTGACTGTTTTCTTTAAAACTCCGGAATTATGATTCGAAATGTGATAGCCGCAACTTTACTTTTATTCCTTTGTCTTGGGACATTTACCTTACAGGCACAGCAAGTCCAATGGCTAAGCTGGGATGAGGCGTCAGAGATAGTAGCACAAGGCACGGAAAAGAAAGTCTTTGTGGATGTGTATACAGACTGGTGCGGATGGTGCAAGCGTATGGACAAGGATACTTTTCAAAATGCCGAAGTAGCCGATTACATGATGGAAAATTTCCTGATGGTCAAGTTAGATGGTGAGGCAAAAGAAAATATCGAGTATAAAGGGCGCACTTTCAAATTTATTGCTTCCGGACGTCGTGGATACCATGAATTGGCAGCTACAATTATGCGAGGCCGGCTAAGCTATCCAACGGTGGTTTTTATGGATGAGAAAATGAACCTGATCACTCCGGTTCCGGGCTATCAGAAGCCTGAACCTTTCCTGAATATCGCCAGGTATTTCGGGGACAATATATTTAAAGAAAAAGACTGGAAGACCTATTCCGGTCAGAAATAATTACCTGCTGTAATTCGGAGATTCTTTGGTGATCGTCACGTGATGTGGATGCCCTTCGGCAATTCCGCTGGCTGTGATCTTTATGAACTTGCCCCTATCCTGAAGGTCCAATATACTTTTGGCTCCGCAATAGCCCATTCCGGCACGTAGCCCTCCAATAAATTGATGGATACTCTCATACAACTCCCCTTTATAGGGTACACGTCCTACTATCCCTTCAGGAACTAATTTTTTAATATCGTCTTCCACATCCTGGAAGTACCGATCTTTACTTCCCTTAGTCATAGCCTCAACGGAGCCCATGCCCCGGTAAGATTTAAACTTTCGACCCTCATAAATAATAGTTTCTCCGGGGGATTCCTTCGTACCGGCCAGAAGGGAACCAAGCATGACAGTATTTGCTCCTGCCGCAAGCGCTTTAGGGATATCACCAGTATACCGGATTCCACCATCGGCGATGATTGGCACACCGCTTCCTTTGATGGCAGCGGAAACTTCCAATAAGGCTGAAAATTGAGGAAAGCCTACTCCGGCTACAACTCGTGTCGTGCAAATAGATCCCGGGCCTATTCCTACTTTTACAGCATCTGCTCCTGCCTCAACCAAATATTTTGCCGCTTCTCCTGTGGCAATATTACCTACAATGACCTCCAGATCCGGAAAAGCTTTTTTTACTTTCTTCAAAACATCAACCACCCCTTTGGTATGGCCGTGGGCCGTATCAATGACAACGGCATCAACACCCGATTTAACGAGCGCTCCGGCTCGTTCTACTGCATCTTCGGTAACCCCCAATGCTGCAGCAACGCGCAATCGGCCATAATGGTCTTTATTCGCAGTTGGTTTTAAGGACAGTTTAGTAATATCTCTAAAAGTGATCAAGCCGACCAATTCATTAGAGGGATTGACCACAGGGAGTTTTTCGATCTTATGTTCCTGAAGGATCACTTCGGCCTCATCCAAAGAAGTCCCCTCCCCTACTGTGACGAGATTTTCTGTAGTCATTACCTCAGCTATCGGACGTTCATTGTTCTTTTCAAAACGGAGGTCCCTGTTGGTAACGATTCCGATAAGCTGTCGATTTCCATTGACAATAGGAATTCCGCCAATGCTATGTTCTGCCATAGCCATTTTGGCATCGCCGACCAAGGCATCTTTTGGCAAAGTTACCGGGTCCATGATCATGCCGCTTTCGGCGCGTTTTACCTTTCTCACCTTAATGGCCTGATCCTCGATCGTCATGTTCTTATGAAGCACACCTATTCCGCCTTCCCGAGCCATGGCTATGGCCATTCTCGATTCTGTTACCGTATCCATGGCCGCAGAAACAATTGGCACATTGATTCGAATATTACGCGTGAATTGAGTGGTAATGTCTACTTCTCTGGGCAGGATTTCGGAGTAGGCCGGGACGAGGAGTACATCGTCATAAGTTAAGCCTTGACCCAGGATCTTAGTTTGGTGGGAGTCCATTGCAATTACATCTTAATTGCGAGCAAATATACTACATTAAATCTAAGGTGTTTTGGACTTTAACTATTATGACCATTTACCGGAACAAGGAGTTGATATAAAACAATAAGAGATGCTACAATGAATGTAGCTGTCATAAAGGCGCCAGAGATTAGAACTACATATTTCATCCAGAGGATTCCTTTCCACATTAGGTATATTCCGCCAAATGTAAGGAGGATGGATACAAAAGGCTCAATGGTCAAGAATCGTTTTAACGGTTCAGATAATGTAGTACCCCAAACGAGGATACCGAGCATAAAAAAAATAAAGGAAATGGAAAGCACATGCGTATGTACAATATTTAGCATTTCACGTTCGCTCTTTTTAAACTTCATGATCTCCGCTTCAGGCTTGTCTTCATTTCCCAAATAATTCTCTACTACACCATCAGAGGACATAGATTCTGTTTGAGATACAAATAGGAGTCCGGTGTAGAAACCTATAGAAAGAATGACAATAAAAGCACTTAAGAATAAGCGAATACCCCGTGGTAAGGAAGGAAGGTATCCATGGAAATTCATCATAATATTCCTTTCTTTTGGAGCATTCCTACAGATTGCAATAATTTATCCATGGCAATGGTCATTGATCGGACAGAAATCGTAGCACCAGAAATGGCATCGATATTGGTTTCGTGATCAACACGGTCATTCCCATCCTTACCATGAAATTGGCGAAGCCAGCGCTTACTGCCAATCTCTCCGCCATATTCTTCCCTGTATACCAACACTTTGGCATGTACGACCCGAGCATTTGAGTCAAATAATACGAGATAATCATATTTGGCCGTTTTACTTGGTGCAAAACCAACGAAGACATACCCTAAAAGAGCCTCACTGGTTCTGATCTTGCGGAAACCGCGTTTCATAGCTGCAGGTAATTCGCTATTGAGTCTTTCGGGAATTTCAATGGGTTCTAAAGTGTATAGGGCAGATTCAAAAGTTTTTTGAATCTCCTTGTGGATCTTTTTATCCAATTTTCCCATCCACCCAGACGGACTGGGTAATTCTACTATGAGAAGAAGGATTAAAAATAATTTCGAAACTAGTCCCATACACACAAATGTATTAATTTAGAATAATTCTATATGATCATTAGATAACCAGCTTCAGAACCACACCCCTATTCCAAAATTCAACCGATTAGGGACATCACTATCATCCAGTAAATTCGTACGGAACTGATAATCTCCTTTTACTACGACCCCAGGTGCTATGTGGTACGTTAATCCCGTTGTAACATCCGTTCGGTCATAGGCTTCATTGACAGGCAGGTCACCGGCTGTATCTGCATGGGTGTCAAATTGTTCATAGCGAAGGAAAGCAAAGAGTTTCTGCCTTTTCGTTTGGGGCAGAAGATTATATCCTCCTTCGACATAGAAGCCCCTGAGGGTACTCCCCAGGTCATTTCCGGTAAGCATATTATATTCTTCGGTGTCCACCAGGGTGGCGTTGATGATTTGGCCCCGAG